>JADFNO010000014.1 GCA_022563315.1 Planctomycetota bacterium | reverse complement strand
GTAATGGTCGCCGTGATCCCGAGCACCAACAGCAGATTGAACACGTTAGATCCGACGATGTTGCCCACCGCCAGGTCGTCATGTCCTTTGCGGACGGCGATGACGCAGGTGGTCAGCTCAGGCAGACTGGTGGCGATAGCGACGATCGTGAGCCCGATCAGCGCGTCACTCAGCCCCAGCCGTGCCGCAACCTTCACCGCACCGAACTCCGTCATCTTTC
Source organism: Planctomycetota bacterium (assembly GCA_022563315.1). Classification (GTDB taxonomy): domain Bacteria; phylum Planctomycetota; class Phycisphaerae; order Phycisphaerales; family SM1A02; genus JADFNO01. The sequence continues at coordinate 38,574 of JADFNO010000014.1, read as the reverse complement.
CGCCCAAGAGCAACAACACCAAGCCGACGAAGAACAAAACCCACGCTACGCGCAGCGATGCGTGGCTTTCGTCGGCAGCGGAGGCTCCGAGTTCCTTGACAAGCGGGTCGGATGCTTCGCGCTTTCCCATGCGATACCACGCGACCATGAAGACGGTAAATGCCCCCAACATCGCCATTCCCTCGTAGCGGTCAAAGGACCGGCCCTCGCCGCTGAGCGTGAACCACGCCAGGGCGAAGCACACGAGGGAAATGACGATGAGCCAGGGCAGCTCCTTGCTCACGATGCGCCCGTGCACGACCAACGGGGCGAACAAGGCGGTAAGGCCCAGGATCAGGCCGATGTTGGCGATGTTGGAGCCGACGATATTGCCGAAGCTCAGCTCGCTATGGTCGTTGAGGGCGGCGATGACGTTGAAGAAGAGCTCCGGCGCGCTGGTGCCGAAGGCGACGATGGTCAGGCCGATGACCAGGGTGGACCAGCCAAGGCGGCGTGCGATGGCGGCGGCGCCGTTGACGAGCCAGTGGCCACCGAGCAGTAATACCACGATGCCGACGGGGAGAGACGCCAAAGCGACCAGCGGGTTTTCTGCGAGGTTTTCGAGTGCCTTGAGCATGTGAGGGCCGGCGATTGTAGTTGCGGCGGCCGGGTGCGGCCCCCGGGTGAGCGTGTGGCTTTGGGCGTTGCGGCCTAAACTGCACGTTTAGCATTGCGGTAACGCCCTGTCATGTCCCCATCGAACCAAAGCGAGACGCTCCAAGCGACCTTGCGACGCGCCGCCCAAGGCGACGACGCAGCGTGGCGAGAGCTCGTCGAGACCTACACCGCCCGCGTTTTCGGGCTCATCCGCGCCCAGTGCGGCAACGAGGACCTGGCCCAGGAGATCACCCAATCCACGTTCTGCACCGTGGTGGTGAAGATTGGCCAGTACACCGAAGTCGGCAAGTTCGAATCGTGGCTGTTTCGCATCGCGATGAATCGGCTCCGCGATGAGATGCGCCGTCGCAAGCGGCAGGCCAACCCGGTGCGGGACGACACGCTGGCGGGGCTGGCCGTGGCTGGCGGTGGGGCGAACCAGGCCGGCGTGGCCGACTCGGATGAGCTGCAGGCCCTACGAGCGGCGATGGCCCGGTTATCGGAGGCTGACCTGCGGGTAATTCAGCTGCGGCATTACGGCGAGCTGAGCTTCGCCCAGATCGCCCAAGTGCTGGGTCAGCCCCTGGGCACGGTCCTGGCCCGCCAGCACCGGGCCCTGAAGAAGCTGCGGCAGCTCTTAGGGCCGGACGAGGCGGAATCTTGAGTGGGCGGGCAATGGATCGGCCGGTGGCCCGTTTGATTGGAGTAATGGCAATGGCACGCGACCCAAGCTCCTTCGATCCCGAATCGACGGCCCGTGATCTTTCGCCGCAGTTGCAGGCGGTGGACGACATGCTGGGACGGCAGGCCCGCCGCCTGCGGGTCCCAGTCCCAGCCGGGCTGATCGATCGGGTCTTCCACGCTTCCGTCGGGTTGCTGCCGGGCAGGGTCCAGACCCCGCAGATCGAGGTCGTAGCCCGGATCGGGCTGCGGCACTCGTGGTGGAGCCGGGCCGCCTTGGCCGCGTCGATCGCCCTGGCCTGCACGCTCTCGCTTCGGATCGTGCATACGCCCACGTTGCCTCAGCTCGTCTGGGGCATCGACACCCAGATTCAGCCGGTGTACCGCGAGGTGGTGGGAAGGACGCTCAACGACATGGAGCACCTGCTCGTGACCCGCGACATGACGATCGACGATCTGGATGTGGAACTGGCGATGCTCGCCGCTGACTTGGAGATGTGACCCGCGCGGTCGCCCCCGGAACATGATCAAGCTCGCCTCCATCTTTGTCGCAAGCACCACCGTGGCGTTCATGGCTTCCAGCCCTCTTCGGTCGCCTGACCAGCCTGACAAACCCGCTCCAACGCAGGAAACCGTCGCCGATCAATCTGACGCTGCAGCAGACAAAATCAATCAAGCCCCAACGCGAAGCGAAGGGCTGTCGTCCTTGCCCGGTGCAGTGGGAACACCAGATCGCCTGGTCCGCGATGCGGACTTCGGCCCTGACATCCTTCACGATCCATTAGGACGGCGTCACCGCACCACGATGCGCCGCCTGACGCCTGAGTTGATCGAGCAGTGCCTCGAGGTCGCCCGCGAGGTGAAGCCTCTATTGGCCTCCCGCTTAGAACGACTTCGACGCGACAGCACCGAAGCACAGTTCGAGCAGGCGATGCGCCGCAACGCCCGAAACCTGGTCGGTCTGGTGCGCCTCCGTGAACGCAACCCCGGGCTGTATGACCTCAAAATGAGGGAATTGCAAACAGGCGAGGAGATTCAGCGGGTCACGGCGCAGCTTCGCGAAGCGCTCGATACCGGCAGCACCGCCCACGCCCAACTCTTGGAGATCGAGCTGCATGCGTTGGTGCAGTTGCAGGCCAGCCAATCCATCGAAGCTCGCGGCCGATACCTGCTGCTCATTCAGGAGCACGCGGAAGCGCTCAAGCAGCAGATCGAAGACGAGGCGAGCAATTTCGAGCAAACCGTCGAGCAGCGCTTCCAAGAAATCCTCGATCAGATCAAGTCGTCGTCTGCGACGTCAACCGAGCCGACGACCGGTTAACCTGAAGCTCTTTTAGAATAAGACGGCGTGCCGGTTGCAAACTGTCGGAATTCGATGCGTGGGGTGAGGCGGGAGAGCTCTTGAGTCCTGTGTTCGTAATGTTCGGCGAGGTCAGTCCTACCAGCCGCGGATGCATATCCGCGGGCGCCCGCACATATTCATGTGCGGCTGGGAGAGATTGGCATCGACTAAACGTAGCCATCGAACATTGCATTCACAGGACTCAATAACCCGCTGAACCAGATGGTCGCCAGCTGTGCGATCACGAGTATTCAACGGAGCAAGACTGTCGCCGTCTTCGGGACCTCTGATCATCCCCCGTCCACAGCGAGGTCCGAAGCCGTTTGGTGCTTCAGCACGCGGACACTGCGACGAAGATCAGCACGGGCTCTGGCCAACTGCTCGCGAACCCGGGCGATTGACGGAAACTCGCGATCTAAAATCGCTTCGACGTTGCCGTTTTGTGCCGCCACACGGATCTGTGCCGATTGCTCGGCCACCACGGCGACCGCGTCAGGCGCAAGCGAACCATCCAGCGGCGCCATCCCCGATTTCGGGCGATTGCGCTTCATTCGCTAGTCAGTTGCCCAAATCGATGGGCTGCACTTCTCGTTGGTGTGCCTTAAGCGCCCTTGCAACCTCACGCACGTCGCGCCGGGCGTTGGTTAACTGTTGTCGCAGCGACCCCATGATTCGCGGTAGCGCTCGCTTGGATAGTGGTTCGACATCACGGGCAGCAAGCGCCTCTTGGACAGGCTCGACATGTGAAGCAGCTGCGGCAAAAGCGTCGAGCGATATCACATCCGCGAGCGGCGATAGCTTTTTGGGTTCAGCCTCGGCGACCCATGTCATCTTCCACGGGCCGGCGTTACGAATCGCCAAGAGTGCTAGCAGTCGCTGTGCGTCCCATTCCTGCGTGACCTCCCGCACCCGCTTCTGTGTTTCATCATCAGCCCTGAGCATCCCGATGAACCAATAGCGAACACTTTCCCGAGCGGCGATGATCGACGCGATGTATCCGAACGGATCCTTACGGCTGGTTTGTTCGAGCGCAGCGCGCAGCGCGCTGAATTGATCGTCCTCCAGCAACGCGAGCATCAGCTTGTGTTGCAAGAGCCTCGCCGCGCCCTCGAACAGAAGATGGGAAATCAGTGAGGTCGTAATGGTCTGATCGCCTCCCAGGTGCGCGGACATACGAAGGCAAATCTCCAGGCGATCTACAGCTAACTCAATCTCACCGACTTGGAACCGATACACCGCCTCGGCGTGAAGAAGATTCGCCAGTTCGCGCAAGCCCGGCAGATACACGGGAATTGCAACCACTTGTTTGGGCAGGAGCAACGTAAACTCACAGCGCGTCATGTGCGATCCTTCCCGAAGCGTCGAGATGATTGAATCAACACCGTCCAACGACGTGGCAGCCTCCTTGGTGATTTGGAAATCCGGGTCCGCGCCGAGCGCGTGCCATTGCAATCGAGCTTCCGGTTCCAACTCGGCCAGCATCTCGATCGCCCGCAGATACCACACGGCCGCGTTGGCGATTTCTTTCGGCGCCACCGCGCCGGTGATCAGCGGCGCAAGCGACGCCAGGCGATTGCGCAGCTTCTCTTCCGATGCCAGCATGTTGTCGAATGCGTGATCGAGCGCTGGTATGGTCGCGCGCGCCAACAATCCCACCTCGCCGTTTTCGATCTTCTCAGTGATCTGCTTGAGTTTGGCACGGCCTGCATCTCGGTCCGGATCCATGAAGGCGCCCACGACTTGCGACATCAAGTTATCGACTTCCAGGAGCTGTTCGTCAAACGTCTCTTGATCCATCAGTCTGAGCTCGGTTTGCAGTTCATTATCATTGACGCCGAGAACGAATGATCCTGCAATTCTCGCCCGGCCTTCTTCGGTGGCGAATTGGTCCGCCATCCACATCGTCATGATCTCTCGCTCCATCCCGATCGCTTCACCAAGATCAAATGGGTCAGTCGGACTAAGACTTTCCAGCGCGCTGAAGATTGTCTGGGCGTCGTCTCCCGAGAATGCGCCTCGATCAATCCCAACTTGGGCAACATGATCGCCCGCACCGAATATGGCCATGCCGACCAATGAGCTGATGATGGTCTGATCGTTATTCAGATGCGCGCCCATGCGATAGATCGATGAGATCCCAGCCGCCGCCGCTGCGGCATCACCATCGCGCATACGAATCATCGCATCCGTACGCATGAGCTGGGTAAGACCTCGGAGCCGACCAAGGTGAGGCAATTGGAGGTCGAATCCCTGGCTATAATCGAGGTCGAAATCACTATATTCCTGGCGTGTACCACGCTGCGCCAACCGCAGAACAGGCTGAACCCGCGCCAGCGCCGCGCGCAACTCAGCAGTAATCGGCGCGCTTGGATCACCCCAGTCGAAGTCGACGATCGTTTCGATGTCGTTATTGGATATCGAACCGTATTGCGCGATAGCTTTGGCGTACCACGTCGCGCCGTTTTTGGCGCTTTGGGCGTGGACACGATCTGACGCGATCAACACAGTGAGGATCGTCAACACACCGATGCGTCGCCACGTGAAGATTCTCCTCACGAACGATCGGCGGCGCTGTAGAGATTGCGGATCGGATGTAGGCATTGGCGACCTTTCGACTTCACTTAATTGCCGAGCACGGGCTCGGCCGCAGTTCGCACCCGAGCAGGTTTGACGACCCCAACGCTGCGGCGCAGATCAGCTCGCGCTCGGGCTAATTGCTCGCGAACCCGGGCGATCGGCGGGAACTCGCGATCTAAAATCGCTTCGACGTTGCCGGCTTGTATCGCTGCACTGATCTGGGCCGATTGCTCAGCCACCACGGCGACCGCGTCAAGCGCAAGCAATCCATCCAGCGGCGCCAACGAATCCGTGGTCGCTTCCGGCCAATCGAAGACGTCTTGAATGTGCCGAAGCGCGACCATCCACGCCAGCAATTGATCGATGTCCCTGCCACGCGCGAATTCGCCAAGATCGAGTTGTGGCGCAGCGCTACTTTGCCTCCGATCGCTGAGCCATTCTTCAATTCTCTTGCGCGCACTAGTAATGCCCGCGATATACCCAAATGGATCCTTTCGACTCATCGTCCCCAGCGCCTGATGCAGCAGTTCCCGATGCACATCCTCAAAGAACGCCTGGGTCAGTTCTCGCTGCACGATTGCAGCGGCAGCGTTGAACATGTCGTGCGACACCAGCGCGCTGGTGATCACGCCGTCCGTCGCGAGGTGGGCCGACATGCGGTAGCAAATCTCCAGTCGATCGACGGCCGCATCCGCTTCTCCAACCTGCAAGAGACGATCGGCATCGGCGACGAGCAGGTTCGCCAGCTCCCGAAAACCAGGTAGATAGGCGGGGATGGCCAGCGCCCAGCGACCTCGAACCGCTGAGAAATCGCAACGAGCCGTGTGCGACGCCTCACGCAGCAAGGTAATAATCGGATCAGCGTCGGTGAGCGACTTGACCACATCTTCGTCGATCGGTTCATCAGGTTTCGCCGCCAAAGCGGGCCACTGCTTGCGCTGCTCAGGGTCGATCTCTTCCAGCAGCGTGATCGCCCGCAGATAAAATATCACCGCGTTCGCCCCGGCTCTCGGCGAGAGTTCGCCCGTCATGAGCAGCGCCAACGAAGCTCTTCGATCGGCGAGCCGTTGCTCAGCCATGTGCATTTTATCGAAGATCCTGTTGTAGGCTGGGACCATCACCGTAGCCATAACGCCGTGTTCACCGGCGCTGATTTCCTCAGTGATCTTTGCCATCGCGGCTCGGCCCGCGTCCTGATCAGGATCGCTGAACGCTTCGATGACCCGGTTCATGAGCTGATCGACCTGATCAAGCGACCCGTAGAACTCCTCCTCGGTCATCGCGGCGAGTTGTTCGTTTTGTTCCGCAGCATTCTCGTCGTCCAGGCCGAAGTCGTCGGCAAGCTGCTCCCTTCCGCCTTCACCGGCGTACTTCTCCGCCATCCACTCGATCATGATCTCCTGCTCCATCGCGATCGCTTCGACATACTCAAAGGGATCGGTCTCACTGAAATCTCTCAGTGCCTCCATCATCGTCGCGCTGTCATCGGGTGTGAACGCGGCGCGGTCCACGCCCGCCTGGGCGACCATCTCTCCCGCGCTGAAGAGCGCCTGTCCTACCATCGAGCTGATGATGATGCGATCGCTGCTGAGGTGACCACCCATACGGTAGATCGACGCCACTGCGGCAGCAGCGCCCGCTGTATCGCCGTCGCGCAGGCGCAACAACGCGTCGTTGTGCATAGCCCAGGTGATGCCGCGCATCGATGAAAGGTGCGGCAGCAGCAGTTCGACCCCCTGGGCGTAATCCAGGTCGAAGTCGCTGTAACCCTGTCTCGCGCCGCGATGCGCCAGGCGAAGCACCGGCTGAACCCGCGCCAACGCCAGGCGGAATTCGTCGGAGATCGGGGCGTTCGGATTCGACCAGTCGAACTCCCAAAGTGACTTCTTCACGTCAGTGGGGAGCGACTCATACGCGTCGATCGCGCGACGGTACCACGTCGCCGCGTTCTTGGCGCTTTGGGCGTGAACACCGTTTGACGCGATCAATGCAGTGAGAATCACCAATACACCGATCCAGCGCCACATGAAGATTCTTATCACCCACGATCGGCGGTGCTGTAGAGATTGTGGATACGATGTCGGCATTGGCGACCTCTCGATTCCCCCAGACATGGTACCCAACGCATGGCTGAACTGACCTTCATCCCATACAAGCCTGAACCGGCTGATACCGATCCGGCCGACGCGGCCCGGCGGTTCTATGAAATCCTCAACCAACGCCGATCCGTGCGGTTCTTCTCCGATCGCGCGCTGCCGCGTGAGGTCATCGAGAACCTCATCCTCGCGGCTGGGACTGCGCCAAGCGGAGCCAACAAACAGCCGTGGCGGTTCGTGGCTGTGCAGGACCCGGCTCTGAAAAAGGAGATTCGCGAAGGGGCCGAGGCCGAGGAACGCGAGTTCTATTACCGCCGGGCCAACGAGCAGTGGCTAGACGATCTGCGCGCCATCGGCACCGATGAGCACAAGCCGTTCCTGGAGATCGCCCCCTGGCTCATTGTCGTCTTCAAGCTGATGAAGGATGACGATCCCAACAATCCCTCGGATCAGGTGTATTACGTCAACGAATCCGTCGGCATCGCGGTGGGGATGCTACTCGCTGCGACCCACGTTGCCGGCCTTGTCGCGCTGACGCACACACCTAGCCCGATGAAGTTCCTCGGCCCGATTCTCAAGCGCCCCAGCTACGAACGGCCGTTCCTGTTGATTCCCATCGGTTATCCCGCGGACGATTGCGTCGTGCCCGATCTACAGCGCAAATCGCTGGAGCAGATCATGGTCGTGGACAGGCAATGAGAACGAAGAAGGCTCGAGTAGTAGCCGCGGATGAATATCCGCGGGCTGCGGTTGTCAGTGCGTGCCGTCGCTTCGCACAGTCGTGTCATAGCGAACACCGTCGGGAACAGGCACAGCAACGTTGACGGTGGTTCCGCGATCGCCGGCGGTGCGTGTCTTGGAATCGACGGCAACGAAGCTCGTGTAGGCGGACATCAGGTTGTAGTTCAGCGCGATCTCCGTGATCTGTTGCGGCAGTTCAACGTTGGCATCGTAAGTTGCGCGGTCGACGAGCTGCGCGATGTAATTGCGCGCCCACACTGCGGGTAGCGCTCGGTGTTCGTTAGCGGCGTCGATCGGATTGACGTCAAAACTCGCTTCGACGATTCCCTGGGCGGTTCTTCCCTTGATGCGAATGGTTGTGGGATCATCGCCATCGAATCGGCCAGTGACGATCACGGGGCGACCGACAAAGAGGTCCGGCGTGCGCGCTGGTATCACGTCGGCCACACGCATGTTCCCCCAATCGATGGTGATATCCATCAATACCGGCTGGCTGACCCGGTGAAAGAAGTTGTCCATGACCTTCGCGCCGTCGTCATTAAGGCTGAGGTAGGCGACCGCGCCTCGGCCGAGCTTGGCCATGCGGTTCATCAGATAACGATTGGGCGACGAACCGACGCCGAAGCTGAAGACGCGAGCCGAACCGAGTTGATCGTGAACAGCCGCAAGGATTTCAGATTCGTTTCCGATATATCCATCAGTCAGGAATGTGACGAAGCGTAGTCGCTCAGGATCATGGGGGAAGTCCAACGCAGCCTTGATGCCTTTGATCATCATCGTGCCGCCGCCCCCGGAAAGGTTGGCGACGTACTGTTTGCCGCGACGAACGTTCTTCGCCGTGGCGGGCAGAGGTTGACGGCCGAGCTGAGACGTGCTGTTGGAAAAACGAATGATCTGGAAGGTGTCTTGTGGCTCAAGACATCCAAGCGCGTGCCGCACAGCGTCCTTGGACTGCGCGATGGGTTGACCTGACATGGAGCCGGAGCAATCCATGACGAAGATCATCTCCATCGGTTGTCGTGGGCGATTGGAGATATCCTGCGGCGGATAGAGCATGAACGTGAAGTATCCACCCCCGCCAGAGGGATCACGATGCGTGAGCAGGGCGGTCTTGACTTGATCGCCGGCCACTCGGTAACGCAGCACGAAATCCTTGTTAGGAATGGCATCGTTGGGATCGAGCTCGACGCGCATTTGCTCAGACATTTCACGACTGACATTGATCTTGTGATTGACGCTATTGATTTCTTCGATGGTGACGCCTGCGTTGATATCCACAGCAAGCGAAATGTCATGTCCGCTGCGCTCATTGGGGCTCAGGTACTGGAGTTCGGTCTGTTGGCCGGAGATACCGACTCTACCGCGCGCGACGGAACCGACGCCTTGCGTGGAGCCGGGCGGATTAAAGCGCGGGCCGACGACCATTGGATAGACGAACTCGTACCAGCCGTCGTCATAGGTGAGCGTATGGAAGTAGGTGATGTTGACGTCGATGCGCTTGCCCGGTTCGATGTTGGCAACATGCTGCGTGAAGATGTTGGCTCGCTCTTGAGTGAGCAGTGAGGCGACGTAGCCTTGGCGTTTCGCTTCGTTGTAAATGCGCTGCGCTTGCTCGCGCTCACGGATGATGCCGCGGATCTTGCGCTCGCCGATGGTCATGATGAAGCCGTTGACGGCTGCGTTTTGCGGCAGGGGGAAGACGTAGACCGCTTCGATCTTCTCGTCGTAGGGATTGTGGAATTCCTGGGTGACTTCAACGGACGCGATGTACGCACTGATGGAGACGGCGACATCGGTGTGACTGAGCGGCAACGCGACGTTGGTGATGACATTATTGACCGGTATGCGGCACATGAGTACGCCGGAGCCGGGGATGTCGTCGGTCTTGGTAGGTTGTGCGGTCCGTTTGGGCTTGACGATCACCCAGACTTCTTCATCGAGCGACGGGAGTGAGCCGGGGGGAGCCTGTTCCGCAAGTCTCTTGCTCGTTCCGCCGCCACCAAAAAGCAACTCAATCTGCGAGCGGACCACAACCTGTCTGCTGGCCCTTGAATCCACCAAGCCTCGTTCGTAGTTCCGACTGCTCTTTGAAAGGGAAGGGTCGAAATGGGAATCCACCGCACATCCAGTAAGGAGTAAGACTGCGTTCAGCATTAGCAACAGGAACGCCATTGAGAGAAACTCAAACAACTTGTTCATTGCGTTGGTCCCGTTTCAAGGATGAGTTCAGCGTCGATTGGTTCGCCATCGACTGTTGCGGCGACGGTGATCGTTGCGTCATACTCCGGCTCGATATCGCCGACGATTTGCACGTGGATCGTGGCGATGCGCACCTTTCCGCGCGGCAGTGCGTCGGCAGCCGCGGTTGAAAAGGAGGCGATGATGACGCGATCATTTTGTATTGCCGCGGGGTCGTAGTAGGGCGGAGCGGTGAAGACCTCCGACTGGCCGCCTTCGATGCCGACGATTGTGACATCCCCTTTCGCGGCCGAGAGATCGAGTTGATACGCTGCCAACGGTCGGTCACCAGTCTGAACGTAAACGTCAATGGCGTCGAAGCGAACTGATTGCACATCGTCTTGAGCGCACACGATGGTGACAGCCAAGAGTGCAGCGATGCAAATGGGTGCGAGCGTTCGCATCAGCTTGCTCCCTGCTCCAATGTGACGGCTTTCATCGCGATCGCTTCGACATCGGCGCGATCGATGACGCCGTCGGCATTGATGTCGCCGGCGGTCGGAGCGATGTCGTTATCGAGTTCCCGAGCGAGTTGAAACGCATCGAGGATGTCCACCCGGCCGTTGCGATCGAGATCGCCGGGTGTAGAAGCGACGGTCGCCTGCAACGGCGTTGTGGTCGATGATCGAAACAGCCCGCTGATCCAGACGACCAGAGTCAATGAAGCGGCGGCAGCGAGCCAAGCGATGGGCTTGCCATAGGTGAACCGGGTGCGCTCGGTCCGAGCGAGCGCTGTAGCCGCCTTTCGAAGCACAGCTTGGTCCACTTCCTGCGGAATCTTGATATGACCGGATGTGAGGGACGTAAGGTCCTTGCGGAACTGTTGAAGCTGCTCGCCTTTTGGTTCTAGATCCTGTGGTGAGAGCTGGTCCACTGGTGGTTACTCCGGGGGCCTCCGTATATGAAGCGCCGAACTGGCCGAAAGGTTCACTGCCGGAACTCCTCAAAATATTTTTTTGTAATTTCGTCGGCTCGAAGGGCGGTCAAAGCGTGATGTAGCCGCGATTTGACGGTCCCCAGCGGGATATTCATCACGGTGGCGATTCCTTGAAGCGAAAGACAATCAACATAACGGAGGAACACAACCTCGCGTTGACCGGGAGGAAGGTTGTTGACGATCGCAGCGAGCTGTTCGCGAACTTCGGCTGCGTCAGGATTGGTGGATGCGGCCGCCGTTGGAGGAAGGTCGCGCAGGTACGTCATTCGACGAGCCTGGCGTTGCATTGAAATCGCGATGTGGCGTACGACCGGGTAGAGGAATGTCCTCATATTCGACTGCAGCTGAAAGCCGGGGAACTTGCGCAGAAAATACTCGAAGGTCTGCTGAAGCACATCCAGCGATTGCTCAGGGTCATTTGTGAATCGAAAAGCAAGATCAACGACCCACCGTCGATGGCGGTTGTACAGCGCGGCGAAGGCTTGGAGATCACCGGTATCGGCCGCGTCGACGAGTTGGGCGTCGCTGCGTGGATCGGCGTATCGCTCTTTGTCCTGCGTCATTCGACACAGGGTCTGCGCCGGAGCCCAAAAATCAACCCTGGCAGAGCATCATGGTGCCGGGACGGTGTGCGTCACCCGCCAAACGGGCGGAATCGCGACTATTTAGCGGCCGAGTTACCCAGACTGGAAAGCGAGTCGTCGATTCCCGAAGATACTCTAGGAAGTTTCAGGGTCTGACCCATCATGGTGACCTCAGCATCAGTGATGCGACCGGTCTCATCGCGCAGGATTCGTAGTTGAACATCGGCGTTCTTGAGGAAGAGCTTATCCGCAGCCTCGGCGAAGATTTCGGCTTCCCTTCCATCATTCGTCTGCCCGAACAGCCGACCGGCATACTCGTACAACTCCATCGTCATCGTCTCCTCGTTGGCATACGTGCCGATGTACTCCCGTATTTTCGCAGGATCGAGGTCGATGGCTGTTCGCGTCGGTGGCGCCGGGAGCGCACCAGGCAACGGTACCGGGGTGACATCGGTCAGCGCCGGGGCTGTCTTGGCGTCGCCTGTCTTGGCGCTCAGAATCATCTCTAGAATCTGCCAGACAAGTCCGTCGGTGACTCGTTTACGACGATTGTCGGTGTCGCCGCGATGGACCAACACGAACTTCGCTTCCGGTATTACGATCACCAATTGCCCACCGGTACCGATCGCCGAGAACACATCGTATTTGTTGACCGTTTCGTAGCTTGAGGTCGACCCGGCGGGGTAGATCCACCACATGTATCCGTATCCACGCAAATTATCGAAGGTCGAGTGCGTGCGTGTGCTTTGGGTGATCCAACTTTCGGGAACGATCCGTTCATCGCCCCACCGCCCCCCTTGGGCGATCATCAGACCGAATCGTGCCAGATCGCGCGCTGAGAGACGAAATGCATAAGCGGGGTGTTTCGAGCGCCTCGGCTCCAGCTCGTACGAACCGTGCTCGGGGATGAAATCCTGCATGCCCAGTGGGTCTGCGAAATGCTGTTGAAACGACTCGATCACGGGCTCACCAGTGAGCTGATGATAGATCGTGCCGAGCGTGTTGAAGTCCCAGTTGTTGTACCAGAAGTGCTCGCCGGGCTTGTGCGAATGCCGCGCCGGGCGATTGCGACTCATTCCCGCCGGCTCCTTGGCGGCGCGATGATATACACCCGAGCGCGCAGTGAGCAGGTCGGCGATACGGGCCGTCTTCTCCTCGTCCGACAGCGGTTCGATGTCATTGATGCCGAGGTCCGCCAGCGTCGCGTTGAGATCGATCCGCCCGGCCGCGACGTGTGTTCCATAGAGTGCGCTGAGAATGCTCTTGCGCACGCTGTGACACTTGAACGGTCGTTCGATGTCGCCCCATGCCACGACGACGCGACCGTTGTAAATGGCCATGATCGCCGCCGAGCCAGCTTCTTCGGCGCTGGCGTATGCCTCTTCCAGACGTTCGCTCGAGAAGCCTGCTTCTTCCGGTGAGGCGTACTGCCGCCACGCATTGCGACCAGGATCCTCTGCGGCACTGGTCGAGAAAGTCACACAAAAGGCAAGCAAACCACTCGCGACGAATGAAATCGTCCTGTAAGCGCGCATGAGGTAATCTCCATTGCATATGACTGCGTCGAATCCTACATGCTTGTTCCGAACCGGTCGCTTGATTTTGGTCAAGATCACCAGTTCCTCGCCCTGATTCTGCTCAGTGTCTCCGGCGCGATGCCGAGATACGACGCCAAGTGATACTGTGGCACACGTTCGAGCAACGGTGACGCCTGGTTCACCAGTAAGCGATACCGCTGCTGAGCAGTCAAGGTACGGATGCGACATTCCTTGTCCACTTTGCGCACGAATTGTGTCTCAAGCTGGCGACGCCACAGTCGCTCCCAACACACGTGACGCGTCAACAGATGTTCGTAGGTTGCATGGTCAAGATACAGTAATTCGCAGTCTTCCAGCGCCTGAATAGCGAATCGGGCGGGAACGCCGGTGAAGAAGCTCGCTACGTCGGTCATGAAACGATCTTCGTAATCGAACCCGGAATTAATCTCGCGTCCGTTGCTGTTCGTCCAGAACAAGCGCAGAAGTCCGCGCGCGATGAAGTACAGGCGACGAACGACATCGCCTTCACGAAACAGCATCGAACCGCAAGGTAGAATCGTCACACCCACATGTTCCATCAGGTGCTGCCATTCGGGCTCGGGAATCGCGGTTCCCTGCTCCATCGCCTCTCGAAACCGTTGCTGGACATGAGCGGAAATCTTGGCAGGCATGCATATGCCAATCATGAAAACTTTTACGTGGCCATCGACCGGCGCGTTGCCGTGCGACCGAGTGTATGCGCTCACCGGAGAGATCGCCTTCAGCTCGCGGCTAAACGGGCCTGTGGCGCGGCGGATCGTTGAAAGGGTTTGAGCGAATCCACTGGTTGCTCTCGATCCCGATGGAATCGGGACTCGTGAAACCGGGACGGCTATCGCGGTCTTCCACATCTGTGTCCATTCGTGTTGATCTGTGATTCCTCCCTTGCCCGACTGGAAGTATTGCCGTCAAAACCCGAAGATATACACGATGGATTGGATGCTGTATGTCGTCGCGTCGGTGTTTGCGCTCATTGGGCTGATGTGTGTCGGGCTCGTCATGCTTCAGCTTCCGGGGGCGTGGATCATGCTTGCGCTGGCGGTGGTGATCGAGCTGTTTGATCACTGGTATCTTTCCGACGAGCCGGCGGTCACGTTCGGATGGTGGTGGCTGGGGGGGTGTGCGGCCCTGCTTGGGATAGGCGAGCTGATTGAACTCGTTGCGGGCATTGTCGGCGCGAAGAAGGGCGGGGCGAGCAAGCGAGGCATGTGGGGGGCGTTGATCGGCGGGATCGCGGGCGCGATCGTGTTCCAAGTGGCGGTGCCGATTCCGATCTTTGGCGCGTTGGTGGGCGCGGTCGTTGGCACGTTCGTCGGAGCGATTGTGGGCGAAATGACCGGCCACCAACCACAAACGCTCAAAGGCTCGGTGAAGCCGGCGATCGGCGCGTCGATCGGGCGGATCATCGCGTCGATGAGCAAGGTGGGCATCGCGCTGGCGGTGTGGATCGTGTTGTGTGTGGCGGCGTTCTGGCCGTGATGGAAAAGAAACACAACGACCCGGGCCAAGGCTCGTTGGTCAGATTGTCGCTTCGGTGACGCGCAGGACTTCTTCGACGGTGGTGGAGCCTGCGGCGACCTTCTGGAAACCATCTTCGCGCAACGTCACCATGCCGCGCTCGATACACATGCGCCGAAACTCGGTGACGTTGGGGTTGCGGGCGATGGCGTCCCGAAGGTGATCGTCCAACAGAAGCAGCTCGTACAGTCCGACTCGGCCGCTGTAGCCGGTCTCCCGGCAGCGCGGACAGCCTTTGCCCTTCATCACTTGGGAAGCCGGGATGCCATGCATGGTGAGGAACTCCTCGATCTCCGGCGTCACGGTAAGCTCGGCCTTGCAGTGTTTGCAGATGCGTCGGACGAGTCGCTGGGCCAGCACTGAGTTCACGGCAGCCCCAATGAGGAACGGCTCGGTGCCGATGTTGATCAGTCTCGTAATCGACGAAGGGGCGTCGTTTGTATGCAGGGTCGAGAGCACGAGGTGCCCGGTGAGCGCGGCCTGAATCGCAATGGTGGCCGTCTCGAGGTCTCGGATTTCGCCGATCATGATCACGTCCGGGTCCTGACGGAGCAGCGCTCGCAGCGCAGTGGCGAAGGTCATCCCGATCTTCTCGTGCGCCTGGATTTGCGTGATTCCATCGAGGTTGTACTCGACGGGATCCTCAACGGTGGAGATGTTGAGTTTGCGGATATTCATCTGCTGGATCGATGAGTAAAGCGTCGTGGTTTTTCCCGATCCGGTAGGCCCGGTCACGAGCACGATCCCGTGCGGCAGGGCGACCTGGTTCTTCCAGATGGTCAACGTGTCCGGAGCAAACCCCAGCTCGTCCAAACCGACGTTGATCGACCGCGTATCGAGGATACGCAGTACGGTCTTTTCGCCCTTTGGCGTGGGAACGGTCGAGACACGCAGGTCGATCTTCCTGCCTATGACCGTCGCGCGAATTCGGCCGTCTTGCGGCAGGCGGCGTTCGGCGATATCCAGGTTGGCCATGATCTTGATGCGCGAAGTGATGGCGGCGTGCATGCGCTTGGGCGGATTCATCACATCGAACAGCACGCCGTCGATCCGGAACCGGACGCGAAGGGCCTTCTCCTCCGGCTCGATATGAATATCCGAGGCGCCTTCTTTCATCGCCGTCTGAATGATGTGGTTCACGAAACGGATGACGGGCGAGGACGCGGCTTCCTCAGCGTCCGCGTTGTCCTCCTTCTCCTGCACGACCTCGACGTCGTCCTCGTCGACGTCGGAGAGAATCTCGTCAATGTTGTACTCGTCTGCGTCGTCCTCGGTCATCGCTTCAACGATGCCTCGGATGTCGCCGGCGGTTACGAGCACGTGCTTGACCGAGGTGACGCCGAGGCGGCGCTTGACGTCATCGAGCAGGAAGACGTCGTCGGGGCTCGCCGTGCCGATGAGCAGTCGCGATCCTTCCTTGCGCAGGGGCAGCACCAGGTTTTCCTTGCAGTATTCGGGCCCGAGCCGGTTGAGCAGCTTGGCGTCAAAGGAATCGGAATCATCAATCTCTGCACGGGCGAAGGGCAGCCGGCTTTCCGAGGCTACAACCTCCTGGACCGCGGCCTCGTCAACACCCATTTCTATCAGGATTTCCGAGAGGTGCCGACCCGGGGTCTGCTTGAGAACGCGCTGCGCCGCGTCCAACTGTTCTGACTCAACAACACCTCGTTTGAGCAGTTGCTGACCAATATCACCACCATCGCCGACGCCACCGGCCTCTTCCGGCGTGTAGAGGCTCGACAAGGCGTCACAGGGCGCGGGAGCCGATGACTTCGCCTTCTTGTGGCCAACCTTGCTCAGCTCATCACTCATGCCTAATCCTGCTCTCGTGCTTCTTCTAGCGAACCATCATGGGATGCCGACGCTATCGACCACGGTTGAGCTCGAGGACCACGTCGACCTTCAGCTTGAGTGACGGCTCGTTGGCCGTCAGCGTGATCGAATCGTGCGTAATCGAGGTCACGCGAATCTCGATGCCTTCGGTCTCGATCGGGACAACCTCACCCAACCGAACGATGAGACCGCTGAGGTTGGCCAGCGGCACGCTGCCCATGATCACGGATTTCAAGCGGAGGCTGTGGCAAGCGCTCTCGATTTCTTCGCGCCGCTTGGCGCGGCTTCTTGCCAGCCGCCTTGATTCGTCGTCCCCGGAATCAGGAACGGCCTGGTGAACCGGCCGAGCATTTCGTTGGATCACGAACGGGTTGAACTGGACGTCGGTAAGGGGAATCTGGAGTGCGGTGTAGTCATCACTCAGAACACCGACGACGGCGCGATGGCTCCTGACCAGGTCACCTGCGGACTGTGACGAACCGCCAGCCTGGGATTTGGTCACCGAAGTGAGGAACAGATCGATCGTCTTCTCGATGGCGGTATCACCCCGAGATGCCGCAGTGATCTTGGAAAGGGCGTGCATGCAGAACAGTCCGCCCACCGCCAACACCACGACCGCAATCAAGACCAACGGGCCGGTCCGGCGTTTCTTGGCCGATCCGTCCAGCAGATCGAGATCGCCGTCTTCGGCGGCAAACGTCCCGGTCCCGAGAGGCACCGTGGCTTCGGCCACCAAGTCCCCCGCCTCCACGAGGTCGGCCGAGTCGGTGTCAAAGTGCTCGTGCTCGTGCTCACTCACGACGGTCGCTCCAATCCTTCGTTGTCCGCTGGCTGCTCGAAGTAGATGCTCAGTGTGAAGTCCGCCCGCATCAAGCCGGTGTCAAGCTCACCGTCGTTCAGACCGCCGGTCTCCATGATTCGTTCCAGCTTCATCCGAGGCACGCGCGTGATCCGAGAAAGGTTCTCCATCTCCAAGAGGAATTGATAGAACCCGTCGAACCGGCCGGTCATACTCACCCGCAACGGCTGCTCCATGTACAGCGTCGCCAGAACGGGCTTCTCGCTCTTGACCGACTTCAAGTTCAAGTGGTTGCGCTTGGCCAGTTCCCAGACGTTCGCAAGAATGTCCTCGACTTGGTCGCGGTTGGGCAGCTTGGCTTCAATGAGCTCGACGGCCTCGCGACCCTGCTCGATGGCCAAGCCAATATCGTCGATTCGCTTGGCAACCTCGCGCAGCTTGTCGAGCTTGACCTGCTTGATCTCGATCTCCATCCGGGCCTGCGCGATCTCGGTGTTGCGCGGCTTGAAGACGTACCACCACGAGGCCACGGGCACCGCCAGCAACACCACGAGGAAAATGAGTTCGCGAAATCCAAAGCGCATGATTCAGTCTCCTCTGTTCGCAGCGTTCGGCACGGAGGCGGTTTTCTTCCAGTCCGGCGAGATAAACTGCAACTCGTCCGTCATCGGGTTCCTGAGATCCTGCGGTTTGAGCAAGGACTCGACACGGCGGACATCGGCGTTGCGAGCGAGCTTCATCCTGATGCCGAACTGCCTCATCATCCGGCCGTCCATTTCACGCTCCTCTGAATAATCGAGGGTGACATTCCTCAGGAGGGAATACGAGGTCAGTGCTTTCATGAAGCGCGACACTTCCACGTCGGTCGGGGCCACGCCCACCATCGAGATCGTGACAACCTGGCGTGGCAGCTCGATCTTCTGCTGCTCCGCGGAGGCCTGCTCCCGCGTCGGGGCGCGCTTGGGGGCGCTCTGTCGCCCGACCCTCCGCTTCTTCGGGAGTTGTCGAGGCGCTCGAACCTTCTCCGATTTGAGCTCGAACTCGAGCAGGCTCAGGCGCGGGGGCATACGGTTGATCAGTTCCGCCAAAAGAATGCTTCGGGGCACGCGCTCGACCAGAGCCGCGGCGAGTTCGGCCTTGTTCAGCATCTGTTCCCGCTGCTGCTCAAGCTCGGTAAGCTCATCGATCTGGCGGGCGGCCAGCTGGTATTGACTGTTGATCGCCTCCTGTGCGGCCCGCACCTGCGTCCACTCGCGGTTCGTCACGAGGAACGCCGCGAAGACGGCGATCATCACGACACCAAACAGGACCAGGCTGATCAAGTTCGTGCGGCGCTCAGCTCGTTCCTCCAGGTAGTCTTCGGGCAGGAAGCTCGCGTTCGTCATTCGTTTGGTTCCTTACAATTCGGCCGGCGAAGTGCTCAAGCCGCAAGCCACCGCCCACCCGGGCTGCGGCTCGTCGAGCTTGACCCCCGGCGTATTCAACGAGCCCTCAGCCGCGACGCTTGCCAGAGGATCCCCCAGATGGGCGGGGAGGCGCAGCGCCTTGGCGACATGCTGACACAACCCTTTTTGCCTTGCTTCCCCTCCGAGGAAAATCATCCGATCAACCGACCGCTCGCGGAAGACACTGTGGTGATATCGCAGGCACATCGACAGTTCGTCAGTGATCGCATCGAGCAACTCGCAGACGCCGTCGTGACCCTGATCCGATGCGGGGTCCTCACCGAGGGCAGCCTCTGCCATCCGGTCGTGGGACTCGATCCCAACACCCTGATCCGCGGTCGAGCCAAGTCCCGCGTGGTCGAACGAATCACCCCCCTCGCGGACGGCCTGTTCCGCGCCGGCGCGAAGCAGGGCCGGCCCGGATTCAGCTTCGACGCCCACCGTCTCGCCGGGCGTTTCCACCGCCGCGGACGAGAAGACGTCGTGCGATAGGCGGTGTGCCCGCGCTTCGGCAATATCCAGTTGCATCTCATCCGCGATGCACTGATCGAAGTGTCGCCCGCCGACCTGGATACACCGCGCGAACACGAGCTCGTTCCCGTGACTGATCGCGACCTTCGTGCTACCCCAACCGAGATCGACATACAGCGTTGTCCGACTCTCATCAGCGCCGTCGGCGTACAGTTGTGCGAAGGAGCGGACCATCGCCAGCAGCTCGCTGTGGGCGCCGATCACCTGAATCTTGCACCGGTTGAGAAGCTCGACATGGCGCATCACCACTGCCCGCGGAATGGCGAAGCAGATCAACTCCGATCGTGTCTGCCCCTCGCGGATCACCTCGGCCACATCCACGGTCCGAATGACCATCGACTGCGGCAGGCATCCGGTCTGCGACGAGAGCTGCGCGTGAACCATTTCCTCCCGGGCGGCGCCGTCGGGGGCGGTAATCTGCATGTGCTGGATGAACGTCTGGGCACTGGGGACCGAGCAGATCGCCCGACGCCCTTTGAACGCGGCCTTGCGCAACAGCCCGGGAAGCTTTCTGGCATAGAAGTCAAGCCGCGCCTGCTTGTCCTGGCGGATCGCGTCGGGAATGGCCAGCTCCGCGGCGGCAACAACCGTCGGCCGGTCGCCAAGGCTCAGCTGCAGCAGCTTCACCGACGACGTGCCGAAGTCGATCGCAATAGGCGACGACTGGGCGCCAAACATTGAGAATCCCATTCCTTGCCACTCCAAGGCGCACACATCGGCCCCGCCCCGACAGCGAGGACACCACCCCACCATCGACCCCATCATCAAATAGGTTGAGGCTCCAACCCTATGAACCACAAGCTAGTAATGCAGGATTCCGCCCAGTTCCCCGAGTCGCTTCCCCTTGACCGATAACACTCGTCGAACTCAACGAGCACGATGCATCGGACGGTGCGCTAGTTACCGGCCGGACACAGGTCAATTCCCGCGCAGTATCCCGGCCATCTCACGAACGGCCGAGCCTAGCGCCGCCAAAGCGTCGTCCAATCTCCAAACTTGTTGCTGGCGATCGCCCGTCGTGTTGCTGATGGTTCGAAGCTCGATCGCCCCGACGCCCAGTCGATGCGCGGCATGCACCACGGCTGCGCCTTCCATCGCCTCGGCGACGGCGCCGGTTCGCTGCACGACCTCGCGCGCCGCTTCGTCGCTCCCGGAGCACGTCGCGACCGTGGCAATCGGGCCGCGGGGGAAATGATCGCCCAGCCGGGAGAGAGCGTCCGTATCTACCGGCACCACATTGCCCCCGAAGTCGCCCAGCGCAAACCCCATCGCCGTGATATCCTCAAAACCACCGGGCGTCATCACACCCTCCTCGTAATACACACACGAAGTCGCCACGACCGTCTCGGCGATCGACAATCCACCCCCAGGCAGCACACCCGCCACCCCGGCGCAGACCACCAGGTCGAACGGACCGTCACGAATGATCGCTTCGGTCGTCGCCGCGGCGGCGTTCGTTCGGCCAATCCCGGAAACCGCAATGACCGCATCGTCGATCAAGCCGATCGCCTCAGCTTCCGCTTGCACGGATGTCACGATCAGCATTCGCATCACTTATCGTGGCTCGCTCAATCCAGTGTTCTCAGCCAGATGTTGCGATACCGCACCGGGTCGCCGTGGAATTGCAGCAGAAGCGGTCCGACGTCGACCATCGTGCGATCCAGCCCGCCGGGCGTTGTGCTGGGAAGCTCCAGGTTATTGTGAATCACGATGCCGTTGTGAAGGACGGTGAGGCGCGGCAGTTCAGTGATCTTGTCCTGATCATCAAAGCGCGGCGCACGAAAGATGATGTCATACGTTTGCCACGTGCCCGGCGGGCGCGATGCGTTGACCATCGGCGCCGCGATGGAGTACAGCGCGCCGCATCCGTTGCCGGTTGGGGGGTCGCCGAACGAATCCAGGACCTGGATTTCGTACCGCCCATGTAGATAGACGCCAGAGTTGGAGCGCGCCTGACCTTGCTTGCCCGACATCTTGGGGCAATAGAACTCCACATGAAGTTGAAAATCCCCGAACGTGGAATTGGTGACCGCATCGCCGCCGCTGGCCTGCACTGAGCCGTCATCTCGGACGATCCATTGGCTTTCAGGCCCGTCCTTGCGCTGCCACCCGCGCCATGATAAGCCATCGAACAGTATGGCTGTCTTGTCGTCCGCTTGAGAGGGCTTTGCGCCCAGTGTGGCCGAAGGACCCGGGTCGCCCGCCATCGGCTGCGTCGTCGCCTCCGCACCGCTTTGCGGCTTCGCGCTCAACGCAACAGAACACACGGCAAGGACAGCCAATCCAATCCAATGCTTATGTCGAATCCCGTTCATCTTCAACCTCCCTCGCACGCCGCGAGCTTTGTTCGCAGCACTTCGATCAACGTTTCGCGCGCGATTTCTTCCTGTTCGCCGCTTCGTAGATCCTTCAGGACGACGTTCCCTTCATCCAGCTCCTTGCCGAGGATCACCGCAAACCGCGCGCCGGCCTTGTTCGCTTCGCTCATTAGCTTGCCGACGTTCCGCGTGGCTTTGTAGCTGTGGCGCACATGCAGACCAGCCTGGCGCAGCTCAGAAATCAATGGCGTGAGGTTCGTCTGCGGCTCTTCATCCCGCGCGGTGATGACAAACACATCCGGTGCGGGCATGTACTGCTCGGCGGGCTTCAGGAGATCGTGATCTTCGAGTACCAGCCGAAGCACGACGTCCCCCATCGCGAAGCCGCAAGCGGGGGTCGGAGGGCCGCCGAACAGCTCGACGAGATTGTCGTATCGCCCGCCGCCCGCGATCGCGCGCTCCTTGCCGCTCGCTTCGTGAATTTCGAACACCGTACCGGTGTAGTAAGCGAGCCCGCGGACGATACTCGTATTGAACCTGCACCAATCAGCGATTCCCAACGAATCAAGCTCCTGTCGCATCGGTTTGTGAAACGGCGCAGAGCTATCTAGGGCCTCCTGAAGTGGAGTTGGAGCGTTGGCGTAGAAGGAATCGAAGTCGCCGAAAGGTACGTCTATTACGTTCGAGCCAAACGCTCCCAGTACGAAGTCGGAGACTTCCAATTCATCCTGCCGCTCCTTAATCGTCTCAGGCGAAAGTCGATCCAGCTTGTCGATCAAATCGAGCGCGAGGTCTACGTTGCCACTAGGAACCCCGTGATCGATGAGGAACGCAGATGCCGCGCCACGGTCGTTGATCTTGATCTGGATCGTGTTGGACGTAAACCCAAGTTTATCGAGGAGCCTGACCGCGACAGCGATCACCTCCGCATCGGCCGCTGGCGAGTCATCTCCAATAATGTCCACATTCAACTGAACATGCTCACGCAGTCGTCCGCGCTGGGGGCGCTCGGCTCGGAAGAATGGCCCGATCGAAAACCACTTCGTCGGCTTGGCAAGCGACCCCGCTTGTGCTGCGTACATCCGCGCTAACGTCGGCGTGAACTCCGGACGCAATGCGTAGTCGGTATCACCACCCGATCGCCGAAAGCTGAAGAGTTCCGACTCGATGCCCGGTCCGGACTTGATGGTATACAAATCCAAATGCTCGAACGTCGGGCCGTCGATCTCGTCGAAGCCGTGGTTGATCGAGACTTCACGCCAGACACTTTCGATGTACCGGCGAACCGCGAGATCATGCGGGTAGAAATCGCGGGTGCCCTTGGGGGCCTGAAAGGTGTGCGTCGAGACGGCCATCGCCGGACAGTGTAGCGATCCATCGGGTGCCACGCACAGCGAGTGAAGCGAGTCGTGCGTGCTCGTTGTGCGACTCGCTTCCAAACACACTGACGACTCGTCTCGGCGGCCGAGACTCGCTGTCAGTGGCACCCTTTTTCCCATGACATTCTCACCGGTCCACCACCAGCACCGCTGCTCCTTTGATCGCATCATGCTTCAGCGCGATCAGCGCGTCGTTCGCCTCGTGCAGCCCAAACATCTGCACATGCGTCTGCACACCCACGCGGGCCGCTTCCTTGAGAAACGCCCGCCCGTCTTCGCGGGTGTTGTTGGCCACGGTCCGAATCACGCGCTCCCAGTAGAGGTCCTTGTACTGAAGCTGCGGGATCGGGCTCATGTGGATACCGCCGAGCACGAGCGTTCCACCTTTGTCCAGGGCTTGCAACGCTGCCGGCACGATTTCCCCAGCCGGGGCGAAAACGATCGCGGCGTCAAGCGCAGCCGGCGGAGGTTCGGTGGTTGTGCCCACCCACGTTGCCCCAAGTTCCTCAGCCAGGCTTTGATGGCGTTCCTTATCGCGCGTACAGATATAGACATCCGCTCCACGCGCTTTGGCGATCTGGATCGCGATGTGACCAGCCGCGCCGAAGCCGTAAATCCCCAGCTTCGCGCCGCGCCAATCTCGAATCTCACATCGATGCAAACAGCGGTAGCCGATGATCCCCGCGCAGAGCAGCGGCGCAACCTGATGATCGTCAAACGTCTCGGGAAGTTCGTACACGAAGTCGGCCGGGGCGACGACGTATTCAGCAAATCCGCCGTCGCGCGTCCAGCCGGTGAACTCGGCTTTGTCGCAAAGATTCTCCCGGCTGGTTGAGCAATACGCACATTCGCCACAGGTGCTATTGAGCCACGCCACGCCGACACGCTCACCAACCTTCGGCTTACGCACACCTTGGCCAAGCTCGACAACTTCGCCCACGATCTGATGGCCGGGAATGATCGGTGATTTGCGCACGCGCAGCTCACCCTCGACGACGTGCAGATCAGTTCGGCACACACCGCACGCTCGGATTCTGATCAGAAGCTCGCCGGGACCCGGCTGAGGCGTGTCGACATCCCGATATTCCAGCGGTTGGTCGCGGACAAGTTTGGGCTTATCTAACACGCAGGCCTTCATAAGCCCATCATCCTACCGCGCGATGCGTTCCGAACCCACTCGATGATGGAGCCGTATAGTGTACCCATTGGGCGATAGCGCCTGTCGAGCGTGGACCTAAAGTATGGCAGGATCATTAAACGCGCTTGGTCTCATTGGAGTTGTAGCTCTTGCGCTCCTAGCCATTCTTGTGCGCAAGCCTCAGAGGTAGGCCCCTGGCTTGCATTGATACGACCAGGCTGTACTCTAGGTTCGACCCTGACTTCCCAAGTCAGACTCTCGTACGCTGTGAGAGTGACAGTAGCTTGACAAACAAGGCGCCAGCGTTGAATCCGCTCCAGATGCCAATGCATCCCCCAACGTCTTCCCCTCAACCACAAGTTCAGGTCTGGCAATCAGGACAATTCTTGGTGACAGGGAGGGAAGTGCGACTGCCCGCGCGTTGCATTCATTGCAATGCGCCTGTGGAAGGTAAGCCTAAGAAGAAAGACATCTACTGGCATCATCCGGCAATCTACTTGTCGATTCTTGCAGCATTGCTGATCTATGTGATACTTGTACTGGTTCTGCGAAAGAAGGTGCGCCTGTACTACTACATGTGCCCGCGGCACAAGAGTCGTCGCCGTCTGCATATCGCGATTGCTTGGCTGCTTGTCCTTGGGTTGCCGGGACTGTTTGTACTAGGGTTTTACGTTCAAAACGGATGGCTCGCACTGGCCGGCGTGGTAAGCCTCCTTGCCGGCCTGTTCTATGCCGTCATCTTCGTGCCGGTGTTGACACCGCGAAAGATCGATGATTACTACGGCTGGTTCAAGCGCGCCCATCCGGACTTTCTGGCAACACTTCCGACGTGGCAGGGAGCCGCGTGATCGGTCAGCAGGTTCAACTCAGCCATTCGCTGTAAAGCTCCGGTCGGCGATCGCGGAGAAACAGTTTCGCTGCGTGTGAAGATTCGACTTTCGTTAGATCAAGATCACACAGAAGAATCTCGTCGGCGCCTTCTCCGGCTTGAGCGACGACGTTTCCCGCGGGATCGCACACAAACGATTGCCCGGCGAACGTCACCTTCGGCTCGGGCCCGACACGATTGCACAGGGCGCTGTAATAACCGTTTTGGAATGACGCGACGCGCAGCTCGGCTTCGAAAAGCCCGTCCGGCCACTCGCCTATTGCGCCGGCTTGGGGCACGACGACCAGCTGCGCGCCGTTGAGCGCAAGCGCGCGCATGTATTCCGGGTAATGGCGGTCGTAGCAGATCGCGACACCAATTCGACCATACTTCGTGTCGTATACCGGCGCACCGGTATTTCCGGGGGCGTAGTAGCCTTGTTCGTGAAAGCAGTCGTAATCGGTGATATGCACCATGCGCGTTTTGCCGAGGAGTGTTCCGCCAGCGTCGATCACAGGCGAAGTGTCGTAGGTGTGATCGCCGTCGCGCTCAAAGACGTTGAGGACGATGACGACGCCGAGCTCGGTTGCGAGTTTGGCGAACGCATCCGTGGTCGGCCCCGGCACGGGCTCGGCCAATGCGAGCGTTTCGGGTGTGGCGGGTTCTTGCGGATAGAACGGATCAAACGCGAGTTCCGCAAAGCAGATGACGTCCGCGCCCTGTGAAGCGGCGCGTTGCACCGCCCCAAGCCCCGTCTCGCGATTCGCCCGGCGATCATCCGTTGCCGATTGTTGAACTAGCGCGAGTTTCATAGTTGATTATTTGCTATAAGCCTAGTTGGGATTTGAATTTACACAACGGCACATCGAAGATCCGCCTCGTCTTTGGAAGACGCATTAGATGCATGCTATGATATTGCACAAGAGTGCTAGCAAGAGAGCGATTGCTCCAAGTGCAATGCGCGAGACAGAATGTCTCAAGCTCCTTATTACGGTACGTGTGCGCGATGATCCTATGATGGTATCGCAACATCTGAGGCACGTGTATTTTCGATCTGGACTTACATATGAAGCTACTTGAACTTGAATTATTCGCTCGCTTCCGTGACCGCCGCGATGTGAAGGTTCTTCGCCACAAAGATACGAACCTCGATCTCTGGGCTATGCGCGGGACACGGGAGTTTGTCAAGTACCAGAACGGCCAGAGTTGGGATGTGTTCGGAAGCGCCCGGTTCATCTTCAGCTTCATTGCAGAGCGCCAGAAATTCGGAAAGTTCGTCGGCGTATGGGAGGTTCTATCAAAGAAACCTCGTGGCAAAGGATTCCGCTATGTGACTCGGGAGTTGCCAGGTTTCAAAGATATGGAGGGGCGACTCGTCGTGCATTGGGGTAAAGGAACCCGATCGTGGGCCCAGTGGCTCCACCGAGCTGGCAACAAGGATATCAGCGAGATATTGCCTCCCGATTATGTCGCGGATTTTCCAGGCTACTACGATTTTGTGCTAAGACACGATCAGCTTGTCCGCATGGTGAACAACCAAGAATCCAACCGAGAGTGGTACCGAATGCTCTCTTCGGTTAGTGGTGTATATGTCATCCTGGACACAGTCAGTGGCCGTCAATACATCGGTAGCGCTTACGGGGCAAGAGGAATCTGGGCGCGATGGAGCCGGTACGCCAAATCGCCATCCGGTGGAAACATCCTGCTGAAAGAGCTGCTCGCGAAACACCCCGATCGTTACAAGAAGTTCCAATTTGCTCTCTTGAGGGTGCTTGAGCCCGGCATAACGAAGGAGGCGGTTGTCGATCACGAAACGATGGCCAAGCGCAAGCTCGGTTCGAGAGCATTCGGACTCAACGCCAATTGAGCAGTTCGCTTCGAGATGCAGGGCCATGGACAAAAGCTCGGGCCTTCATGGCCGCCTGATGCATGTCCAGCAGCCAGGCATCATCATCATGCCGCATACAGCCGCTCCATCGAGCTGAGAATGCTCTGGCGGCGAATGTGGTTCGTTGATTTCTCCAGCGGTTCTCGTTCGAGAAGGTCGACGTCGCATCCGAAGAGTGCTGTGAGATCATCCACGAGCTGAAAGTACACATCGGCAAATCCGCGGCGCTGCTGCGGCAGGAACTCAACCACAAAATCAAGATCACTCCCGGTGGGATCGAAGTCGTCCCGCGTCGCCGAACCAAAGACATAAAGCGCCTTGACGTGATGTCTTTTGCAGAGCCCTTTCAGTTGATCAAGATTGCTTGAGATAAGTTCGTTCACGCGCCAACTCGCTCCGGTCCTAATGCCAAGCGCCTTCTTCTCACCACTCCGGGCCGCCGGTGTAGCGGCCGTAGACGTCGGCGAGGGCTTGGACCATTTCGCCGAGGGTGCATCTTGTGAGCGAACCTTCGATCAGCGCGGGCATGACGTTCGTGCCGTCGCGCGCCGTCTTGCGAATGTCATCCAACGCGCGCTGCGCGCCGTCATCATCACGATCCCGCTTGAACTGGGACAAACGATCGCACTGTTGCGTCTCGACCTCGTGCGGAATTTGCAGGATCGGCACCTGCTGCTCGTCGTTGCCTTCTTCGTACGCATTCACGCCGACGATGATGCGATCGCCCGCTTCCATCTCCTGTCCGAAACGATAACTTGCCTCAGCGATCGATCGGCGGAAATACCCCTTGTGGATACCCTCGACGACCCCACCCATGTCGTCGATCTCGGCAATCATCACGTTGGCGTCCTTTTCCATCTGATCGGTCAGCGCTTCGACATACCACGACCCGCCCAGCGGATCGACCGTGCGGTGCACGCCGGTTTCGTGCGCCAAAATCTGCTGTGTTCGCAGCGCTATGCGCACGGCCGTTTCCGTCGGCAGTCCCAGCGTTTCATCCATCGAATCGGTGTGTAGCGATTGACACCCGCCCAACACACCCGCCATCGCTTGATACGCCACGCGAACGACATTATTCAACGGCTGTTGCTCGGTGAGCGAACAGCCCGCGGTCTGCACGTGGGTGCGCATCAACCACGATCGTTCGTTCTTCGCGCCGAAGCGATCGCGCATGGTGTTGGCCCAAATCCGGCGCGCCGCCCGCAGCTTGCAGATCTCCTCGAAGAACTCGTTATGGCTGTTGAAGAAGAAGCTCAGCCTCGGCGCGAACGCATCGACGTCTAACCCTCGTGCGATCGACGCTTCGACGTATTCCATCCCGTCGCGCAGGGTAAACGCGAGTTCCTGCGTTGCGGTCGAGCCGGCTTCGCGAATGTGATATCCGCTAATGGAAACGCTGTTCCAGCGCGGGACGTGATTCGTCTGAAACTCGATCGTATCGATGACGAGCTTCACCGAAGACTCGGGTGGATAGATGAACTCGTTTTGACTGTGGAACTCCTTGAGGATGTCGTTCTGGAGCGTGCCGCCGAGCTTTGACCAATCGAAGCTGCGCTGCTTGGCCATGGCGAGATACATCGCCCAGATCACCGCCGCCGGCCCGTTGATCGTCTGACTGACCGTTACCTCTTCCAACGGGATGTCGGCATAGAGCCGGTGCATGTCGTCGATGGTGTCGATGGCCACGCCGCATCGTCCGACTTCGCCGGCCGAGAGTGGATCATCGCTGTCGCGCCCCATCAGCGTGGGCAGGTCGAACGCGGTGGAAAGTCCGGTGTTGGCTTGAGCGCCGCGGGCGTTTTCGAGCAAATACTTGAAGCGCTGGTTGGTGTCGTCAGCCGAACCGAAGCCGGCAAACTGTCGCATGGTCCACCGTCGGCCGAGGTACATGTTCTTATGGATTCCGCGGGTATAGGGGAACTGCCCCGGTTCGCCGATGCGTGGGTGCGGGCTGCCCGCGTGGTTGGGATCAGTTGTTTGTACCGAGCCCGGGCCGTACCGCTCATCGACGGCATAGCCGGAGATCGTCACCGTTTCGGAATCGACGACCTTGGGCTTCGAGGCGACCGAAGGCTCTTGTAGCGTGCTCATAGGAAACCTCAGGTGTTCAGATGCCAGATGCAGGCGCGTGTTCAGGTCCGCGCTCACGATTATCCTAGCGTGACCCGGCGACCCGGTCGCTGAGCCTCTTGGTTGCTAGGTCGGCCGATCAAAACGAAAACCGCCCCACCAGTGTCCGGCGAGGCGGGGAGGAATCGTGTGGTCTGTTCAGGCCGCTAGGTTCTGTCTAATGGATAGTGGGACGGGCATCTTGCCCGTCTGAAACAGTCAAACGGACGGGCTGGAAGCCCGTCCCGCCAAGCAATGAGCGCAACCTGGTAATCCATCAGACAGAGCCTAGTCGTCGTACATTGTCGCCTTGACGTCTTCGTCGGGCAGCGGGCCACCCTCGGGTGTCCACCAGTCCGGGAGATTCGCCGTCTGATCGGCGCGGAGTTCAGGGTTGTACGGGGCCGGCCGCAGCTCGTTGCCCTCGCGGAAGGACACGTCGATGCGCAGCACGTTGGCTGGAGGCACCGTCAGCGAGCTTCGGAGCTTCCCGATCCTCGTGCCGATGTCGAATATCTGGTAGCGCAGCAGGTCGGGGCGATACACCGGGTCGTCGCCCTCGCCTTCGTCGAAGTCGATCGTGAGCTGCTTCCCGGCGGGGATGTCCATCGCAAACAGCGCTTCGCCGGTACGAACATCGACGAGGGTGATGGTGGTCGGCCGCGTTTCCGTGGAGTAATAGGTGTGCGAGCCGCCGGTGTGCCGGAACAACCCGCCCTGCGGCAGATGGCATCCGGCCGACGCGAGCATCGTCATAACGCTAAGGACCAAGATTCCGGCTGACTTCAACATCTGATCGCTCCTGCTCACGTCTGCAACAAAAGGAGGTACTCCACCCGGCGGCAAGCGGTTCACGATACCCGCACCTCCGAGGAACGCCAATCGGGACGGATCAGATATCGGCCAGGTACGCCCCTGCGTCCGTCGAAATCCGCCAAGCCGCGCATATTCTCGGACCCCGCCGTGCTCCGGTGGTCCGACGGCTCCTGCGGTAGAGTGTGGCCATGACCGGCTCATCGAAGCGGCCATGCCGCATCGGGCACGGCTACGACCTCCATCGGCTGGACGCGATCGCTCCGGACGGGCCCGGTCGGCCGTTTATCCTGGCCGGCGTCACGCTCGATTACCCCAAGGGGCCGGTGGGTCACTCTGATGGGGACGCGGTCTACCACGCAGTGACGGACGCGATATTGGGGGCGCTGGGCGAGCCGGACATTGGCCAGCTTTTTCCCGACACCGACCCGCAGAATGAGGCATTGGATTCGCGGGTGTTCGTCGAAGCGGCCGCGCAGAAAATGCGCGAGGCGGGCTATGCCGTGGGCAATCTCGATATCACCGTGATCTGCGAACGGCCCAAGCTCAGCCCGCACAAGAAGCAGATGATCGCAAATATCGCCCACCTGCTCGGCTGCGACTCGTCACAGGTGAACCTCAAGGGCAAAACGCACGAGCAGGTGGACGCCATCGGCGAAGGCCGCGCAATCGAAGTTCACGCCGTCGTACTACTCACCAGCGCCGCCGCCCCCGTTTAGCCGGTGGGCTTGACCCACCGTGGGGTCACGCAAAGGATTTCCGGATCAGCGCCGCGTTACCGCTGCCCCACATTCCGTGCAAACCTCACCCGTCCCGATCGGGTACGCGCATTTCATGCACAACCCGCGCCTCGCGCGAAGAAGCCGGCGCAGCGCGAATTGACCAGGCACTGCGAGCCACACAAATACCCCATAGAACAGCGTATTGATAATGAAGCCCGACCAGATGGGGCGAAGTGGCAATGCTCGTACACCCATCCATCCGTATCCGTAGCCCTGTTGGGACTTGAACTCAAGTTCAATGCCGTCATGTGTACGGGCGCCGGGCGGTCTGCCTAGCCAGCGAATCGAAAACGAACACCGCATTGAATAGAGCGGCCAACCTCTGAAATCCTCAACTAATGGCTCGATTTGTGCTCGCTCAGTCATATCAAGTGGATGGTTTGGTCGTATATCGCTTGGGAAATTGAACAATTCAACACCTCCATCTTCGCGGAGCACGTTGCTGAACTCGGGGCCGATGTCTTCCTCAAGTCGTTGGAATGGCTCTGAACAGATTTGAGTTGATCCGATCTCCCACCATGTCATGACATACCAACTCGGTTGCACAATATCGCCAATACCAAAGTAATAGTTATCGCGGCCAAGAAGACCCGGTTGTCGATTCTGGATGGGTTGACTAATGAACCATGCAAATATCCAGGCCACAGCAACGTTAATCACAGCGCCTAGCACGAGGCAGAGAACAATGCTTACGATGCGGCGCTTCATATCCATATCATATCCGAGATAGTCCCTCTCAAGCACAAAAACCCCGCTAGCATACTCACATGTTCGACACCTACCTATGGCAGGAAGCGTGCGCCTTTGCTGCTCGTGCACATCTGCATCAATTGCGTCGCGATGGCAAGACGCCTTACTTCAGCCATTGTGTGCGGGTTGCGCTAACGGTCGCATTGAAGTTCGGCTGCACCGATGAAAAAATCCTTGCCGCTGCGCTACTTCATGATGTGATTGAAGATACAACCGTTGACTACGATGATGTGCTGCATCACTTTGGCAAAGACATTGCGGACATCGTTGCTGCACTTAGTAAAGACATGCGTTTGATCGAATCCAAACGCGAACCCGCGTATGACGCCCAGCTCGCGGAAGGTCCGTGGGAAGCACGGCTCGTGAAGCTGGCTGATGTCTATGACAATCTAAGTGACGCGGAGACGGAGGCGGCTCGGACGAAACTGATCGGGAAGGCTCAACGAGCGCTGCAACTTGCGGACGGTGATGAAAGGCTGGCCAAGGCCTGTCAGATCGTTCACGAACTCATCAGCGCCGTCGGAGCGAAGAAATAGAGCGCCCCAGGCCTAAAGGCCGATTCATACATGGAAGCAACCAACTGACGGTGTGTCTCTAGTGAGGCCCCCCACCCGCGAGGAAAGGTATGGCAACGATCCTGCTCGGCATGAAGCTCCTTATTGTTCAACTGGTCCTAAGTGTGGTCAGTTGTTCCCAAAACATCAGCACATCATTGCCGCACGAGCCGCCAACCACACAGTCGCAACCCGAAGCGGAGCCTGACCCGGTCGAGGATCTTTTGGATCGGCTTGAGCGCAGCTCGGCCGACCTTCGCGATTTTCAGGCGAAGATCCGCTACGACATTTGGGACGCGGTCACGGAGGAAAAACAGATCCGTAGCGGCGAGCTGATCTATCAGGTTGACCCTGATGACGGTGCAAAGCGTTTCGCGATCCTCTTCGACACGTTCATCTTCGGCAATCGGCAAGAAAAGGAAGCGAAGCATTACATCTTCGCCGACGGCTGGCTCGTGGAGATCGACCACGAGCGCAAACAGTTCATCAAGCGACAGATCGTCGCCCCCGGCAAGACCTTCGATCCGCTGAAGCTCGGCGAGGGGCCGTTTCCACTTCCCATCGGGCAACCCAAAAAAGAGGTGCTGGCTCGCTTTGACGTGAAGTTGCTCGATACCCCCAGCGATCCGTTCCTTGCCAAGATGCTGACCGATCGAGACGTACAAGGAATGGTGCTGTTTCCGAAGCCGAACACGCCCGAAGCCGAAAAGTTCCAGCGCGTCGAACTTTTCTACGACCGCGAGACGATGCTTCCGATCGGTATCAACGCAGTCGCCGCCGATGCGATTGATCCGGACGATCCCAACAGCCACAACCGCAAGATGGTGCTGCTTACGAATCTGAAGCGCAACCAAGGCGTCGATGAGGCGATGTTGAGTATCGAGGAGCCGGACAAGCGCGAGTGGGATATCAACATCCACCCCTGGGAGGGGCAGTAGGACACGCGCCGGCCGAAGGTTTCTAAGGGCAGGCCGCGCCGACCGGCGCGAACTTCAGATCATTGGGGCGCATGGCCTTGGGGTCGTCAGCCGTCCGCGTATCAAGGCTGTAAACGTTGAAGTTGCGCAGCGGCGGCGAGTAGATGTGCAAGTTGATCAGCTCGGCGCCGTCGCCCTGGATGTTGGCGACTTGGTGGATGTCAGCCTCGCTTGAGGCGCACACGTACCCTGGTTCCTGATGCTCGGTGCTCGTTGGATAGACCAGCCCCGAAGGCGAGCGCTCGAACCTCGTCTCCGTCGCAATCCCGTCGATCACACGAAACGCGCAGCTCGCGCCTTTATGATCGTGAATCGGCGTCCGTTGACCGCTCTTCCAGCAGATACTGACCGCCTCGTACCACTGGGTCTGCCTGATCATATTCCGTCGATACCCGTCGTCGTCAAAGGTGCAGGCCCCCGCGAGATCGTCTCGCGTGATGTCAAGCTCCGCCAGCAGCCGGCGCAGCGTGTCCAAATCCGCTCTTTGACCGAGCGAATCAAGATACTCCAGCAGCGGTTGGAGTTTGGGAAAGGTCGCCTCCACCGATTGGGGCATGGGTGATGGATTCATAGCGTCGCTCCGGGTACGGGTAGCCGGATCGGACGAACGATCCTGGCTCCACCCAAATATACCGGGTAATCGTCCCCCAAGCGAGCGCAAAAACCTGAGCCTACAGTCGTAGACCAGCCGAAGAACGACTTGTCTGCCCCATCAACGTGCCCAGCAGACACGCATCGGCAGGAGTTGCTCATGTCCAGCTTCACCAGGCGATACTCGAGCAATCGACCATGTTTTGAGCGCCTTCTCGTGGTGGCGACGGTGCTGATGCCCGCTGGACTGTCGTCTGCGCAAGACCGCCAGCCACTGGTTCCCGCGGCCCTTCAATTGCACGAGTCGGCCCAAGCCGCCATCAACGCGCCCTGGGCTACCGACCAAGAGCGCAGCGCCTTGCGATTGTTCCACGGCGTCTGGGACCAGCGCGATCTCCTCTCGCCCCAGGCCCGGGCTGCCGTTGCCCTCAACGCATGGGATTTTTCCGACCCAGCCTTGCAGGATGAATCCGTCGCCGCTGAGCTGCGGGCCGAGGCCAAACTGCGCCAGGGCGAGCTGCGCCAAGCCATCGCGCTGCTCGACGGCGTCAACTCCAACCGTGCTGCTCGCATCCTCGCCGAGGCCTACGAATCATTGGGCGATCACAAGTCCGCCGAAGCGGCCGTTGACGCACCGGTGAAGCGCCTGTTGCGCCAGACCACGGACGACCCGGCGGATCTCACCGAAGGTGTCCGGGCTCTGGTGGTGCGCGCTCGGCTCCAGGGTCAACCCGGCCGTGACTACCAAACGATGATGACACTCCTGGGCCGGGCGCACCAGCAACTCGATCGCCTCTACTGGCCGGCCAAACTCGCCGAGGCCCGCTTGTTGATCGATAAGGATGCCGAGAAGGAAGCGATCGAGGCCCTGCACGAGACGCTCGCGCTCAACCCTCGCTGCGCCGATGCGTGGTTCACCCTAGGCCAAGTCGCCTTGAGTCGATTTGACTTCGATTCGGTCGACCTGGTGGTGCAACGGCTGAGAAAACTCAATCCAACCCACCCCTTGGCCCAATTGCTGTTGGCCGAGGCGAGGCTCGTTCAGGACGATCCGGACGGCGCAATGGAGCTGCTGAAGCCGATGATTCATCGCCTGCCCAAGCTTCGCCCAGCTCAGGCGCTGATCGCCGCCGCCCAAGCGCTGCGGTATGACGACGACGCACTGCGCGCTGCCATCAAACGGTACGAAGACCTCTCACCGGGAAGCGCCGTGCCATACTACGTGGTCGGACGACACCTGTCGCTGAATCGGCAATATGAGGCGTCAGCCGAGATGCTGGAAGAGGCGATTCGGCGTCAGCCCGCGTGGCCGGCCCCGCAGATCGAGCTGGGACTTATGGAGCTGCAGTCCGGGCGCGATGCCAACGCCCTCGACGCCCTGCAGGCCGTGGTCGCGCTCGACCCCTTCAACAAACGCGCTGCCAACAGCTACTTCCTTCTTGAGGAATTGGCCGGGTACAGCCGCGTGGAATCCGAGCACTTCATCATCCGTTTCAAGCCGGGCATCGATCAGGTCATGGTGGACATGATGCTCGATCCGTTGGAGCGGATTCACGAACAGGTATCCGCTCGATTCGGGCATGAGCCGGATCGAAAAACCATCATCGAGCTGATGCCCGATCACGAGCGGTTTTCGGTGCGCATCACCGGGATGCCGTGGATCCACACCATCGCAGCCTGTACGGGGCCTGTGATCGCAGTCGAAGTACCGCGCGAAGGTCCGCCTTCACAACACCAAGGCCCCTTCGATTGGGTGCGCGTCATCGGCCACGAATACACGCACACCATCACGCTCAGTCAGACGCAAAACCGCATCCCGCATTGGCTCACGGAAGCCGCCGCTGTCAGCATGGAGCGTGCTCCGCGCGATTATGAAACGTCCCGCCTCCTGGCCAATGCGTATCGCAACGACGAACTGTTCGATCTGCAGGACATCAAGTGGGCGTTCGTGCGGCCGAGGCGCCCCAGCGACCGCGCGCTGGCGTACGCCCAGGGCCATTGGATGGTCCAGTACATGAACCAGCGCTACGGAGACTCGGCCCTGGTACGACTGCTCGGGCTTTATTTCGAAGGCGTGCGCGAACGTGAGGCCATGCCTCGGGCATTGGGGGTGGAACGCGAGCAGTTCTTCCGTGACTTCCTCGACTGGGCCGGTGGTCAGATCACACAATGGGGCCTAGCGCCGCAACCCCCGCTTGAAGAACTCAAGGATCAGTTGCGGATGGCCGACCCCGAGCTTGCCGCGGCATTGATCGCGTCAAAACAGGCTCGCATCGACGCAATCGTACAGGTGATGCTGCAGCGTGTCGGTCAACCGGCCAAGGCCCGATCGCGCCCCTTCACCGCCGATCGCTGGCCGGACCTGATCCGCCCACCGGTCGAGATTGGCGACGAAACGCTAGGCGATTGGCTTGTGCAATACCCGGATCACCCCGACTTGTTGGAGCTGCGCCTGCGCCGTCGCATCAAAGAAGTCGGCCCTCGAGACGAGTCATTGATCCCGTTGTTGAAGCAGTATGCCAAAGCGCGACCTGTCGATCTGTTCCCTCACAAACGGCTGACTGACATCTATCTGCACAGCGATAAGCCCCAAGCCGCGGTCGCCCACCTCCAGGAGATCGATCGCCGAGAAGAAAAAACGCCCGTGTATGCGGTGAACCTGGCCCGGCTCTACCGCCAATCCGGTGCGCTTGATAAGGCGCTGGAGAAAGCGACGCGGGCGTTGCAAATCAATCCGTACGATCCCGACAACCGTGAGCTGGCGGCTGCTATTGCGGTCGAGGCCGATCGACTTGAGGCGGCGCGGCAGCACATCCTGGCGTTGACGCTTATCGAGCCGGACCAACCCCGCCATCGCCAGCGCCTTGAAGCGATCGATCGACTGATCGCTCAGCGATCCAACTAACGTGGCCTAAAGGTCTCGCCGACCCTTCGCCTGCTTGCGAACCACCAGATCGAAGAACCAAGGAAAGGCGGTCATGACGCCGGCCACACTGCGCACAATGTGGCTCGTCCAAACCTCCGGTCGCGGCTTACCAAGGCAGCGAACGATCGCGCGGGCGACCCTTTCCGGCGTTTGCACGAACATCTTCGACGCATGATCCGGAACGGTGGACGTCTTATCCGCCTTACCGCTGAGTTGGTTGGAGACCTCAAAGAACTCGGTCGTCGTAGTGATCGGATGAACGCTCGAAACTTCGATGTTGTACCGCGCCAATTCCAATCGCATCGCCCGGCAGAAGTGGTTCTGCGCTGCCTTTGTCGCGGAGTAGGCTGAAAAGAATGGAAGGGTAAATTTCGCCAGGCAACTCGAACACATCAGCAGATGCCCGGGCCGTTCGTCGCTGATCAGCCGCTTGGCGGCTTCGCGAATCAGATCAAACGATGCGAAAAAATTCACATCGAAGATCTGTCGCAACTCTTGATCGTCCATCTGCACGACCGAGCGTTCGAAACCGTACCCGGCGTTGGCAAAGACGACATCGAACCGACCGAAGGCGTCCTGTGCAGCATCAAGCATGCGCTGCGACATCCCCTCGGCCGTAACGTCACCGACTACGATCTCAGCCTTTCGGCCACACTGGCGCACAGCGTCGGCGACCTGCTCCAAACGATCAGCACGGCGGGCGTTGAGCACCGTATCCATCCCGGCCTTGGCGCATTGGATCGCAGTCGCAGCGCCGATACCCGAACTGGCGCCGGTGATGATGATGACTTGATCGGTGAGATCGCGGGGCATGAACCGGACCATAGCACGTCAGCTCATGCCCCGCGAATTGGTTCGTGACAACGTCGCGATCTATCCTTGAAGTTTCGCTGCCAATCGAGCGACTTGCAGTTCGACACGTTTGATCTCGCGCAGGATCGAGTTGCGGTTCATTTGCATCCAGAACCAGATCTTCATCAGCGAGACCGCACTGAAGCAGAACATGACGCCGAGACCCCAAAGGATGTGTTCGTGCAGTTCTTGGGCCTTGAAAAGCTGAATGATGCCGAAGACGCTCGCCGCCATGAACACAATGCTGCAGAAGATCGCAAGGAACGTCAGCCACTTCTGTGTGCCGCGGAAGACGTCAAAGACCATTTCCGTCATGGATTGATCGCCGTCAAACTCGTCGGCGAGATCGGTATCGGTCGCTTCCAACGCTCGTTTAATTTTCGCGTCGATGTTACTCATGATTCTTTCCTTTCTAATAGCTCTTTGAGCTGTTGACGCGCGTGATACAAACGGGACTTCACCGTGCCTGCGGGTATATCCAGCGCGACGGAAATCTCAGCCATACCCATGCCTTCCAGATAGTGCATGGCCAGGATCGCCTGTCGGTCGCCGGATAACTTTCGCATGGCACTATGGAGTCGCTTCACGTCGTCGTCGGGTTCATTTGTCGATTGGAAATCTCGCTGTTGTTGGACGCCCAAGGATCGAGGATCGCCGTCATTGGCGACCGCTTCGGCAAGCTTGCGATCGCGTTGTTGCTTGCGTGTCCAATCAGCGGATTTGTTGGTAGCGATGCGATAGGCCCAGGTGCGGAACAGTGCCGGGTCGTCAAGACGATGTAGGCTGCGCACGATCGCAAGCAGGGTTTCCTGGAGCACATCCCACGCAGCGTCGCGCCGGCCGGTCAGACGCCGAGCGTGGCGCCAGAGCCGCGGTTGCCAACTTCCGATCAGCTCCTCCAGCGCTTCGGTTTCGCCGCTCTGACAGCGTAGAACCAGCAGCTCGTCCTGGATGGATTCAAGGGACCGTGCCATCGTCACACCGATCCTAGAGTCGCCTGGCCTTGCCGGTCGGTTCAATGAATTATGTCTGCAAAACGCCGGTCTTGAATTCGCGTTCGATGGGGCAGGTTGAGGCGAGTTGGAGGGCGAAGA
>JADFNO010000281.1 GCA_022563315.1 Planctomycetota bacterium | reverse complement strand
GCAGCTCGGCCAACTCGCGCTTCGCCTGGGATGAGGCCATCTGCGCCTGAGCCACCTGCCGTCGAAGCATCAGTATCTCAGTATGAAGCTGTTGTATCTCGTCCAGCAGCAACTGGAGCGGATCGGCCTCGGGCTCCTTTTCGCTCGTCGCATCCGCCTGTGGGGACGTGGTGGGGGTGGTCTTCTCCGGCGGCGGCGTCGGCTGCTGACCGCTCACCTGCACACTCAACACACCAACCAGCAATAGCAGTGTCACGACAATGGCGACGACAGATCTCATAGCAGCGCTCCCGTTTGAACCGAGCGACGGCTCGTTGTAGATAAGGACCGCCCGTGGGCCGCTCCTATTCCGCGTGCCGCCGGTTGCCTCGTCCACTCTACTCGATCAAAAAGAGCGACCGACCTGTCGTAAATTCGCCGGTTGTTCGCAGTTGGCCTCGGCTCTGTCTGGTGAAAAGTGGGACGGGCATCTTGCCCGTCCGTAAGAGTGGAAACAACGGGCTGGAAGCCCGTCCCACGAAGATTGAGAGGCACTTTCTTGATCCATCAGACAGAACCTAGTCGTCGGGATCGTCGTCTGGTGGGGGATCAGCCGCTGCGTCGTCCGTCTCCGGTACTGACAGGTCTAAGCGCAGCTGGGCGGCGCGCTCGATCAAGGCGTCTCGATCCTCGGTCAGCGGCGTCAAGACGTAGTGCCATCGGACCTCGCTGTGCAGGTCGGCCGGGACGAGCTCCGCGAAGAAATCCGCCCCTACCTTGTCCCACCACGGCGCCGAGGCCTTCCCTGAGGTCATCATCGGCTCGTATCCGGCCAGCTCCAGCCGAACGTCATAGACGCCGTAGTACTCGAAATCGACATCGATGGGCGTTCGTCCCACCTCGCGGTCGTTGACCCAGATCAGCACGCCGGGCGGCTGGGAGGTGATCATGATCGTTCGCCGCACACAGCCCGAACCGAGTGCCCCCAGCAGCACCAGCAGGACCAGATTCGCGCGCATGGGAAGCCCAGCCATGCGTGGATTGTACTTCCGCACCGCCGCGTTGCCTGGCGTTTGACCACGTTGCGAGGGGTTGGCGAAAAAAAACTTCCCAAGTCGCGCAAGATTCGCAAAAAAGTGGCGTATATACCCCCTGAAGTGACCTGGCGCGTGGACGTGAGCCGGCTCGGCCGTCGTAGGCCGGGGTCGGCGGGCCATCGAACGCACAGGGCGAACCTTACAGGAGGATACCTGCGATGACACGGTCAAGACGATTCATGGGTTTCACGATTGTCGATCTGTTGATCTTACTCGTTGTGGTCACGGTACTTATCTCCCTGGCCCTCCCGACGCTGGCCCGGGCCCGGGGTGACTCGATGGTTCAGGAGTCGATGGCCAACCTCAGTATGCTCAGCGTGGCGCATGTGATGTACGCCGCGGATTGGAACGGCCGGCAGGTCACCTGGGCCCTCGATGACCTTGGTATCTACGACAGCGTCCAAGACCGCTGCGATGCCTACGGCTGTAGCTACTACGACAACCCGGAATGTCCCCCGCCGGTCCTTGCTGGCTGGGCGTGCCACCCAGATTTCGGCTGCGGTCTCTGGGGTTTCTGGCCGTGCGTTTATAATGGCCACAACTGGGCGGTCAATCCGATCGGGTTTCCCGACTGCCCGGACTGCATCGACGGCTTCGGCAACTTCATCGGTCTCGATGGAGCCAGCGCAACCGTTGGTCAACTTGGTGCCGGCCAAACCGCCCTTCGTGCCAACTCAGAGCCCGTGACTGACCAGGAGATGACGCTCGTGTCGTCTATTACCAGCCCTGCTGGCTGGCATGACCTGGCGTGCAAGGGGCGTTAGGGCCTCATACCTCTATTATCACCTTTGACCACCCTGTTCGGCTTTGCGACGGGCACGAAAAGCCCTTAGCACACACCGGCTGGAGCAATACTTCCGCCTTGTAGTGCCCTGGAACTCTATACCACACACGGGACACACGCCCTGTACGTGACGCCGTAATGATGCCAGCTCGCGTCCAGCCCGACTTCCAGGTTTTGAACCCCTTTTCTCATTCATAATCCTATGATAGTATAACGCTTCGATATTGCCAAATCGAAAGGTAAGCGTTATAATTTCTATATGATTTCATATGGAGGCAAAAGCAATGAGAGGCAGCATACAACAACGCTCAAAAGGCAGTCGGCGGCTCCCATACGACAGCCCTTCCGGTACAAGCGGCAGGCGCAAGCAGATTACCGAGACGCTGCGAGGTGCGAAGAAAGACACCGGGAAGGAGCTCCAAGTGCAAATTGTAGTACAAGATAGTTGGAATATTGCACAGTCAGGCGCTCACAAGCTGAGTTGAATTTCAGACTGAAATCTAATCGAATTAGAAGGGCAAAAGATGAGCAAACACCGCGCAGAAGTTACGATATGGACGAAATCAGAGAATCGACATCTCATCAGAATAGAGTTGTCACGTGACGCAATTACCGGTAAGCGACGACGGGTGAGTAAGATAGTTCGCGGGACAAGGACGGAAGCCAAGAAGATAGCACGCAAGATGCTGATGTATCGAGACAGTGGCATAGACATTTCGCCCAAGAAGATCACTGTAGCCGATTGGATTGTCCGCTGGCTTGAACGTCATTACGTTGAGGGTCACATTGGTGATCGTGTCCATGAGCGATACCTTGGAATCATTCGCAGGCACATCATTCCACCCATTGGGCATGTTCTCCTCACGAATCTTCGGGCCGACCAGATCTCCGATCTCAAAAGTGCATGGCTTGCTGGCAAATGCTC
>JADFNO010000280.1 GCA_022563315.1 Planctomycetota bacterium | reverse complement strand
GCAGCCGACCATCTCCGGTCAGGGCGCGCAATGATTCCTGAGCGTCCAGGCCGACCAAAAGATCCGCCTCGGCGTAGGGAATGGTGGTTGCGATCGGCGGCAGGGTTCCATCGCGACGGGCACGACTGAACAACAATTGGCTCCAGGCCCGCCGTCCTCGGCCGATGGGCGTGGCGTCGTCAATACCACGAACGTGATATCCCATGACCCGCGCCGCCTCGGCCAGCGCAAGCGCGGCCAGACCCGGGGCTGGGCCGCGGAAGCCCGCCAAGTGGACACGCCATTGCGATTGCTGCCCGTGCACCGGTGTTGGCAACGGGAGGTTCGAGCCCGGCGACTCCCCCCGCCGATGGGCCGGCGGTTGGCTCCGGACGACTTCGACCTGCTCTGAGAGCGGGCGAATACGAAGCTGCCACGCTCGGCCGCCGCGCCGAGCAAGTTGGCTGACGGTGAACCCGCTGTCCAATCGAGGAGCCGGATCGTCCGTCGTCCCCTCAATGTCGTGCGAATCCGTCTTCACGCGAATCGAGCAGGCATCATCCGCGGATCGAATCGCTCGCTGTAGCCGTTCGTAACCGAGATGATCCGTCTCGGTGAATGAGTGTTCAATTGCCGCCACGTCGAAGTGTGCCGGCGGACCGTCGTTGGCGACGATCACCGTAGACCGAGTATTCATCACGGCCTTGCGGAGCACTTCGCGGAACTCGACTCGATTGTTGAAATCGGCGGACTCGATCCCTACACGGTCCGCGTGTTCACTGGGAATCGCGCCCGCCGCGAGTCGCGCCACGTCCCGCACATCGGGGCAACCGACCGAGCAGATCACGATGAGCGATGGCTGGTCGTCGCCGGCGATCTGTTGCAGCGCGGAGAGGCCCTGTCTACGGAAGTGCTCAGCGTCCCACGTTTCTACGCGAAGGATCGGTCCACCGGTCCGCCGCGGCGGACCCGGCTCGACCCCGTCGATCGCCAACGCCGTAGGTTCAACCGGCCCACCGTCCATCGGTGTGCGATCGTGCAACCACTGATCCACATCAACGAGCATGCGGCGGATCGCGGCCAACGCTTCTGCGGACCCGCTCTCACTCCCACGCGCTGGTGGACTGGCCGGCAGTTCCGGTGGATCGGGCACCAGCGCCGAGGCGAGCTGTAAGCCGGGACGAACCGTGTGCAACAAATGCACGATCTTTCTCGCTAACCGTGAAGGATGGACGGCCTCATCGGGGCCGAGCCGAAAGACGTGACCGTCGGCATCGCCCCCCAGCGCCTGCCCGAGGACTGCGGCCGGACGCTCCCCGCTGCCGCGCATGGTTTCGGCGATTCCCAGCACGTTTGGCTCAACCGAGCCAGGCCGGGGCTCGAGCACCACCACTTGCTCGCATCGGTCCAGGATCCTTCGGACGGCCGAGGCGTCCAGCGGATTGACCAGGCCCAACTGCAACACGGGGATCCGCCCGTGCAGGCGTAGGACGTACACCAGATGTGACAAGGCGACGTCGGTCGGCCCGACGGTGATGAACCCCACCGGCGCTCGTTCACCAGGACTGGGCATGTTCCGGCCACGATTCAACTGAAGACGCCGGGCCATTCGCAGCGCTCCGCCCGCTTCGGCCCAGCGTGGATGCCCCGGCCGACGCGGCCGTGCGAGGATCGCGTCAACCGGATCCATGACTCGATTCGGATGCATTTCGAGTGTCTCACACGACTGGAGAACTGACCGATGCACGACCATGATCGCCGGTCCCGATTCGGCCCGGCTCACGCGCAACCCATGTTGAACCGCCGCTCGCAACTGTCCCACGTCCGTCGGCTCCAGGACCGGCAGCTCCAGCCGACGCGCGACCTGACGGGGACACAGCCCCGGGCACTTCGTTGGGTCATCCTCGAGAATAATGCACAACGCACTGGAAGTACTCAGCGGCGGCCCGCCTCGACCAGCAATGGCCAAGACCACCGACGCGAGCTCAACGTTCGGCACGAAAGCCAAGGCCCGGCGACCCGATCGTGCAGCCTGATCGGCCAAGGTCAGGCCCCGCCCGGCGTCCGGCGTCTGAATCACCGACGTCCCATGCGCGTGCAGCAGTTGCTGTGCCGCGCCGGTGCCGGCAGCCTCGAACACCCGGGCAAAGCCGCCCACGCTTGGACCGCAGATCAAGCCGACCGGGCTCTCCGCCTCGAGCGTGCTCTTGAGGATCGCCTCCGCGGCGGTCAGCAGGCACCAACCGTCGTGTCGGGCGAGGTTCAGCGGAAGTTGGGTCGGACCAGTGGGGCTCACAACCTCCGGATTGTACGAAGACCCGGCCGCAACCTCCGATCACCAGCCTTGCCCCCGTCTGTACCCGATCCTCGGCTCTACCCCCTTTGCGACCACGACCGGTGCCCCCGTAGAGCCCGTGGGCGCTTCCGGGGGGCGCTTCCCGGGGGCGCCTCCGGGGGCGGGGGCGGGTGCGCGCACAAAGATGCTTCGCGCGCGCGGACACGCTGGCGCGCGCAGGGGTAAAAGACAAAAACAACCTCGATCGACGATCGTCGTTTACGAGCCCGCCGTGGAGGGTTGGTCGTCTGGGCGCGCGCCGTTCTGGTCGTGCGGTCACTTTGGCGCGCGCTGGTAAGCCCGCGCGGCGCGCTAACGACCCTTACCGGAGCTTACCTGTGCACTTCCGGGGCTTAACTTTGCTTACCGGCGCGAGTTGGAGGCTTAACTTTGCTTATTTACGACCATTGTGGCGCGCGCCGGAAATTTGCGCGCGCAGGAATGGACTCACCGCAGAGCCGCAGAGGACGCGGA
>JADFNO010000013.1 GCA_022563315.1 Planctomycetota bacterium | reverse complement strand
GCCCCAAACCGCGAGCACGGACGCTCCTGCAAGCCGACGGGACCGTAGCGGGTCGGCTTCCATTCATACCACCCGTTTGCGAGCGGCGGTCATTGGCCTGGGCGTCGGCCGGCAGCACATCAAAGCGTACGATGCCCACCCGGCGTGCGCCGTCACCACGCTGTGCGACATCTCGCCAACCAAGCGCGGCGAACTCTCGCAGCAATACCCCGAGCTGGACATCGTGGCCGATCCGCGGGTTGTCCTGAGCGACCCCGCGATTGATGTGGTTTCCATCGCCTCGTACGACGACGCCCACGCTGAGCAGATCGTCCTGGCCCTTGAGCACGGCAAGCATGTGTTTGTCGAGAAGCCGTTGTGTCTTGATATCGAGGA
This sequence comes from Planctomycetota bacterium, assembly GCA_022563315.1. Classification (GTDB taxonomy): domain Bacteria; phylum Planctomycetota; class Phycisphaerae; order Phycisphaerales; family SM1A02; genus JADFNO01. The sequence continues at coordinate 38,529 of JADFNO010000013.1, read as the reverse complement.
GCTGCGAAAGGTTCGAGCAATACTCCGGCAGCGGCCACAGCAACGGCTTAGCTGCAATCTGATTCTCCGCCTGTCGCCTCGGTTCCAACTCGTTCGCCAAATGATTCGCCGAGGGCGGATGGGCCGGCTGTTTCACGTCGAAGGCGAATACAACTATGGTCGGCTTCACAAGTTGACCCAAGGCTGGCGAGGCCGAGTCCACAACTACAGCGTCGTCCTGGGCGGGGCGGTGCATCTGATCGACCAACTGCTGTGGTTGACGGGTGAGCGGATCGTTCAGGTCGCCGCGTTCGGCAACGGCATCGGAACCGCCGGCTCCGCCTTTGCCGGCCACGACATGACCGCGGCGCTGCTGCGCTTTGACAGCGGCATGACGGGCACGGTCACCGCGAACTTCGGTTGTGTTCGGCCGCACGGCCACGGTCTGACAATCTGCGGAACCGAGGCAACATTCGTCAACGACGATCCGCACGGACGTCTCTACACCTCGCGCGACGCTTCTTCATCACCGCAGATCATTACCGCTGCGCACCCCGGCGCCGCCAAGGGAGACCTGATCGGGAACTTCCTGGACAGCATCCTCGGATGCGCCAAGCCCCAGATCACACACCGGGAAGTATTCGAGACGATGTTCGTATGTCTGGCGATCCAACGCGCTCAGCGAGAGCAACGGATCGTCGAAGTGGAGTACGAGTGATGCACCCACACACCAACGATCCAGCGTCCAGAACGCCGGCTGCCGGCGTCGTCACGCAGACGGTGGAGGTCCGCCCGACATCCCAGGCGTCAAAGACGACGCCGACACGTTCCATCCCGTTCGGCCGGCCGATGATCGGCGACGCCGAGCGCGAGGCGGTGATGGAGGTCCTGTCGGGCCCGACGCTCACTCACGGACCGCAGGTTCGCCAGTTCGAGGCCGCCTTCGCCGAGTTCACCAAAGCGCCGCACGCCGTGGCCACGTCCTCGTGCACCGCGGCTTTACACCTGGCGTATATGTTCCTGGATCTTGGACCGCAAGACGAAGTCATCATGCCGGCCCAGACGCATATCGCCACGGCTCATGCGGTTCAGTTGTGCGGCGCTCGATGCGTGTTCGTCGATTCCGAGGCGGAAACCGGGAACCTCGATCTCGATCAGCTCGAGGCGGCGATCACCAGCCGAACCAAAGCGATCTGCGTCGTGCATTACCTCGGGCTTCCGGTCGACATGCAGCGCGTGCTGACGATTGCCCACCGTCACGACCTGTTCGTGATCGAGGATTGTGCGCTGGCGGTCGGGGCGACGTTGGATGACGTTCACGTCGGGCTGCACGGCGATGTGGGGTGCTTCTCGTTCTATCCCGTCAAACACATCACCACGGCTGAGGGCGGGATGTTGATCACGCGCCGCCGGGATGTGGCCGACGCCGCGGCGACCCAGCGCGCCTTTGGCATCGACCGCAATATCGTCTCGGATCGACCGACTCCGGGGGAGTACGACGTTGTGCATTTGGGCAACAACTATCGCATGACCGAGCTTGGGGCGGCGATCGGGCTCGTGCAGATGGGCCGGCTGGGGGACTTCCTCGCCGCCCGGCGGGCCAACTACGAGGCGCTTGGGGCCGGGCTGGCCTCGATCGACGAGATCAGCATGCTCCGTTCGACGCACGGGCGATTCCGCAGCAGCTACTACGGCCTGGCCCTGGTGCTTCGTGATCCAGTGATGTCCAAGCGTCCACAGATCATGACGAGCCTCAAGCATCGGGGCGTGGGCTGCAGCGTCTACTACCCCCGGCCGGTCCCTCACATGAGCTATTACAGGCGTCGATACGGATTTGCCGATAACAGCTTCCCAGTGGCGTCGCGCCTCAGCGCGGCTTCTATCACTTTGCCCGTGGGGCCGCATCTGGTGCGGGAGGACGTCCAGTACATCGTCGCTTCGGTCAAGGATGCCATTGCAGCGGTGAGATGAGATGACCCCCCTGCACAAGCGAAAGATCGCGTTGATCGGCGGAGCCGGGTTCATCGGCCACAACCTGGCGCTCGCTCTCTCTTCGCGCGGGGCGGATGTGTTCATCATCGACTCCCTGCGCGTCAACAATCTGCTGGCGTTCTCCAATGCCGATCCAAGCACCCCGAACCGGGACCTCTACCTTCGCCTGATCAACGAACGGCAGCGACTGCTCCGGGCGGCGGATATCCCCGTCTATACGCAGGACGCCCGTGACGAGCCCGCCCTCGCCGACTTGCTCGGAATGATCCAACCGCAGGTGCTGATCCATCTGGCGGGCATCTCCCACGCCGATCGCTCCAATCGCCACCCCCACGACGCGTTCGAGCACACGCTTCACACGCTTGAAAATACCTTGGCCTGCGCGCGAGATTGGCTCGAGCACTTCATCTTCTTCTCCTCAAGCATGGTCTACGGACACTTCAGCAGCGGGATCGTCACGGAGGAGACGCCCTGCAATCCGATCGGCATCTACGGGGCGTTGAAGTTCAGCGGTGAGAAGCTCGTGATCGCCCACAACCAGGTCTTCGGGCTGCCCTATACGATCATTCGTCCGGCGGCCCTCTACGGCCATCGCTGTGTCAGCCGACGGGTGGTTCAGGTCTTTATCGAGAACGCGCGGGGCGGCGAAACGCTCACCGTGGCCGGTGACGGCGCGGAGCGGCTCGACTTCACCTTCATCGAAGATCTCATCGGCGGCGTCATCCAGATCATTCAGTCCGATGAGAGTCGCGGTGAGACGTTCAATCTCACCTTCGGCCGATCCCGATCGATCGCGGAACTTGTGGAGGTGGTCAGAGCCGAGTTCCCCAAGGTCAGCATCGAGTATCGCCCGAAGAACCGGCTGATGCCCGATCGCGGAACGCTGTGTGTGGATAAGGCCAGAGCCCTGCTCGGTTATGATCCGCACTGGCCGATCGAGCGCGGCGTCGCCCAATACATCAAGTCGTATGGGCCGCTAGGCGATCCGTCCCTGGTTGAACCAAAAATGGGCGGCGCGTTGGTGGCGCCGTAGCGCAAGGTCAGCCCGATGCTCACCTATGCCGAGCTTCACCGGGACGTTTGGCTGGCCGAGCGACTCGGCTGCAACGTCTACCAAATCAGTATCGAAGCCCTGGTCAACACCAGCCGTGAGATCGACCCTGCGGATCTGAACAGCCAACTGGCCGAGCTGAACACCCCGCCGGTTTTCGCTTACATCAAGGTGCCGGCCGAGGAACCGCAGCACCTCGGGCCCCTGCTGCGATGGGGTTTCACGCTTGTGGACACAAGTCTTCAGTTTGAACGGGCCGTAACCGGCTCAAGCCGTCCCCGGGGTGAGATGAATCTGAGGTCGGCTGAAGCGTCGGATGAACAGGAGATCGCGGCCCTGGCCCGGCGAAGCTTCGGATTCTCGCGCTTCCACGCTGACGCTCAAATCCCCGACACGGTCGCCGACGAGATCAAGGCCCAGTGGACGCGCAGCTACTTCCACGGCCGGCGCGGAGATGCAATGGTCGTCGCCGTCGAGAACGGACGAATCGTCGGGTTTCTCCTGGCGCTCATGACCGCCGACGGCGTGATGGTCGTCGATCTCGTGGCCGTGGACGAGGCGATGCGCGGTCGAAATGTGGCGGGAGATATGACCTGGTTCGCGCAATCGCAGTTCCCCGAGGCCGGCTGCCTGCGCGTCGGCACGCAGTTGGCGAACCTACCCGCCATCCGCTGCTATGAACGCCTGGGCTTCCAGCTCGTGCGCTCCCAGTACGTCCTTCATTATCACGATGCGTGATCGTGGCCGCCGCATGAGGGGAAACCGGTGAAAATCGACGACTTCGATCTTGAGAAGCGAATCATGATTGTGGCCGAGATCGGCAACAACCATGAAGGCGACTTCGCGCTGGCGCAGGATTTGATCGGGCTCGCCGCCGAAGCCGGCGCACATGCCGTCAAGTTCCAAACGTACCGAACGGAGCAGTACATCAGCCGCCGCGAGGAACGGCGCTTCGCGCGGCTGAAATCGTACGAGCTTTCGCCGGAACAGTTCGCACAACTATCCGACGTTGCCTCTGCCGCCGGACTGTTGTTCTTTTCTACACCGCTTGACCTACCGAGTGTTGCTGTGCTTGCGCCGCTGGTGTCTGCCCTAAAGATCGCGTCAGGCGACAATACGTTCTTTCCGCTGCTCGAAGCGGCAGCGCAAACCGGTAAGCCGATCATCCTCTCCGCAGGCTTGGCCACGATCGCTGAGCTTCGTGCGTCGGTCGCCGTGATCGAACGAACCTGGGCGGCGAATGCCATAAAACAGAAGCTGGCGATCCTTCACTGCGTCAGCAGCTATCCCGTTCGACCGCACGAAGCGAACCTGGCCGCCATCCAACAGCTTCGCGACGTGTTTCGATGCACCGTCGGGTACTCCGATCACACCCTTGGCATCGATGCCGCGGCGCTCTCCGTCGCGCTCGGCGCCCGCATCGTCGAGAAGCACTTCACGATCGACAAACACCACTCCGATTTCCGGGACCATCAACTCTCGGCCGATCCGGCGGAGTTTGGCGAGCTTGTGCAGCGCATCGAGTCCTTCACGACATTGATCGGGCATGGTCGCAAAACACCCCAGGCGGGTGAACGGGTCGGGCTCGAGTCGATGCGCCGCTCAATTGCCGCGCGTCGCGAGCTCTCAGCCGGAACGGTAATCGTTGCTGATGATCTGACGTGGGTGCGGCCAGCCGGCGGAATCGCCCCAGGCGACGAGCGACGTCTATTGGGCCGGAAACTCAAACAACATGTCGCCGCAGGTGACTGCATTTTGGCCTCCATGGTCACCGACAAAGAGTAGGGAACCAATACCCAACAATGTGCGGCATTGCGGGATATATCGGATCTCACACAATCGATCCACGGCGGATCGACGTCTGTCTCGGCGCGATGCAACACCGCGGGCCGGACGCTTCGAACCAGTATCACCACAGCCTTGCCCCGGATCACCATGTTTACTTGCTGCACACGCGTTTGAGCATCATCGACATCGATCCGCGCGCCGATCAGCCGTTCAAGATCGGCCCGCATGTCCTGACCTTCAACGGCGAGCTTTACGACTATCTCGAACGCAAACGCAAGCTTCAGGCGGGCGGAACTACCTTTCGAACCGACAGCGACACCGAGGTTCTTCTCCAGCAACTCATCCACCACGGCATCGGCGGTCTTGACGAATGCGAAGGAATGTGGGCCTTTGCGCTCTACGACGAACGAGCCGGATCACTATTGCTGTGCCGCGATCGCTTCGGGGAGAAACCGCTGTATCTGTTCGAGACCGACGGCGGACTGTTCTTCGGATCGGAAATCAAGTTCATCAAGGCCCTGCTGGATCGCCCCCTTCAGATCAACTTCGACCATCTCTACCGGTATATGGTCAACGGTTACAAAGCGTTATATAAAACCGGCGCGGGCTTCTTCTGCGGCGTGAAAGAGGTTGAGCCGGGAACGGCGCTGACGTTTACTCGTTCCGGCGCGATTCATCACGAACGATACTGGCAGCCGGTCTTTGGGAACCAAGATGATCTGTCGTTCGACGACGTCGTATCGCAAGTACGGGATGGATTGATCCGCTCCATGCGGCTTCGTTTGCGCGCTGATGTGCCGCTCGCATTCCTCATGAGCGGCGGCGTCGATTCGAACGCGCTCATCAGTATCGCCAAACGTGTGCTCGATTACGATGTGCATGGCTTCACGATCGTCGATCACGACAAGCGATACGACGAACAAGCGATGGTCGAGCACGCAGTGAAGCAACTGGGAATCCGCCACACAACCATTCACATTGATACAACGGATTTTCTCGGCCGACTCCGTCAATTGATCCTTCAACATGATGCGCCCGTCTACACCATCTCCTACTACGCCCAGTGGCTCTTGATGCAGTCCATCGCTGCGCACGGCTATCGAATCTCGATCAGCGGCACCGGAGCTGATGAGCTGTTTACCGGGTACTACGATCATCACAACCAGTATTTGTACGAAGTCCGCGACGACAGCGATCTCTACAACGAATCAATCGCGGCGTGGCGCCGGCACATCCAGCCGATCGTCCGCAATCCTCATTTAGCGAATGCCGAAGCATTCATTCACGAGCCGAAGATGCGCGAGCACATCTTCTTTGATGCGGATGCCTTTGCTGAGTTCCTGATCCAGCCGTGGCATGAACCGTTCACCGAACAACGATACTGCGACGGACTGCTGCGGAACCGCATGCTCAACGAGCTTTTTCACGAAGCGGTGCCGCCTATTCTGCACGAGGACGATCACAACGCGATGTCTCAGTCGATCGAGAATCGTTCGCCGTTTCTTGATCGCGAGCTGTTTGATCTATCACAGCGGATCCCCACCCGCCACTTGATTTCCAACGGTTACGCCAAGGCGGTCTTGCGACAGGCGATGCGCGGGATCGTGCCGGACCGAATCCTCGATGAGCGCCGCAAGGTCGGGTTCAATGCCTCGATCAACTCTTTCATCGACTTCACTGATGATGAGGTGCGATCAGCGATTCTGGATGACAGCCCGATCTTCGATCATGTGCGCAGAGAGAAGATCGAATCGCTACTCACGCAGAATCCGCTTCCAAACAGTAAGAGCAAGTTCCTTTTCTACTTCCTCAGCAGCAAGATGTTCGTTGAGGAGTTCGGCGGCTGATGCGCTTTTTTCGATCACTGTATTCCGCCGCTTGGACATATTGTCTGAGACTGCGCGGCGCACGAGTTGGGCGCAACCTTCAAGTGCACGGGTCAATCCACATCTTGCTGCGCGACGGGGCTCGTCTGGCCAATCTCACGATCGGCGATGACGTCACGCTCGGCGGCGCCACCTACATCCGCATGAGAAAGAGTGGGAAGATCATCCTCGGCGAGGGCGTTCGAACCGGGACGGATGTTTGGCTGGTCGCCGCCAACGACGCGGAATTGAAGATCGGCTCCGACACGGTCCTCGGCAGCTACAGCATCTTCAACGGCGGACACGGCCTGACGATCGGAAACGACTGCATCTTCGCCGCGTTCGTGTACGTCAACACCTCGGACCACCACTTCAAGCGAGACCAACTCATCAAGAACCAAGGTTTTTTTGGGGCGCCAATAGTCATCGGGGACGATGTATGGCTGGGTGGTCACGTGTTTGTCAATAAAGGCGTGACGATTGGAACCGGTTCAGTAATCGGCGCTGGAGCCATCGTGATCGAGTCTATAGATGAATACAAGGTAGCGGTCGGAAACCCCGCACGCGTGATCCGTGATCGAGAGTGACTGATGAAGTACTGCACACATTGCCTGATGCCCGACACGAAGCCGCACTTGTCGTTTGATGATTCCGGCGTGTGCCAGGCCTGCCGCGCCCACCAACTCAAGAACGATTACCTCGGCGGAATCGACTGGGACGCACGGGAGAACGAATTCAACGCCCTACTCGATCAAGCGAAGTCTGTCGGCGGTCCATCGTACGACGTGCTCGTACCCGTGAGCGGGGGCAAGGACAGCATTGCGCAGGTGCATCGTGTCCTCGGTCGAGGTTTGCGAATCCTCGCGGTGCACGTGGACTACGGCGTCAAGACCGAAATCGGCAGGCGCAATCTCGAGCGTGTGCCGGACATGGGCGCGGACCTACTGGTCTACCGCCCAAGTCAACCACTTCACAAGCGACTCATCCGCATCGGGTTGGAAGACTTCGGCGATCCCGATCTACTCAGCCATACGCTGCTGCACGCCTATCCCCAGCATGTGGCGCTGCAATACGAGATTCCGCTGGTATTGCTCGGTGAGAACGCAGCGGTTGAATACAGCGGAGAGACGGACACCGCAGCCGGCAACACAATGACGCGCGCGTGGTTTGATCGATATGCGGCGAACCAAGGGCGGGATGCGCGATTCATCAGCGAGCGATACGACATTCCCTTTGAGACGCTGCGTTACTACGACTTCCCCGACCGGATCGCACAGTCATCGACGCAAGCTGTGTTCTTGAGCTACTACTTTCACTGGGATTCCGCCACGCACTTAGAGATCGCGCGGAAGTACGGCTTTGAATCACTCGATGGGCCCGCCGAAGGTACATACCGAAACTACGTCGGGCTCGATGAGAAGATTCACCGCATTCATCAATACTTGAAGGTGCTGAAGTTCGGCTACGGACGGGCGACGGATCATGCGTGCGAGGACATCCGAAACGGGCGGCTCACGCGCGAGCAGGCCAAGCTTCTGGTCAAAGAGCACGATCTTGAGGATGTGTCCGACTATTTTCTCGACGATGTCGCGCGATACATCGATATGACAAAAGAAGAATTGCTCACCGTCTTGGAGCAGTATCGAAATCAGGATATTTGGCAGCGCGATCCGACGGGTCGCTGGACGATCCCAGGTCACCTGCAGGACGGCGTCGCTGCCGAGATCGCAACCGCCGGCGCTCGGTGAGCACCGTTCGTTGCCGATAGGATGGGAAGGATCATGGAGCTCACAAAGAACCAACCCCCACGGACGTTCCAAGTTGGTGCGGACCAACAGATTCAAATGACCGATTGCGCGCGCATTGAGCTGAAACCCAACGAGCAAGTCACGTTCGTTACGGAGTCGGGCAACGAATACGACGTTGCCCGCACGGACTTCGGGTACTACGCGACGCCTTCACTCAATGGACGGCTACGCGAGCACGGCTTCCGGGCGGTATTGACGAAGAACAGCCACGGCCGGTTTTATGTCATGCTCGTCGAACAGGGCAAAGAGGATGCGTTTGACCGTTACCTGTCGACGCAGGACATGGAAGTTGTCTGCCGGCTGGACGATGATGAGGTACTGGCGCAACTTGAGCAGGCGATAAGCGGCCGTAACATGCGAGTCTGAATTTGTCCGAGGCGAGCCGCGCTCACGAAGTGAGCTACTTGCGATTCAGTCGTCCCCGGATCGGCCCGTTCTTGTCTTCCAGCAAACCACCGCCGTCGCGGCTCCCGTCCGAATCACCCGGGCAACCTGCGCTCACCGTCACTCGGTAATCAGAGCTATCCCAACTCACAGCTGGGTTGCCGGTGACTTGGTCACACATCAGGTCGGCGGTGGCGATAAGCCGATACTCATAGCCGATCTCAAACCCGTCCGTACCGGGCGCACCGGATACGAGCAAAGAGTTCCCATCAGCCGGATCGACAGCGTAAACAAAATCCGTTGATGAGAGCAGTACGAACAGATCATTTGTACAGGCAGTTCTGCGTTCAATGGTCAGGGGCGCATTGGCGTTGAGCGTAATCGGTCCATAGTGTCGCAGGATCACTTGAAGATCGGGATCGGCGTCTTTAGGCAACACCATGTCGCCGTTGGCCGGCACACATGATTCATCGTGCAGATCAAAGGGGGCGAGGCCGACCGATCCGCCGCCGAGTGATTCGGCGGTGTTGGTGTAGCCGGGTCCGGTGAGTATGACTTGATCCGGATCGCCGTCGAATCCGATCTTGACCGGTGCGTTCCACACCGCGTCTGGAATGTTGTCTGCATTGAATATGATCTGCGTTGTCAAGCCGCCGACCGGCACTTCGATTTTGCGGTTCGCGCCGGAGAATGACTCGCCGAATGTGATTATCGCATCCAGTTGCACGTTGAACCGTAGCTCACCACCTGATGGCTGTGTGCTCATCTTACGAACGTCAAGAGAGCCCACGAATCTGTCAACAATGATCTTAGAGATTGTCCCTGTGCCGTTGTTTACGTGACCATTGATATATGCATAAAGGTTGTTGGCCCTGGTGATGTGGCGGATGTAATGTTTGGCCTCAATCAGGATGGGTGATTCCGGTGTGCCGATGTCCCCATCCGCAGAAACAAACGCAATTCGGCCGAACGGAGCACGAATATCGCCGAAGATGTTGCCGTCGGCTTTGACCTTCGTGATCCCGCGTGCGGCGTTATCCGGCGTCGTCGCGATAATGTCACCGATGACATCACCGCCCAATAGAATGTCCCCGATCGCCTCGACCATGACCAGCCCTACGTCCCCATCAACCTCAACCCGGTTGAGCAAATGCTCGCCATCTGCGGTCTCGAGGATGTTGTAGACGGTGTCGATCTTCAGATCAGGGTTGTCACAACTGGGCAGCACCCGCACGACGACCGGCGATCCGGCGGGTGGACCGGCCACGTCGATGTACAGGTGATCGATAATCTCCCCGCCACTGGTCGGATGGATCTCAAAGAAGCTATAGTCGTAAGGTGCATAGAGGTCCAGAAGGTAGACATCGAAATGGTTGTTCCCCAAATCAACCACTTGATAGGCTCCTGGCGGGATGTTGGGGTCGCAAGCGTTGCCGGTCACGATGATGCCGCCGTCGCCGCCCCCGCCGTCATCGCCACAGCCTTCCAACGGGCCCCACAGACCGAGAAGGATCAGCAGGTCGCCCACCCCGACCATACCGTCGTTGTCGATATCGGCCGGGCACCCTTCGCACAATCCCCATGACCCGAGCAGAATGAGGAGGTCGGTGACGCCAACGGCGTCGTCGCCGTCAAGGTCGGCGTCACAATCCGAGGGCAGATCGTCGAACCTCGTCGAGCCGATGCGATACCGGCCGGACTGTAGCCAGAATTCAGACACGCCGGGGCTGGACGTTACGGCGAGCATCACACGAGCGTCACCATTGGCGGGGGCGATATGGTCGTAGTTCCAATCGAGGCGCAATTCACCATCGACGAACAGCTTGACCCGGTGTTGGCCATGCTTCTCGACGCGATACGTGTGGAGCCCATCGGTCGTGTCAAGCTCGTACTTGGCCGTGATGTTCCCATCGACGAGCCAGTCAACCGGCCCACTTGATGTAATGAATCCGACCGCGTCCTCGGTAATGGCGATGACCATGAACCGTTCACTGTCCCTCAAACCGCAGAGCAGGACGATGTCGATGTTGTGTGGGGGAGTGGAGTCGGCCCCGGGAGCGGTCCGGACGACCACCTCATACACAGCGTCCTGAGAGGCGCAGTCGAATATGTCCATCCGGCAGAAGGCGGCGCGCAGCCCGTTTGGCGGGTCAGTGTTTCCGTTCGAGGCATCGAGAACGTGCAGCAGACCGCCCTTGAGTTCGCCGGGGATCCAATCGGCGCTTCCGCAGCCGGCCAGCCACGGCGGCGTCGCCTCACTGGGCAGTACGCCCGACGACGCCTCGTACACGATCGGCTCGTACACATTTTCGCAGTTCTGGGCCGAGGCAGAAGCGGTCAGCCCGGACACCACGATCCCGGCCGCCCCAACCGCGGCCCGGATGTTGAGTAACGACGGATATGCGCGTGCGTTCCCCCTGAGCGTCATCTTGCTTTCTCCCAAGCTTCTGCGCAGCGACGATCGGCGAGCCGTCCGCCCCCAGGACCACAGCCTCGCCCTTGTAATTCGCCGGCGCTCTACCACGAAGATGAAGCCGCGCGTTGCTTTGTCAAGGTTTTTCCGGGTGCGAGGGTCAAGGGATGTGCTCGACCTCGTTTACGCAGACCGCACGAATGCTCCATCCTGCCGGGACTGTTGCGGTCGGCCGCGTTCAACGCCTGGGGACCGACCGGCTGGCCGGGCGTCGTCTCTTCAAGGCCGGGCGTTTGCCCCACCGCAGGTGGCCCGAAACTCCGGTCCCACACCGCAGATCGCCGATCTAGACGGCGTGGGCACTGAGCACAAGATTCTCAGCCTCGCCGAGGCCGAGGCTTCCGTCCGCGCGGCGCAGCGTGGGGGCAAAACGGTCGCACTCTGTCACGGCTGCTTCGACATCGTCCACCCCGGCCACGTTCGGCACCTTCAACACGCCGCCAAGCTCGGTGATCGGTTGCTGGTGACAATCAGCGGCGACTCGATGGTGGACAAGGGAACGGGGCGTCCGCTCATCCCACAGGAGTTGCGGGCCGAAAGCCTCGCTGCCCTCGACTGCGTCGATTGGGTTGCGGTCAACCCCGAGCCGACCGCAGCCGACTTGCTCCACATCATTCGCCCGGACATTTATGTCAAGGGGCGAGAGTATGAACATAACCGCGATCCTCGGTTTCAGGCGGAGAAGCACGTCGTCGAGAGCTATGGCGGACGGGTCGTGTTCTCCTCCGGCGATGTTGTGTTCAGTTCGACCGCCCTGATCAACGCAATGGAGCAGACGGTCGATCCAGCCCACAGTCGGTTGCGACAGCTCATCGCCCAGCAAGAGATCGATGTCGCCTCCGTCGATCAGTTCATCAATTCGTTTCGGGGAAAGCGCGTTGTTGTCGTCGGCGAGACGATCATCGACACGTACGTGATGTGTAATCGGCCCGAGGTGGCCGGCGAAGCGCCGTTGATGACGTTGCGCCCGGTGGAGTACCGAAGCTTTGACGGCGGTGCGGCGATTATCGCCAAGCATCTGGCCGCAATGGGTGCTCGCCCGACAATGATCACCGCCCTGCCGTCAACGCCCGAGACGGCTGCCTTGCGACAACGTCTGGCACGGCTCGGGATCGAGACGCAAGCGATCGAACACGCCGGGCCGCTCATCGAGAAGCAGCGGTTCAACGTCGGCTCGATCAAGGTGATGAAGCTCGATCTTGGCGAGCCGATCACACTCGACGCGACTGGCCAAAGCCAACTGAAGCGTATGGTGCAGGAAGCTGCGAACCAGTCAGAGGCGGTGATCATCGCCGACTTCGGACAGGGTCTGTTTACCGATGCGTTCATGACCGAAATGTGCGAGCTTCTGCGCCCATGCACGGACCTGCTCGTCGGGGATGTCAGTGGACGGCGCTCCAACCTGCGGTCGATGCACGGCATGGACCTGTTGTGCCCCAGCGAACTGGAGATTCGCGAGGCGCTGCATGATTACGACGAGGGCCTGACGGCCGTGGTCTGGCGGCTTCTGCACGCCACGAACACGCGGTCGGCCATCATCACCCTTGGCGCCGACGGATTGATTGCGTTCGATCGTGCGCCGGGAGCCGAGGCTGATGCGGACGACTGGCAGACGCGGCTCACCGCTGAGCACGTTCCCGCGCTGGTTCCATATGCGATCGATCAGCTCGGCTGCGGCGATGCGCTGCTCGCGGCAGCAACGTTGACGCGAGTCTGCGGCGGTTCCCTGACACTCGCGGCGCTGCTCGGCGCCGTGGCCGCCGCCGCTCAGTCCCAGCAGCTCGGCAATGCCGTCATCGGCGCCGTTGATCTTCGCAAGGGAATCCGCAGGCTCTGCGAGGCCCAATTGACGTACGTGTCCCAGCCGGAAGCCGAACTCGTGTGTTTGCCTCGTGATCAGCTACATCTTGCCCACACATAATCGTCCCGACCGACTGGCCAAGTCGCTCACCCACATCGGTCGATTGTGCGCTGATGATCATGCGCAGCTCGGCGGCGCTGAAGTAATCATCGTCGATAACGCCTCCGATGCGCCGCCCACGCTCCCCAGACGGCTCGCCAACGGTTTGCCCGTTCGATCGTTTCGCATGGCGTCGAATCAAGGTGCAGCCGCGCGCAACTTCGCAGCCGAGCAGGCACAGGGCGACTGGCTCATCATGCTCGATGATGATTCCTATCCGCTCGATACGGATTTCGTCCGCGTGCTTAGCGAAGCGCCCCCGGAGGTCGCTGCGATCGGCGCCGACATCCGTCTTCCGGACCAACGCCGCGAAGCCGGCGGCCTGCCCGAGGTCTTCGTCGGCTGCGGCGCGGCGATTCGCCGAAAGGCGTTCATAGATGTCGGCGGGTACGACGCCAGTTTTCATTATTACGCCGAAGAATACGACCTTTGTGCGAAGCTGCTGTTGGCCGGCCATCGTATTGTTCACGACGACCGCTTCCGCGTGCAGCACGAAAAGGTCTCCGCCGGGCGGGATATGAATGTCATCCTCAAGTATCTCGTGCGGAACAACGGCTGGATCGTTCAGCGCTACGCGCCACCGGAACAACGAATCACAATGCTTCACGAGACGATCGTTCGGTACGGACGCATCGCTGAGCTTGAATCGGCCCAAGCGGGCTACCTAGAAGGTCTGACGGAACTGTTTGGGACACTTCAGGAGCAACCACAACGGCAAATGCCCTCGTCGTTGTTCGATCGTTTCACGGGTCTGGCTCATGTTCGTCACACGCTCGCCGAGTCACCGCAGATCGCCGAGCACACGCACATCGCCATCGTTGATGAAGGGAAGAACGGTTGGGCGGTACAGCAGGCCCTGCGCGAAGTCGGGGCGACGATCGTCGAGGAACAGTCGGAGGCCCAACTCTTCGTCATTGGCACACTCTCACCCGGCCCGATGCTGGATGCCTACGAACGTCGACGGTCCTGTGCTCAAGACGTGCTGATGCCATGGTCGTCGGCGACCACGCCGTCTTCTAGAGTTACGTGTGGTTCTGTCCGATGAACACCATGGCGCTTTCACCGCCGTTTACCGGGAGATGCCGCTTCTATGACCCAGATCGCTGAGGATCTATTCAAGTCCCAGTACGGCGAGGACAAGCTTCTCTGGGAGATCTTCAACCAACGGCGCGAAGGATTCTTCATTGAGGTTGGCGCCTGGAACGGAATCTCCCTCAGCAACACGTACTTTCTGGAGCAGATGGGGTGGACCGGCATCCTCGTCGAACCATTGCGCGAACTGTTCGAGGATTGCGTGCGGAATCGCCCTCGCAGCCGGGTTGTCCATGCCGCTTGTACGGCGCCGAACCAGGGGGCCACGATCAAGTTCACGCGTGTGGTCGGCAACGAAATGCTCAGTTGCATACACCCCGAACCGGCGCATGCCCAGCGGTGTCGCAGCGAGGGCCGGCAGTTCGAAGAGATTGAGGTTCCGGCCATTACGCTCGATCGGTTGATCATGCGCGAGCGCAACGGCCCCTGGCCGGGTCCCGGTCCTTGGAAGCCGAAAGTCGGGTGGCAGATTGACCTCGTTTCGATTGATGTGGAAGGCGGAGAGATGGATGTACTGCGGGGTTTTCGTCTTGATCGCTTCAAGCCACGGGTGCTGCTGATCGAGAACAACCTCCCCAGCGGGGTCGCGGTGGCCGAGTACCTCCAAAGGTTTGGCTACAAGCGCGTCCACCGACAGGTCATTAACGATTTCTATGTGCGCGCGGAGTTTATCGTGTAGCGAACGCCGCCGCACGCTCCCTAGACACAGATGGATCGAGCGACGCGCTCAGCAGCAGGCTGGGAGTCAGCGCCGAGGCTGGTTTGCGAAGGTGCCGGCAAACGCCTGCGGTACATCCAATACTCACGGACCATATCCAACACGCCTTCCATTCGTTTGGCCCACGTGTGGTCGCGCAACGTACGCGATCGGCCTGCTTCTGCGAGCTCTTCCACTCGACTGGGGGATGAGAGCGCTTCGGAAAGTTGTTGCCTCGCCTCGCCCGGGGTCTTGAAGACAAGGATTTCCTTCCCGACCTCAAACAGCTCGTCGATGCCTCCGCGATAGGCCTGTAGACAGGCGGCGCCGCAGGCGGTGATCTCGAACACCTTTGAGTTCACGCCGATATCGTCCTGCCATCGCATGACATTCAGCGCGAACCGTCCCTTCGCGTAGACCTCGGATTGTCGCTCGTACTCGACGAATCCGCTCGCATCGCCTTCGATTCCCCACGCGTCATACGACTGCTGACCCAAACGCAGACAGTTGAAGTGACGAGAAAGGTAGGCAACCATGAACGGCCGTTCCCATTTCTCGATCTGACGGATCGTGTCGGTAACTTTCACATAAAGGACCAGATCTTTGATGAGCGCGTCCGCCGCCACGGCGAGAGCTACATCATGTTGCACCGCCCGCTGTAAATGCACCAACGCCGGGCTATGGCGATCGGCTAACCGCGCTTCCACCATCGCATCAAATAGCTTCCGCATCGGTTCACGAACCGATCCATCAACCGACTCCACCAGAGCATCCAGCTTGGGGCGCAGACTCATCGCAACATCTTTGCGGATACGATCAACATCCGGATCATCCTGTTCCAACTCTTGTAACATCACCTCAGTCGGCGCTGGATCACCCGGGCCGGAGACGAACACAAGGTCGTATTCCTTAGGAATCTCCGGACGAGGCAGGAAGAGCCTCGGATTCACGCCGTTCGGCGAAGGAATGACGTTCTTGAATCCCATCAACGACGCCATCTCGCTGCCTGTGCCTGGATTGTTGATGTAGTGAAACTGATGCGCACCGCGGTACAGGCCATTGGCAATGTTCTTGATCTCTTTGCCGCCGTGGTACCAATGCGGCGCATCCCACCAGTAATGCAAGTGCGGATGACCGTGATAATCCAGGAAAGAGACCGTCGATCCGTCCGCCTGGAGATACAACGGAAGCGACAACGTTGCCCCGGACCACATCGCCATCGACAGGTCGATGCCGTTGGTCTCGATGAGACTCAGCACGATCTTGCCTAACGGCTCAATGGCGCGCTCCACATGCTCACCCATCGCCTCAAGCACAGCGATATACGGTTCAAGCTCGAACTGCAACACCTCGTGCCCAAGCTCGCCAATGCTCTGGACAATGTCCAGAAAGAACCGACGCGAGTTTGTTCCCGGCGGAGTGAATGCCAGTATCTTCATAAACGTGCTCCCTCAGCGAACCGCCGAATCACGCGACAGCGACCGCGAGCATTTCCTCGATCATGTTGGGAATCGATCGTGTAATCGACCAATCAGGAAAGTGGGCTTTGAGTTTGCGAAGATCGCTGATGTAGCAGATGTGGTCGCCGCGACGAGGCTCATCGCGGTAGGTCCAATTGATTCGGCTACCCGTGATCTGCTCGATCATGTCGATACATTCGAGGATGCTTGCGCTGTTGCTGCGTCCGCCGCCGAGGTTGTACACCTCGCCGCACCGTGGATTGTTATAGAACGCATCGAAAGCGGCGATGACATCGGCGCTATGGATTTGATCACGCACCTGCTTACCCTTGTAACCGAAGATCGTGTACGGCTCATCGGACTGTGCGACCTTCACGAGGTACGAAAGAAACCCGTGCAACTGAACGGCACTATGGTTGGGACCGGTCAGACACCCGCCGCGGAACACGCCGACCTTCATGTCAAAGTATCGGCCGTATTCCTGGGCCATGACATCGGCAGCGGTCTTGGACGCCCCAAAGAGACTGTGCAGCGATTGATCGATGCTGAAGTCTTCGGAGATCCCGTGCTCGTAGGCAGGATCGGCGTAGTCGTACCGTTTTTCGAGCTCCACAAGCGGGATTCGATTCGGCCCGTCGCCATAAACCTTGTTCGTGCTCATGAAGATGAACACCGCTTCGGGGCAATGGCGACGCGTGGCCTCCAGCAGGTTCAGGGTTCCCACCGCATTCGTGTCGAAATCGTCGAAGGGGATCGACGCCGCAAGATCATGTGACGGCTGGGCGGCGCAGTGGATAATCAGATCAAACCGCATCGACTTGAACAGCCCAAGGATCCCCGGGCGGTCGCGTATGTCCAGATCGTGATGAACCAGATCGGGAACCTCGCTCTGGAGTCGCTTGAGGTTCCGCGTCGTATCCCCGGGTGGGCCGAAGAACTCCCGCCTTTGGTTATTGTCGATCCCGTGTACGGTCCAGCCTCGTGAGCCGTAGTAGACGACGGCTTCCGATCCGATCAGGCCACTGCTCCCGGTGATGAGGACGAACATAGCTGAGTTGGAGTTCCAGATGAGGTGGGCGCCGCTTCCGATTTCAGCCGTCCACAAGCACCGCTCGGCCGTAGGATCATCGGCATGAGCTTCTGAGGGCTTGAAGTATTCGATTCGGGATGGCGGTGCCGGCTCGTGCCTGAGGCGTGCGGTATTGGGCGTCCCTGCAAGGATTGGCCGCTTCATTTACCATAGGGTGGGGCTGAGGCGCCGCTGCCGGGGCAACCACGTTGCCGCCCTGCCATCGCCAACATAAGGACGCATCACCGTGAGCCATCCTCTTTACCAGCAACATTGCCAGACGCTTGAGCGAGCCGTCTCGGCCATCGCGGACCGCACCTTCTGGAGCGCGTACCCTGAGGTCCCCAGCGGCAAGATCTACGGTGAGACGGCCAAAGCCGACGGCCAGACCGCTTTCGACGCCCGGCTCAACAAGCCCTTTGCCATCGATCAGCCGGGCGAAACTGGCTCCGTCGGCGAAGAAATCTCGCCGTTCGGACCAAAGCTCGGCATCACCTATCCCAAGGTTGATCTGGACATCCTCGTGCCGGCTGCCTTGTCCGCCATGGATTCGTGGAAACGGGCGAGCATCGAAGACCGCGTCGGCATCTGCCTGGAAATCCTGAACCGGATCAACCACCACAGTTTCGAGATGGCCTTGGCGGTCATGCACACGACCGGACAGGCGTACATGATGGCTTTCCAGGCTGGTGGACCGCACGCTCAGGATCGTGGTCTGGAAGCGATCGCGTATGCCTACCAGGCGATGACCAGCGTTCCCGAGCATGTCAAATGGAGTAAGAAGGTCTCGAAGACGGACACGGTGGTGCTCGACAAGACATACCGGATCGTGCCCCGCGGCGTGGCGGTCGTCATCGGCTGCTCGACCTTCCCAACCTGGAACAGCTACCCCGGACTGTTTGCGAGCCTGGTCACGGGCAATGCGGTCGTCGTCAAGCCGCATCCCGGCGCTGTGCTGCCTTTGGCAATCACCGTCGAGATCGCGCGTGGTGTTCTAAGCGAACAAGGCTTTGATCCCAATCTTGTCACCTTGGCCGCCGACAGTTCCGACGCCCCGATCACGAAGGAGCTTGTGACGCGCCCTGAAGTGCGAATCGTCGATTACACAGGCTCAAGTGCGTTCGGCGATTGGGTCGAGCAAAACGCCTCGCAAGCGGTCGTCTACACCGAGAAGGCGGGCGTGAACTCGATCATCATCGACAGCATCGACGACCTGCGGGCGGTCACCGGAAACATCGCCTTTACGCTCAGCCTTTATTCGGGGCAGATGTGTACGACCAGCCAGAATATCTTCATTCCCAAGGATGGGATCGAAACCGGCCAAGGCCCGATGAGCTTTGATGATGTTGCCGGCGCGATTGTCAAAGCGGTTGATTGGCTGCTGGGCGATGCGAAGCGCGGCGCCGAGCTGCTCGGTGCGATCCAGAATGAGGGCACGATACAGCGCATCGATCAGGCGAAATCGGATGGCGGTACCGTGCTGCGGGAGTCCACGCCGGTCGTAAACGAGATGTTCCCTGAAGCGCGTGTGCGCAGTCCGCTCATTCTCAAAGTTGATGCGTCACAGCAGAACCTTTTCATGCGCGAGATGTTCGGCCCGATCGTATATATCGTCGAGACGGCCGACACCGACCAGAGTATCGAACTGGCGGCCAAGGCGGCGCGTGAACTCGGGGCCATAACCTGCTCCGTTTATTCAACGAACCAGGCGGTCTTGGCCAAGGCCCAGGACGCCTCGGCCGATGCAGGCGTGGCGCTGTCGTGCAATCTCACGGGACAAATCTGGGTGAATCAATCGTCCGCCTTCAGCGACTTCCACGTCTCGGGCGCGAATCCCGCAGGAAACGCTACGCTTTCCGACGCGGCGTTCGTTGTGAATCGTTTCCGCGTGGTGCAAAGTCGCGTGATGGTGCCTCAGCCGGCCGCGGTCGAGGCGTGAACCAAACCGAAGAATAAGATTCACCGCAGAGGCGCAGAGAACGCAGAGTAAGAAGAAGCGAAGGAGTAGAATTGGAAAGAGCCGTCGTCATCATCTCAGACCAATTGCTTTTTTATTTTCTGTCTTCCCTCTGCGCCCTCTGTGCCTCTGTGGTGAATCCCCTCCGATCCGGAAACTCGCATCATGCCAGCCTATGAGTTCGAAGGCATTCGACCGGTCGTCGATCCGACTGCGTATGTGCATCCCACGGCTGTGCTCATCGGCGACGTGATCATCGGACCGCGCTGTCTGATCGGCCCGGGCGCATCGCTTCGCGGCGACCTCGGCCGACTGATCGTCAAGGACGGCGCGAACGTCCAGGATAACTGCGTCCTGCATTGTTTTCCGGGCAAAGACGTCACGATCGAGGCCGATGGTCACATCGGACACGGCTCAGTGCTGCACGGCTGCACGATCAAGCGCAACGCTTTGGTCGGCATGAATGCGGTCATCATGGACGACGCCGTCATTGGCGAGGACAGCTTCGTGGCCGCGATGGCGTTTGTGAAGGCCGGCACAGAAGTGCCGCCGCGCACGCTCGTCGGCGGAATCCCCGCCAAGGTCATGCGCGAGCTGACCGATGATGAGATCGCCTGGAAATCCGTCGGAACGAGGCACTATCAACATCTTGCCCAGCGCTATCTGGCCACCAGCGCTGAGGTCGATCCGCTTACGAACGTCGAACCAAACCGAAAGCGCGTACCCGAGCTCGTCTACAAACCGAAGCACGAGCAGGGATGACCCGTTCTGGTCCCCAACATCATTCGTCGCGCCAAGGTCGGCCGTCACGATACGTCATCAGCCGCTGTTCGATGTCCTGTTTCAGTTCGTCAAGCTGCATCGCGTCTGCGGTTTGTTGCGCTCGCTGGGCCGTGGCGACTGCATCATCAAGCCGCCCCACTTCGGCGTAGGCCATGGCAAGAATGTCGAGCGTATAGGGATCCTGTCCGGACAGGAGCGCATTGAGCTGTTCCGCCCGGGCCACCGCCTCGATACCGTTGCGCACCGAGTCGTCCGGGCAGGTCGCCAGGAACCGAGCTAGATTTCGTGCGGTGGCGAACTGGTCTTTCACTTCGCCCGCAACACGCGCCGCCATCCGATAGTGATTCTCAGCGTCACGGTAACGACCGACATCGCGATAATGATTCCCCAGGAATCCGTGGGCCGTGACGTTGTCCGGATCAAGGTGCAGAACGTTCTGGAAGTGATCGGCCGCATCCGCGTGTCGGCCTTGACCGACGGCCAGCACCGCAAGACGAAAATAAGCATCCAGCTCCTGCGGGTTCGCCTCGACGGCTCGACCGAAGTAACCCACCGCTTCGTCGATGCGGTTGAGCTTCTCCAACAGCACGCCGATTTGATAGAGATCCTGCCCGCGAGGCCGGCCGAACTCGATCACCGTTTGCTCGTTGGCGATGAGCATGTGGTGCAGGGCCTCGTCGAATCGCCCCTCCATTTGCAGGGTCAAGGCGAGGTTCGCCCAGGCACGGTGATGATTCGGCTTGGCCGCGATAGCCGCCTCGAAATGATCGATCGCCGCCTCGAGGTTTCCCGCCCGCCGTTCGATCAATCCGAGGTTATTCTGGGCAAGCCACGCGGCCGGATTGCGGTCAACCGTCCATCGCCACAGCGTCTGGTTGTTTTGGTACATCGACCCTTGCCGCCACGTGAGTAGCGACAGCACCGCCAACACAACGACCGCAAGTCCGAATCGGACAGCCCTGTTTCGAATCAGGAGCGTGGCGCAGCCGACGACAAGTGCGATGATTCCCAGGCTCGCCAGATAGTTGAAATGATCAGCGACGAAGGAGAATCGGTGCGGGTAAACGTTGATGAAGCCCAAGGCCGGAAGGATGGTTCCCGCGTAGAACGCCAACGCGACCGCCGGGCCGCGCCTCGAGCGCACGAACAATACGACCGCAGCCGCTGCGATCACCCCCACCGCCGCCACTGACCAGTAAGTCGCCGCGCTGCTTGAATCGATGATCCACCGCGGGTAAATGAAAATCAACGGCCCCGGCCACAACATTTTCCACGGGTAAAACAGCAGCGCCTTGGACGCGATAAGGCAGCGCTCGACGACGCTGAAGTCAAAATCGACTCCGACCGCCCCCACGCTCTGCTTTTCCAGCTGCACCGTGTTCAAGGCCATGAGCAGGCCGAGAACGAACATCGGCGTCAACGCGGCCATGCGCCATAACGTCATCGGCACACGTCGATAGAGCATCAGCAGAACCAACGCCGCCGGCAGTGAACACGTCACCGACTTGCTCAGCAGCGCCAGCGTGAACAGCACGAGGCTCGATACGTACCAACCCACCGCCGCCCCGACATGCCGTACTCTATCACCCCCGCCGAGCCGAGGGTCACATTGCAAGTATCCCAGCATCGCCAGCAGATAGAACATCGCCGAAAGCACGTTCTTGCGCTCGGTGATCCACGCGACTGACTCGACATGAACAGGGTGAAGGGCGAAGACCGCGGCGATCATCCATGCGCCGCGCATCTTGAGCCGCGCGAACACCGCCCATACGAGTAGCGCGTTGATAATGTGCCCGGTGAGGTTGACCAAGTGGTAGCCGAGCGGTTTCAGCTCCCACAATTGATACTCCATCCAAAAGGTCGTAAAGACGACCGGGTAGTATTGCTTGGTATAGCCCGGCACCCACAGATGTTTCAGCCCGTCCAGATCGTGCAGAAGCACGTTGTCGGTGACATAGTTGTCGTCATCCCAGATGAAGCCGCCGTTGACCGCAGGAAGATATGCGATGGCGGTAACCACAACGATGATCGCGGCCAAGAGCACAAGGCGGCGCCGAGGTCGGTCGGCTTGATCGAGCGAGTTGACGTTCCTTGGGGACGGCATATCGGCCGACATTGTGCCACGAAACGGCGGCGTCAGCCTCACGACGGCTCAGTCGGCCCGGTTGCCTCGACCTGGGCGGCCGCTTCGCTGATCAGTTCGCTCATCGTGGGATGAGGATGGATCGACAGGGCGAGATCGGCGGTGACCGCTCCCATTTCCACCGCCAACACGCCATGGGCGATCATCTCAGCCGCGCCGGCCCCGACGATCCCGATCCCGAGCACGAGCTTCGTAGCGGGGTCGTAGACGAGCTTGGTCATCCCGTCGCAGCGCCCCAAGCTCACGGCGCGCCCGGAAGCGCCCCAGGGAATCCTGACCGTCTTATGCGCGATCCCCTGCTCGGCGGCCTGTGTTTCAGTCAAACCGCACCACGCAACTTGTGGATCGGTGAACACGACAAACGGAACGGCGCGCGGATCAAAGACGCTGCCCCAACCGGCAACGACCTCCGCCGCGACGCGCCCCTGGTGAATCGCCTTGTCCGCCAGCAGCGGCTCGCCTGTAACATCACCGACGGCGAGAATACGCGCGTTGCTCGATCGAAGCTGATCGTTGATTCGAACATATCCCGCATCATCCACCTCAACTCGAGCTTTGGCGAGATCTAAGGAGGCGGTGTTGGGACGATGGCCGATGGCGACAAGCACGCGTTCGAACACGGCCGACGACGGCGCTTCGGCGCTCTGGATTGTCGCTTCGATGCCCGTATCAACTTCGCGCAAGTCAGTGATCGGGGCGTTCAAGCGAACATTCTCGAGGAGTTCGCCAAGACACTTGGCCAAGGGGCGCACGAGATCAGGATCGGCCTCAGGCAACAAGCGGTCGAACTGCGTCGCCAAGGTCACCGTGCTGCCCAGCGCCGCGTAGACACTCGCCAACTCCAGCGCAATGTATCCGCCGCCGATCACCAACAATGTCGCGGGAATCTCGTTAAATTCCAGAGCCGCGGCCGCATCCATCATGCGCGGCGAATCGAGCCAACCGCCGGCCGGTGGCAACGGGCTGGCGCCGGTGGCGATGACGGCGCGCTTGAAGCGGATGCGCGAGCCGGAGCCGTTGTGGATGCTCAGTTGCCGCTGATCCTCGAACCGCGCTTTTCCTTTGAGAATCTCCACGCCGCGCTTCTTGGCGATGTTGCCCAGCCCAGAGGCCAGCGTGTCGATGGTTTGGCTCATCCACTGCCGGATTTTGCCGAGATCGACGCGGGGCTTGTCGAAATGAACGCCGAACTTTGCGGCGCGCTCCGCCAGGCGTACCGTCTCGCTGATGCTGAGCATTGTCTTGGAGGGAATACAGCCGTGGTGAAGGCAGACGCCTCCAAGCGCGCCTTTCGTATCGACGATGATGGTCTCGATCCCAAGTTCAGCGGCACGAAAGGCCGCGCTGTACCCGCCCGGCCCACCGCCAATCACGACCAGATCCGTTTCCTGGGTGAATTCACCGACAACCATGGTCTCAGTTATAGGCGGTCAATACGAAAGGTACAAAGTACGGTC
Organism: Planctomycetota bacterium; assembly: GCA_022563315.1. GTDB lineage: Bacteria > Planctomycetota > Phycisphaerae > Phycisphaerales > SM1A02 > JADFNO01. Next base: position 14,571 of record JADFNO010000013.1, on the reverse strand, counting down.
GCCCAAGCAGGCGGGCCGCCGGACCGCGCGTTGCGGTTCCACACGCAAACGCCGCCTTTATAGCAGCAACTGCGCCGGGTTCTCCAGCGACCGGATGATATCCTGCTGGAAGGCAATCTCCGACCCGCCGTCGATGATGCGATGATCGAAAGAAATGCTGATCGGCAGGATCAATCGCGGGACAACCTTCCCGTCCACCGCCCACGCCCTCCATCTCGTTCGACCAAGGGCCATGACGGCAACTTGCGGTGGGTTGATGATCGGCGTGGAGAATCGGCTTCCGCCCATCGCACCGGCATTGGAAACCGTGAACGTGCCGCCGCGCAGTTCGTTGACGGCAAAGCTGGCGGTGCGAGCCTTCTCGGCCAACTCGTGAAGGGCCCCGTTGATCTCCGCCACGCCCATCTGATCGATGTCTCGTATCACCGGCGCGACGAGTCCCCGCTCAGTGTGAACGCCGACGGCAATGTTGATATATCGCTTGTAGATAATCTGGCCGGCCTCTTCGTCAAAGCTCGCGTTGAAGATGGGGTGCCGGCGTAACGCCAAACCTGTTGCGCAAAGCACGAACGGCAGCAGGGTCAATTTCCCCACCGAGCTGTCGATGCTGTCATGGGTGCGCCGCAACTCGTCGAGCAGGGTGACATCAGCTTCGTCGGTGTCCGTCACATGCGGGATCGTCCGGCAAGACGTGGCCATATTCGCCGCGATCGTCTTGCGGGCCTGCGTCAACGGATGACGGCGGATCGGTCCGTATTGATCGTGATCGGCCGTGCCCGGCGGTTCGGGCATGGGCTGGGCCGCAGCTGTTGGTCTTTTTGGTATTGAAGGAACCACAGGTACGCTCACCGCTGTAACGTTGATAGGCGGGGCTGGTGTGGTAGGCACACCGCTCTTCGCTTGCTCAACATCAGCGCGCAATACGCGCCCGCCCGGGCCGGAACCTTCGATTTTGTTGAGGTCAACGCCCAATGTGCGCGCGAGTTTTCGCACCGCGGGCGAAGCGGGTTTGGTTTTTCCGGGGGTTCCGGCGGCGACGGCGCGCTTGGTGACGGTTGTACCAAGGGAGGGCCGGGGGGAGGGGGAGCTGGAGCGCGAAGCCGCAAGCGGTTGGGTGGGAGTAGTGGTTGGTGATGCGGTCGTGTCGAACGTTACCATCACGTCGCCGACGTTGACAATCTGCTGCGCGGTGACATGAAGCTTCTTGACAACACCGGAATATGGCGACGGAATGACGACCGCAGCCTTATCCGTTTCCACTTCCATTAACGGCTGATCTTCAGCAATGCGATCACCCTCGGCGATCATCAGGCGCACAATTTGGCCTTCTTTGACGCCTTCGCCGAGATCGGGAAGTTTGAAGTCCATCATCATTTCCGCGGATCGCTTCTTGTGCGTCAACAACTACTCGTACGCAAGCGTCTGCTGCACCGCTTCGACGATCGTGTCGGGGTCAGGTAGGTAATGCTGCTCGACTTGGAAGAAGGGGAAATGGATGTCGTAGCCGGTGATGCGCTTGATCGGCGCTTCGAGGTGCTCAAAGGCATGTTCGTTGAGTCGGGCGATGATTTCCGCCGCCACCCCGCAGGTGCGCGGACCTTCGTGGACGATCACGCATCGGCCGGTCTTGGAGACGGAATCGACGAGCGTCTGCGTATCCATCGGCGAGATCGACAACAGATCGATCACCTCGGCGTTGACTTGATGCAAATCAACGAGATCCTCCGCCGCTTCCAGTGTCGGCCGCATCATCGCGCCGTACGCGATCAACGTGATGTCGGAGCCTTCTCGCACCACCTGCGCCTTGCCGATTTCCAAGCTCTCCGGTTCGTCGGGCACATCTTCACGAAACGCACGGTACACCGCTTTCGGTTCGTAAAAGATGACCGGATCAGGATCGTTGATCGCAGCGTGAAGCAGTGACCGTGCATTTCGCGGTCCAGAGGGGATCACGACTTTGAGCCCGGGCGTGTGCGCCCAATAGGCTTCGCGCGATTCCGAATGGTGTTCGACGGCGCGAATCCCCCCGCCATAGGGTGTCCGAAGGACCATGGGCACAGGGTAGCGGCCGCGCGACCGATTGCGCATGCGTGCCATGTTCTGCTCGATCTGATCGAACGCCTGCATCATGAACCCGGAGAACTGAATCTCCGCGACGGGCTTGAGTCCGTAGATCGCCATGCCCACGGCGGCGCCGATGATGCCGTTCTCGGCCAGCGGCGTGTCGATAACACGATCCTCGCCGTACTTCTCAAGCAGCCCTTTGGTGATACGAAACACGCCGCCGTTGACGCCGATGTCTTCGCCGATCACACAGACGGCGTCGTCGGCCGCCATGCTCTGGTCGAGCGCGAGGTTCAATGATTCAGCCATGGTCAGTTGCGGCATGATGAAAATCCAGAGGTACTAGGCATTAGGGTCGTGATGCGAGTTATTCTTCCCCCTAATGCCTAATGCCAAGTGCCTAGTGCCCTTCTTCATTCTTCCGATCCAACTTCGATAAATACTCGCGCTTCTGATCCTCGAGTTCCGGCGGGAGCTTCTCGTACATGGAATCAAACACCTCGCGCGGGTTCGCGGTCGCACGCCCTCGGAATCGTTCTCTCCCCTCGATCACTTCCTGCTCACATTCGGCGGCCGTCCGCTCGATCGCGGCATCGTCAAGGAGGTTCTTATTCTTCAGGTAGATCTCGAACCTCGCCAGCGGACATCGCGTCTTCCAATACTCGACCTCTTCTTCGTTTCGATACACCTTTGGATCGTCGGCGGTGGTATGCAGGCTCATGCGATAGGTGACGGCTTCGAGCAGCGTCGGCCCTTCGCCCTTGCGGGCGCGTTCGACGGCATCGGTCGTCGCAACGATCATCGCCAAGACGTCGTTGCCATCGACGCGCATGGAGGGGATGCCGTATCCGACGCTCCGTCCGGCCAAGTAGTCAGCGCCGGTTTGCCTTTGCACGGGCATCGAGATCGCGTAGCCGTTGTTCTCGCAGACGAAAACGATCGGGGCATTGTCGACCGCAGCGAAGTTCAATGACTCAGCCACGATCCCTTGCGAGAAAGCGCCGTCACCGAAGTTGGTCAGCACCACCGCATCGTCGTCGTCTCGCCGCTTGATGCCCATCGCCACGCCCGTCGCCGTAGCCACGTGCGAGCCGATCACGATCGAAAACGGCAGATCATTGACGCCATCCGGAATCTCAAAGCCCTCGGAGAATCCATCCCACAAGAGCATCAGTCCTTCGATTGTCCAGCCGCGCCACAGCTGCGCTCCGAACGAGCGATACGACGGAGCAAACCAATCCTTCTTTGTCAGTGGATAGATCTGCCCAATCTGCGTGGCCTCTTGTCCCATCCCCGGCGCGAAAGTGCCCATCTCGCCTTGGCGCTGCATGGTCAGCATGCGGGTGTCCAGCTTGCGCGTCAGCACCATCGCCCGGTAGATCCGCAGCAGCTCGGCCGGCTCGAGGTTCGGCTCATGCGACGGGTCGCTGATCTCGCCCTTCTCGTTGAGAATCTGAAGATTGGGGATCTCGCCGAGGGCGATCGTCGGCGTGCTGATGTCTTTGCGAGGTTTGGGCGGCGTGATCTTCGGTCTCCGTGGTATGTGCGAACTCTTCACGGCAAGCTCAGGAGCGCTGGGCGTCACCTTCGTCCGGTCGTGAACCGTTTCTTTGGACATGATTCGGTGCGTCCCATCGTTGGTGAGACTCGTGCGGGCCCGGATCGGACCGAAGCACCGCTCAAAGAGCCGGCCAATTTATCGTAGCGACAACCGCCTGTTCTCTCCAGTTGACGGCGATCGGCCCGGACGTCCCATCACACCCGTTTCATATGTTCAAACGAGTTTTTGCATGCTTCGCAGTAGTAGATCATTCGGCACCGCGTCGGGCCGAACTGGCTATCCAGTCGCGTCTCGTTCGAGCCGCAGAACGGGCAGGCGATGGCGGAGGTGCGAAGCTCGACTGTTGAGCCGTGACCGGGCACGTCCAGCTTGGAGCCATGTTCGGGAACCGTCACGCCGTGCGCCGCCAGGGATCGGCGACCGTCGTCGCTGATGCGATCAACCGACCACGGCGGATCGTAAATAAATTGCACCGAGACTTCGCCGACGCCCTCGACCGCCCCCACCTTCGTCCTGATCTCGTTCTCGATCATCGGCAACGCGGGGCAACCGACGAACGTAGGGAGGATATCGATGAACACGCTTGCGGCTTCGCCATTCGTTTCCACGCGAACATCTTCCACCAACCCCAGATCGACGATGCTGATCGGCATCTCCGGATCGGGTATCTCCCGCAACACGTCCATGATGGCTTCGGTATCGATCATTGGTCAGAATATCATACGCCACACACACGTTTAGCCGCGACCCAAAGGGGAGCGCGAGCACAAGGGCATCAAGGGCTGAACGTTGATTGCTTCCTTTACCACGCGACCCCGGGTTCGAGACGATAGACCTCGCACATCTCATCGAGCAGGGATTTGAGGTGCTCGCTGTGGTGGCCGCGTCGACCGCCTTGTGCGCCTGCGTTTGGCGGTGATAGTTCTAGGGCAAGTCCGCCTTCGTGCGCGACGTGCTGAAGCACGTCGCGCCAAGCGTGGAACATGTCCGTTTCCGCTTGAGGGTACAGGCCTGCCCCAGTCAGCTCAGCTTCGCGGTCAACCGGTTCAAACAACATCGGCGCCATCGGCGATAGTTGATCGAGCGCCGTCTGCAAGCGTCGTTTCGACTCGTCGTTGCCGCGTCCGAGCCGAACGATCCATGCATCAACGTGATCCACGTGAACCTGCTCCTCCGCGGCCAGGCGCGAGGCGACATCGGCCAGGGGTTTATATGAAGAGTGTGACAGAGCGCGAAGCCGCAAGCGGTCGAAATGGTCGCAGAAGAACTGCCGGGCGATGGCGACGGCCCAGTCGAAATTATCGGGTAGCTCAACGATCTGGGCGCAGCGGTACTGGTCGACCGACCGGCCGTAGGCGAGCTCATCGGCCGTTTTGTCGACAAGCGGGCTGAGCAACTCGTAGATCACCTGGGCATGGGCGATCTCGTCCTGGGCCAGCGACGAGAAGGCGATGTCCTCTTCGAGGATCGGCCCAAGCCCCGTCCAATCACTGTTGCGGTGGCCGAGCATGAGCTTGTCATCAGCCACGGCCAACAGCAGATCGATCATCGGCTGTTTCAGATTCTCAGGAAGGCTGTCCATATCGCGCTAGTAAACTCAACAAGCGACGCCCCCCCCGGATACCGACGCCCACGGATACCAATCCGTGGGTTGGCAATCCGTGGGTTCCGCTCGTCAAAACATCTCCTTCAAGTCTTCCTTCTCATAATCATCGAGGTCGTTCTTGGCACGAATCTTTTCCCATTTCTCACGCACGCCCTTGGCGTAGCCGCGGGCGAGACGATACGTCTGATCGGTATACCGCCAAATGAGGTCCTTGTCGTATTCGGTCGCGGCGATCGCTTGCTTCGGCACGACCCAGATATTCACGCACGGTTGATCCTGTCCGTAGTGCTCGCGAGCAAACTGAAGCGCCATCTTGGCGTCGGCCGCATCAACACACCCGGCATAGATATGCGGATCACCCCGCTGGAGCTGGGTGAACACGGTGAAAGCCTTGAGGTCTCCCTCTTTGGGGGAAGTCATTTCACCCTTGGCATCCGGCGGGTGTTCTCTGATCTTGGACATTGGCATCAGTTATCAGTGGTCAGTCGTCAGTTGTCAGTCCTAGGCAGCGGGCGGGAGGCCCGCACGGCCGTTCATGATCGCGATGCGAACCCACCGGCCTTGCTCATACGAAAATCGGCGCAGACCAAGGCGTTGCTTGTTGCACGGGCCGCCGCCGCGGATCACACGGTAAAACTCCTCCCAGTCCGGATCGGTCACCGTCCAGTTCTCAGTCGATTCGTCGTAGTGCAAGTTGGGATCGAGTTGCTTTTCGATGACCATGCCGTCGTCGCTCTTCTTGACGACATGGATCTTGAGGCCGAGATCCTTGGCGGCAGGCACGAAGCGATTGATAAATCGTTGCCGTAGATCGTCGTTGGTCACCGTCTTCATGCGCCAGCGCATGGGCGGGAGGTTGCGGCAGTTGGGTTTGTCCGGCGGGCCGAAGAACATCAACGACGGATACCACCAGCGATCAAAGGCATCCTGGCCCAAGACCCGTTGCTGCGCCGTGCCGCTCATCAGGGTGAGCACCATGTCCTCGCCGCACTTGAAGTGGAACGCCTCCTCCATGTTGATCCGCTTCATGGTGCGCACGTACGGGCCGTAGGCGCCATCGGCGAGCGATTTCTGATTCATGATCGCCGCACCGTCGATGAGCCACTGGATCATGGCGATGTCGCCCCAGGTCGGCGCGGGATAGTTGAAGACGTTGTGATACTTCGTTACGCCTGTAATCAGATCGCGCAGCATCTGATCGCGCGTTTTGCCGAGGTCCTGTGACACGCGATAGAGCATCTGGCCGTGGCCGACTTCGTCCTGGACCTTGGCCGTCAATGCGAGCTTGCGCCGCAGACTCGGGGCCCGTGTGATCCACTCGCCTTCGGGCAGCGCCCCGATGATCTCGGAGTTGGCGTGATGTTCCGCCATTTTGAGCATGCCGGTGCGATAGGCCTGAGGCAGCCAATCGTCCGGCTCGATGAGTTGGCCGGCATCGATCTTCGCCTCGAACTCGGCGAGCTTCTCGGGATCCTCCTGCACGTTGTGATCGATGTGCATTCCTACGTTGGAGCTTCCAGACATGAATGGGACCCTTTAGAAATCGATTCAACACAGAGGCACAGAGGACACAGAGCTAGGACAATAGGTACGAAGCCTGGTCGCGAAGCGCGATAGTGATTCTTCGTGTTTTGGAAATCCTGCCATTCGTCTTACCTCTGCGTTCTCTGCGTCTCTGCGGTGAATCTGCTCATTGTCTTTCAATAACCGTCGCGACGCCTTGGCCAACGCCGACGCACAGTGTAACAAGGCCGTGCCCGGCGTTCGTCCGGTTCATCTCATGCACAAGCGCCGTGACAAGCCGCGCTCCGGTGCAGCCGAGCGGATGGCCGATCGCGATGGCCCCGCCGTTGGGATTCACCTTTGACTCGTCCAATTTGAGTTCTCGTATACATGCGATCGCTTGAGCGGCAAAGGCCTCGTTGAGTTCAATGATATCAAGATCATCGAGTCCGAGTTTGGCTCGCGCCAAAACTTTTTGCGTGGCAGGAATCGGCCCCAGGCCCATACACGCTGGATCAACGCCCGCCGTCGCCGATGGGCCGACGAATCCGATCGGCTCCAGCCCCAGGCTCTTGGCGATATCCGCCTCGACCAGCAGCACCGCCGCCGCCCCATCGTTGATCCCGGAGGAGTTGCCGGCCGTGACGGTGCCTTGGTCGTCCTTGGCAAACACCGGGCGCAACGATGCGAGTTTTTCGATCGTCGTATCTGGACGAGGGTGTTCATCGGTGTCAACGATGATCGGCCCACCTTTGCGCTGCGGTATCTCGACCGGCACGATTTGGGCCTCGAACTTGCAGGATGCCTTCGCAGCCGCCCACTTCTGCTGACTTTCCAGGGCGAAGCGATCCTGGTCTTGGCGACTGATGTTGTGCTTGCGCGCGACGTTCTCCGCCGTCTCACCCATCGCATAGGGGTGATACATCTCAGCCAGTTTCGGATTCGTAAACCGCCACCCGATCGTCGTGTCGTACATCTCAGCATTACGATCAAACGCCGCTTGCGGCTTCGCGATGACAAACGGCGCACGACTCATGCTCTCGACGCCGCCGGCAATCATCACATCGCCGTGACCAGTCTCGATCATCCGCGCCGCGATGTTGATCGCATCCAGGCCGGAAGCGCAGAGCCGATTGACGGTGCAACCCGCAACGGTCTCAGGAAGCCCGGCCAGCAGCGCGGCCATCCGGGCCACATTGCGGTTGTCCTCCCCAGCCTGATTCGCAGCGCCGAAGTAGACATCCTCGACGGTGGCCGGGTCGATGCCGGATCGCTTGATCACCTCGCCGATGACCAAGGCGGCCAGATCATCAGGCCGGACCGCCGCCAGCGCACCGCCGTATCGTCCGATCGGGGTGCGGAGGGCCGTAATAATCGCGGCTCGTCGCATGGGAGCAATGATAGCGGTTTGGGGGAGAAGAAGAATTCAGGATTCACGGATTGGGGTGCCACCGACAGCGAGTCTTCGAGTCGTCGGTGCAAAACGGGTGGCAAACTTCCAAATGCACCGACGACTTCGCTGCGCTACGCTGTCGGTGGCACCCAGCTAGCTTTCACCGGTCAGCGTTCAGCCCAGCGCACCCTTCAGCGCATTCACTCGCTCGGGCCCAATCTGATCGGCCCACTCAAACGGGCCTTTAGGATAGTTCACGCCGTACTTGAGGGCCGTATCGATATCGGCTTTCTCCGCCACGCCGCGCTCATTGGCAAGTTTCGCCTGGGTAATGAGTGCGACGAGAATTCGTGCAAAGATGTATTCCTCCAATTCGTCGCCGGCCTCGTTCGTCGCCTTTCGCACAAACCCGCTTGCGGCTTCGCGCAGCTCCGCGGTCATCTCCAACGATCTGTGATCGACCCGCAACGTAACAACCGGTTCATCGCCACCATAGTCATACACACCGCGCCCGGTCTTCCTGCCCAAATATCCATCAGCAACAAGTTTTTCCTGCAACGGGTTCGGTGTAAGCAACACTGGCCGGTCCAACTGCTCCCAGACCGAGCGCGTGGTCGCGGTGTTGACATCCTGGCCGATGAAATCCGTCAATTCCAGCGGACCCATACGAAATCCGCCGAGCGACTTCATCGCGCGATCGATTACGTCCGGCGAAGCGTAGCCGTCCTCAAGGATGCGGAACGCTTCGAGGTAGTACGGCCGGGCCACGTGATTGACAATGAACCCAGGCACGTCCGCAGCCCGCGCAACCTTCTTGCCCCAGCTCACCGCGATCTCAGCCACACGATCGACGACGGCCGGATCGGTTTCCGCGCCCTGAATAACCTCGACCAGCTTCATGATCGGCGCGGGGTTGAAGAAGTGCATACCCACCGTGCGGTGCGGTTGACCGATTGTCTCGCCAATCTTGGTAATCGACAGAGACGAGGTGTTCGTGGCGATAATGCAATCGTCGCGCAAAGCCGGGATGACGTTTTCGAGCACCTTCGACTTGATATCGAGATCCTCGACGACCGCTTCAATGACCAATTCGCAACGGCTGAGGCAATCGGGTGAGCTTGCCACGAGCAATCGACCGGCCGCGTCGTCTCGCTGTTCCTGCGTGATCCGCTTCTTCTCGACAAGGCGATCGAGGCGTTTGACGATACCATCGATGGCGTTGCGGACGATCGATTCATCGACATCCATCAACTCGACGTTCCACCCGGTCGTGACGGCAACTTGGGCGATGCCTGCGCCCATTGTGCCGGCGCCGATGATTCCGAGGGTGGAAGAGCGGTCAGCCATCAGCGCGTTTAGCCGCGACCCAAAGGGGAGCGTTTCGTGCGGCGACCGTCCGCACAAAGCCCCAACGTTGTCGCTGCTTTCCTTCTTTCAACGGGTTGTCCTGGACGTAGCGCACGGCTCGGGAGATATCCGCCTCGGAATTAAGAAACACCTTCCACTGTCCGCGAGCCCACATGTTGGGCAAACGGTCGTTCGTCGGCTGCGACGAGTCGAACGGATGCAGACGATCGCTTGACAACTGTCTTGTCGCAGCGCCTTTGAGCAGATTCGCAATCTGCTCCACCCTAAACCGATGACGTGATACGACCATATGAACGTGCTCTGGAAGGATCGAGCAGGCCAATACGTTTACGCCGGAGCGATCGACAAAACCGGCGAATCCACGGCCGATGCTTTGCGCCTGAACACCCGTAAAGTGAACCGGTGAGTGCTTCAGTTCGCGCTTGGCGGCTTGCCGAACTACCCGATCATGTGCAACGCCGGCGACCGATCGGCGGGTATCTGTCTTCGTAGCTGTTCCAAATCTCAACAGCTCCCAAGCACCGACGAATTCCGACCACGATCCGCGCGGATCGTTGGGGAGCCAGAAACCGTAGGCACAGAAGATGATGTGGTATGCGTGAACCATGATGGGAAAGCGCTCCCCTTTGGGTCGCGGCTAAACGTTAGGATCCCTTAAACTGCGGTTTGCGTTTTTCGAGGAACGCGCTCACGCCCTCGAAGTGGTCCTCGGTTCGGCCTGCCGTGTCCTGCGCGAATGACTCCGCCTGAAGTTGTCCATCCAAGTCATTATCAAACGATTGGTTCAACAATCGCTTCGTCAACGCGATCCCACGACTGGGGAGCGACGCGAGCTTCTTCGCCAATGCTCGCGTCTCGTCCATCAACTGATCCGCATCCACAACACGATTGACGAGCCCGATCCGCAACGCCTCCTCAGCATCCACTTTGTCTCCGGTGAAGCAGAGTTCCTTCGCCTTGCCGAGCCCGACCAGCCGCGGCAGCGTATAGGTGCTGCCCGTATCGGGGATCAGCGCGACGTTGATGAACACTTCGATGAGTGAGGCGTGTTGCGACGCGATGCGGATATCGCAGGCCAGGGCGAGACTGCAACCCGCGCCCGCCGCCACGCCGTTGATCGCGGCGATGACAGGTTTTTCCATATTGATGATGCGCTTGGCGATCGGGTTGTAGCGACGATCGAGGTCCTTGGCGAACTCCGGGACATAACCCGGTACGTACCGCTCCTTGAGATCACCAAGGTCTTGGCCGGAGCAGAAGGCCTTGCCCGCGCCGGTGATGATGATCACGCGCACGTCGTGATCGCGCTCGGCCTGCTTGAGCGCATCTTGCAACTCGAACGTGAGCTGATCGTTGAAGGCGTTATACACCTTGGGGCGATTGAGCGTGATCGTGCAGATGTGATCGGACGTCTCAACGGTGAGCATTTCGAAGGTTGTTGAAGCAGTGGTGGCGGGCATGGTCGTGTCCTACGTAGAAGAGCGCGGGGCAAGCTCCGCGGCTAAATTGCGGATTTTCGATCGTTATTTTCCTTTGAAGTCCGGCTTGCGCTTCTCCATGAACGCGCGCATGCCTTCTTTTTGATCTTCCGTGGAAAACAGGGCGTAAAACAGTTTGCGTTCGTACTCGAGTCCTTCGCTCAGCGCGGTCTCGTGAGCTTTGAGCACGGACTCCTTGGCGAAACGAAGTGCGATCGGTCCCTTACGCGCCATCTCGTGCGCAATGCGCAAGGCTTCACTGTAGAAATGCTCTCTTGGAACGACACGACTCACCAATCCGCCGGCAAGCGCTTCGGCTGCGTTGAGAAACCGCCCGGTCAGGATCACATCCATGGCCGTGGCTTTCCCGACGGCTCGCGTCAAACGCTGCGTGCCGCCCGCGCCGGGCATCACGCCGATGTTGATCTCGGGTTGACCGATCTGCGACGTGTCCGAAGCGATGATGACATCGCACAACATCATCAGTTCGCAACCACCGCCCAGGGCGTAGCCGCTGACGGCGGCGACGATCGGCTTCTTCGTGCGCTTGATTCGATCCCATGTCGCGAACTGATCTCGCTTGTACATCTCAAGCGACGAGCACTCCGCCATGTCGCCGATGTCCGCCCCGGCTGCGAAGGCGCGTTCACTACCCGCCAGGACAATCACATAGATCGAATCATCCTTGTCGAACGCCTCCAACTGCTCAGCCAGTTGCGTCATCAATTCCGGGTTGAGCGCGTTGAGAACCTTGGGGCGATTGAGTTTGATAATGCCGACCGAACCGTCGGTCTCCACGAGAATGAGTTGTTCAGCCGTCATAGGTTTGGTCTCAAGGGTTGCAGTAGTCATCGTGTTGCTGGTTCTTGGTAGGTAGTGGTTGGTAATTGGTGGGATATGCTCGGCTTTTGGTTGATGCGTGCTGATGCGGTGATCTCGGCCTTGATACGACCGATGAGGGCGTTGAGCATTTTCTTTGTAGTGGTGAGATACTTGATGAGTTCGCTTGCCATATCCGAGTTCATGAAATCAAGATCGGCTGCGAGAAGTAGTTGGCATTCAAGCTCCGAGGCAGAGCCCATCGCAATGTGGAGGAAGCGTTTCAAGTCGGCTTTCGTCTCTCGGCCGCAGCCTTCAGCGATGTTAGCTGGAATCGAGACGCTGCAGCGCCGCATCTGTGAGACGAGGCCGTACTTCTCTTCTGCGGGCATCGACCGAGTCGCCTGATACACCTGCAACGTCAATTCGTATGAGCGTCGCCAAACTTCGAGATTTCGGAAATCCTGCACGTTTGCCTCCACACTGATTGGATGGCCGTTCCGTGAGTGCCGCTATCGTGTCGAGCAAGACAATAACCAAGTACTAATTACTAACAACTTCTCATCTTCGCTCGCTCAATCAGTGATTGGAGTTTCTTCTTCGGTAGGATCCGCTGGATTTGCCGGCCTTGACCCACCAAGCGATCGCCATCATACGCTTTGACCTCGCACACGAGGGTCGTGGCGCCCACTTCCACCGCTTGGGCAACGATCCGCACCGTTCGGCCTACCGGTGTCGGCGCGAGGTGGTCGATCGAAATGTGCGATCCGATGCCCTCTTCGTGCGCGTCCAGGTGTGGGGCCAGCACCTTCCGCGCGGCAACTTCCATGTGATGGGCCATGGACCATGTCGAATACACGCGGTGGACGACGACACCGTCGAACGCTGGGCACATGTCTTCCGTGACGAGGGCGGTCAACTCAGCCGTGTTGCCGACTTTAAGGGTGGGCTTCATGAGCAAGCGGCAGTGTAGCACCACCGCCGGGGCGGATAGACTGCTCGCCATGCAGGAACTTGTGGGCCTGGCCATTTTGTTGCTGATCGCACTGGCGGTGCTGGGTGTGCTGCTGGCGGCGATGCTCGTGCATGGTGCGACACACCCGCCGCGCCACACGGCTGGGTACGCCCTGGCCCACAGCTTGGCGTGTGATCCCGGTGAGCTTGATCTGCGTTTCGAGTCGTGGACGCTTGATCGTCCGGACGGGGCGAAGCTGCCGGTGTGGGAGATCGCATGCACCAAAGCCCACGGCGTGCACGCCGTGGGCTTTGACGAGCGCGGATCCAATAGGCGGCCGCTGCTCACCGCGGTGTTCCTTCACGGGTGGGGGCGATCGCGCATTGATCTGCTCGCTCGGATACGGCCGTGGGATGAGCTGTGCGATCGGCTGGTGCTTTACGATTTGCGCGGTCATGGCGAAGCGACGGGCGGGGCCAGTCGTCTGGGCTGCGACGAGGATGCCGATCTGATCGCGCTGCTTGAGCGACTCGGCGAGGCGCGTTTCATCCTTGTGGGGTCTTCGATGGGCGCGGTGATCGCCATCTCAGCCGCCGCTACTGACGCTGCGGTTCGCCGGCGTATTGTGGGACTCATCGCCTACGGACCCTACCTAGACTTTCACACGTCGCTGCGACACAGACTGAGGGTGGCGGGCCTACCGACCCGTCCGTTCACGGACCTGGCGATGTTGTGGTTCAGACTGCGCGGCTTACGACAACAGCGCACGCTTGAAGATGCAGCGCAACTTCGCTGCCCGCTGTTGGTGATCCGCGGAGACGAGGATCGAATCTCGCCCGCTCATCACGCGGAGATGATCGTGGCTCTGGCGCCGGACGCTGTGCTGCACACCGCTCAAGGGGCTGGCCATTCCGATGTGCATACTGTGGATTCTCAATCGCATCATGCAGCGGTGCGCGCGTTTGTAGAGCGGGTGGTGGGAACATTTGGCCACGAGTAGAACCCACCGATTGCTATCGGTGGGCGTCGGCAAGGAAACGAAGTTGCGTTCTACTTCTCGGGCTCGGTCATCGACCTCGCGTCGAGCAGCTCGTCGAGCCGCTTGGGATCAAGCAACTTGTGCTTCAGCACATACTCGCGCACGGTCAGACCCGAAGCGAACGCGCCTTTGGCGACCTTCGCCGCCTCGTCATAGCCGATCTCGGGCGCAAGCGACGTACACATCATCAGGCTCTTCTCCACGAACCCCGAGGCGATCGCTTTGTTGAGCTTCAGCCCCTTGATGCACTTGTCCACGAACGCGCGCGAGACATTCGCCAGGAGATCGATGGTCTGCATCAAGTTGTCCGCCATCATCGGCATCGCGACATTGAGTTGAAACAACGAACCGATGCCTCCCATGGCGCCCATCGTGATCGCGGTGTCGTTGCCGATCACCTGGCACGCGACCTGCATCACTGATTCACAGATCACGGGGTTGACCTTGCCGGGCATGATCGACGAACCCGGCTGAATCGACGGTAACGACAGCTCATAGAGGCCGCAGCGCGGGCCGGAGCCGAGCCAACGAATGTCGTTGGCGATCTTGGAGAGACTCACGGCGATCGTCTTCAGTTCGCCGGACGCTTCGACCACACAATCGCGCGTGGCTTGGGCCTCGAAGTGATTGGCGGCCTCGGAGAACTTCACGCCGGTCGCTTTGGACAATCGCCCGGCTACGAGCTTTCCGAAGCGAGGATGCGTGTTGATTCCCGTGCCGACCGCGGTCCCGCCGATGGGAAGGTTCTCGGCCAGCCGCACCATCGCCCGCTCCGCGCGTGTAAC
>JADFNO010000279.1 GCA_022563315.1 Planctomycetota bacterium | reverse complement strand
GGTCGAATCTCTGGAGACTGAGAGGCTGTAGACCGTGTCGCTAGCCACACACAAAAATGCACGGGTTTTGACCGAAGGGGTCAACGATGGGTAGACGGGGACCAAAACCGACGCCGACAGCGATGCTGAAGCTCACTGGTAGCTGGCGTGCGGATGCTCGCAAGTCAGAGCCGAAGCCGAAGCTCGGCGCGCCGCCGATGCCCACTTGGCTTGCGACGGAAGCGAAGGCGGAATGGAAACGGGTCGTCCCGCAACTTCAGAAGCTGGGTGTTATCACCCTGATCGACCGCACCGCCCTCGCGCTCTACTGCCAGGCGTGGGCGGATTATCACGACGCGGTCGCCGTGGTGAAGGTGGAGGGCAAGACGTTCACCACTCCCACGGGCTACATCGCCAAGAATCCGATGGTCACGATTATGAACGAGGCCCGTGCTGCGGTGTTGCGCTTTGCGCAAGAGTTTGGATTGACACCATCGGCCCGGGCCCGGCTCGGAACACCGAAGATAGAGGAACCTGATGGCCGCAAGAGTCGTTTCTTCCCGGCAGCCGGTTAGCGTCAAGTGGCGGAAGCTGCTGCGGCGGATCCCCGGCTACGACCCGTTCGCCTCGGCCGGCGAGTGCTGGTTCGATGCGCGGGCAGCCCAGGACGCGATCGACTTCTTCCGGCTGTGCCTCACCCACGTCAAGGGCGAGAAGGCCCGTCAGCCGTTCGTGCTGGAGCGCTGGGAGCAAGCGATCGTCGCCAACCTCTTCGGCTGGAAGCGCCTCGATGGGACGCGGCGATACCGCGAAGCGTCCACCAGCCACATCAGCTCGCCGGTTTCGCGGTCGCGGTATTGACAGGTGCCGGTGTGCAGGTGCAGCACCTTGCCCATCGCGTCGAGGAGCGAGCTGGCGAAGTAGTTGGTCATCGTGTGAACAGGATACCGCAGTGGATGCCGCAGACACAGTACATGGCGTCGAGGGTTACCTCTCTGGGTCAACTGGAGAGGTGTCTTGCTGTAGGGTAAGAGCCTGGCCTCTTCTTGCTGGCATTCGCCGAAACGAGCAACCGAGCGCCGCTTTTTTGTCCACTCGCGACAGCGCTCAATCGTCGTTGACCGGCCGGTTCGGATCGTCCCCACCCCGTCCGAGTCGATCCAATATGAGTTCGATCGCCGGCGGCATTCGGTCACTTGAGCGCGACAGGTTGGCGATCATGCTGATGTGGTTCCCCTCAACGACGACGAAATCATCAACGCCTGCGAGCCTCGCTGATTCAATCGTCACCACGCCGTCGCCGAGACCGCCAATCGCCGCATCCAGCATCGATGAAGCCGACGTTGTGTCAGCCAGCTCCGCCCACTCGCTGAGCCATTGTGGGGCTGCATCCGATCGGGCCAACTGTTTCATCCGCGCCGTCAGTGATTCAATCTCCTCCACACTCAGCGGACTCACACGGCCGGCAATGATCGTGTAGGTCGTGTGCTGTGGCTGCGGGCGAGCGTTCAGCCGGCGGAGAAAATCCGAATCCGGGCGCAGATCACGGCCCGCTTCGCCGAGCCCGTCGGTCAGCGCATCGTCGAACGATCCTGTGCCGGAGACCCACCGGTAAACCTGTTCGCGAAGCTCGGCCAGACCACGGAGCCATACCATCTTCGAGCCGTGGTTCGGCGTGCCAAGCATGAGCAATCGATCTATCGCGGGAAACAGGTCGCCGCCCGATCCGTCGCCGTCGTAATACGCTCGCCGCGTCAATAGATCGCGCGTCACCAACCCACCCATGGAATGTGCAACGACTTGGATGCGATCCACACCCAGTGATCGCAGCTTCATCAATTCCCAGGCGAAAAAGTCTGTCGAGTCCGCGATCGGCTGATCGTTGGGATACTCAAATCGCACGACCACACGCTCAGTTTCGAGCAGGCGCGCTGTCAGGTCGCGCCACATCCACCCCGGGTCATCCAGGCCGTGGACAAGCACAACCGCGCCCGTCGTACCCGCCCCCAGCCGATCAATCGGCGCGCGAGGATCGTCGGCCGTCACAACCGTCATTCCAAACCGTGGCTCGGTAACCGTCGGATCAGGCCGACCGCCAACCCACCGCTCGATCGATCGGATCACTTGATCACCGGTCGCCGCGACCACCTTGCGATCGAGACGCACCACTACACGATCGCCCTGCACCATCGCGCTGATCGCTCCGCCGGTGATCCGCTTTAGAGCGCCAAGCTGCAGCCTCCCCAACGTTGACTTCACGTCCAGCGTCCAATCCAGTTCGCTGAACCGCTGGCGTCCCTCAATCCCAACCGCCTCGCACAGCGATATGAGAAGATCACGGAATGCCAGCTCGCCGTCAGCCAACGGCACCTCGATCTGGAAGTATCGCCCATTGTCGGCGTGCGTATCCTGATCCGAAGCCTCAGCTTGAACGAGCGCGGTCAGGCCTGAGGCGAGCAGCACCACAGCCGTGTACCGTATGAATCGCATGGTGAGACTCCGAGGGCTCCGGGTGTTTCGGGTGATTCGGTGGTGGTCCTCGCTCGTAACTCTACCGCGTTATTCGGATCAGGCTGCTCGATATTGCGCCGTCGAGGCATACCTACAGCTACGGTAGCGCCTGTACGCTACAACTCGCCCGAACACCCCAGTTCGCAGTCCCGTCTCCACCCCACACTCCGGGCACACCTCATGCTCCGCCCCGCGCAGGTCGTAGCCGCAGGCCACACACAGCCCGCGCTTTCGCCGCACGAATCGGCGCAGGGCGAAGGAGCCGCACATGAGCAGGCAGAGCACCCCGGCATAAAAGAGGCTGT
>JADFNO010000126.1 GCA_022563315.1 Planctomycetota bacterium | reverse complement strand
GTCGCGCCGCAGCGCATACAAGGCGAGACGATGGAGCCGAGCGTTTCGGTGCCGAGGCTGAATCCAAACAGACCGGCCGCGGTGCCGGCCGCTGATCCCGCGCTCGATCCGCTGGAGCCCTTTTCGAGATTCCAGGGGTTGTTCGTTCGGCCGTCAAACCAGCGGTCACCGTATGCCAGCGCACCGAGTGTGGTCTTGGCGACGAGCACTGCCCCCGCCTCGTCGAGTCGCTTCACGACCGCGGCGTCATCATCGGGCACACGATCCTTGTACGGTGTTGCGCCCCAAGTCGTCTTGATTCCAGCCGTATCCAGAAGGTCTTTCGCACCCCACGGAATCCCGTGCAGCGGACCGCGATACTTCCCCGCTGCGATCTCATTGTCCGCCTTTGCGGCTTGTCGCAGCGCCCGATTCTCAGTCAGCGTAACCACAGATTCGAGTTTCGGTCCGATCTCCTTGAGTCGCTTGAGATAGATTTGGGTCAATCGTCGGCTGGTCAATTGGCGGCGCTGGATCCAGCGCGACAACGTGGTCACCGGCGCAAAGGCGATATCTTCGTCATCGGTTGGGAGTGGTCCCGGACTGCCGTTGGAACGAACGAGTCTGTCTGAAACATCAACGAGCCTCGCCCCGGGAAATCGCGGATCGAACACCGCCGCCGGCCCCAGCCCGTTGGGTAACACCTGCGCTCGCCGCCGACGGTAGCGGTCGACTTCGCCTTTGATGCCCCGCAACATCTGCGTGCGCTCCTTGTCGGTGAACTCGACGCCGGCAAGTTTTTCAGCCTCGGCAAACGTTGCTTCGGTGATGGCCCCGGCGTCATCGCTCGTCGAGTCCTTGGTCTTGGGCTTGGGCACCGGGGCTGGGGACGGCGAGGGCTTGTCTTGGTGTGGGACAACGGCCGAGACAGGCAGCGTTGATGCGGCCGCCATGACGCCGCTGGTCAAAATGAACGCTCGCCGCGTTGCGATCGGACTGTCCGCAAGGGTCATCGCTCTTGCTCCTTTTCTTGGTGCGTCGGGCGAGAGTCTACACGGTTGAGGCGGATACGTGTGGACGAGTCTCGCGATCGAACGGCAAGGACAGATGCCGATTCGGTAGGCCGGCGGCAGGTCAAGATAGGTCAGACTGGGCACCTGCTCCGATCAGGCGGTGCCGATAAGGACCGGCCTCTGGGGTCTGCCTCATGCGGTCCCTCCCGGCCGACGATGCGCATTGGGAAGTGGACCACCGGGTCCGTCCGGGGCGGAGCAGGAATGGGATGGGGAATCGCCAAGCGAGAATCGCCCTAGGTTGGAGCGTCTGTAGCGTGGTCCTGGTCGCAGCGCTGGCCGGCTGTTCGTCGCCACTGCGGCTTCATTACCTGACACTTCATTCCGTTGCCCTTGAGCCTACCGTGTCAACCAACGACGAACTGGCCGCCGCGTTCAGGTTGGACGACTACACCGAGCCGGCGCAAACCGTGGCCGCGGCGGGCACCGACGAATAGACCGTGGGACCAGCTGTGCCTAGACCAGCAGCGTGGCTGGATTCTCGATCAGACCTTTGAGCGTCCGGAGGTATTGGGCCGCCATCGCGCCGTCGATCACGCGATGATCGAGGCTCAGGGTCGCGGCCATTTCATAGCCGATCGTCAGTTCGCCGTCGCGCACAACCGGTTTTTGCAAGGCTGCGCCGACGGCGAGGATCGCGCTGTTGGGCGGATTGATGATGGCGGTGAAGTGGTCAACGCCGAACATGCCGAGGTTTGAGATCGTGAACGTGGTGTCGGCCATCTCGTCGATGGAGAGTCCGCGCGTGCGCGCCTTTTCCGCAAGGAGCTTCGTTTCCAGGGAGATGGCGCGCAGGCTCTTCTGATCCGCGTTGCGCAGCGTGGCCACGACCAGTCCCCCGCCGCGCTCCACCGGCAACGAAATCGCGATGCCGATGTTGACTTCGCCATGAATCTTAACGTGATCGCCGCCCCACGAGGCGTTGAATTCGGGGTGCTGGTACATGGCCAAGGCGCAGCACCGAACGAGGAAATCGTTCACGGAGAGTTTCACGCCTTGCTCGGCAAGCTGCTCGTTGAGCGTCGTGCGCAGCTCGAGCAGTTTCTCCATGTCGAAGCTGACAGTCACTTGGTAATGCGGGATCGTCGTGGTGGCTTCGACGAGGCGGCGCGCGATGATCTGTCGCATGTTCGACAGCGGCACAATCTGATCTTGAAGGACGGTGGGCGCCTGGACGATGGGGCCCGGCAATAACACCGGCGTGGCGGGGACCACCGCTTTGGCCGAGGGTGGAATGGCGGCGGCGGTTTCCGCCCCGGCATCCACCGCACGCAGCACGTCGCGCTTCACGACCCGACCGCCGGGGCCGGAGCCTTGCAGCGTGCGAACGTCGATGTCGTGCGCCTCAGCGAGGCGTCGAGCCACCGGACTGACACGGAGGCGTCCGTCGCCGACACCATCTGTTGCGGGCGCGACGATCTGTTGCGCCGCGCCTACTGGGGGCACTGTCTCGGCGGGAGCAGGCTCCTGCGCGGCGGGCATCACGGGCTGGACCGGGGTTTCCGTCTGGACGGTCTCATCCGGGCCTGCATCGGCGGCCGCCTGCTTTGGCTGCGTTGTTTGCGCCGCCGGCTGCACGTTCACCGAGGCCGCGACTTCAGCCGGGTCCTCATCTTCCTCCGCCATGACCGCGATCACGGTCCCGACCTCGACGGTGTCTCCTTCCGCAACGAGGATCTTCACGATCGTCCCGTCGTCGTAGACCTGCATCTCCATCGTGGCCTTGTCGGTCTCGATGTCGGCCACCGCATCACCGGCGGAGACGGCGTCGCCTTCCTTGGCGTTCCACTTGATGATGGTGCCCTGCTCCATCGTGTCCGAAAGGCGGGGCATGGTGATCTCGATCGACATGATGTAACTCTGATTGGAGTTCGGCGCCTATCCGCAACGACGTTCGGCGTCAGGCGTTATACGTAACACTCCGCACCGCTTCACAAATCTTGCGGGCGTTGGGAAGCATTTCCTGCTCGAGGTTGTAAGCATAGGGAGGCGGAACATCGTCTGCATGAACGCGCGCGACATGGTTATCCAGATCGTCGAAGCACCGCTCGTGCACTTGCGATGCGATCTCCGCTCCCACCGACGCGAACGGCCAGGATTGGTCCACCACGACGCAGTAGTTCGTTTTCCGCACCGATTCAACGATCGTCTCGATGTCCAGCGGCCGAATCGTCCGACCGTCGATCACTTCACATTCAATGCCGTCCTCGGCGAGCGCCTGGGCCGCTTCGAGGCAAAAATAGAGCGGTCGGCCGAAACTCACGATCGTGCAGTCGGCGCCGGGCCGGCGAATCAGCGCCTGCTGAAACGGCACTAAGTATTCTTCCTCGGGCACTTCACCCTTCACGGAAAGCAGCCGTTCCGATTCGAGGAAGAACACGGGGTTGTCGTCACGGACCGCGGTCTTGAGCAATCCCTTGGCGTCGTATGGATCGAACGGGATCGCCATCTTGAGCCCGGGCACGTTGGCATACAGCGATTCAACGCACCAGGAATGCGTGGAGCCAAGCTGCCCCCCTGCCCCGTTGTTACCGCGAAAGACGATCGGACATCCGAACTGGCCGCCGGACATGTACAGCATCTTCGGCGCGTTGTTGAGGATTTGATCGGCCGCCACCAGACTGAACGACCAGCTCATGAACTCGATGATCGGCCGAAGTCCCAT
The DNA here is from genome assembly GCA_022563315.1 of Planctomycetota bacterium. GTDB lineage: Bacteria > Planctomycetota > Phycisphaerae > Phycisphaerales > SM1A02 > JADFNO01. The sequence continues at coordinate 7,337 of JADFNO010000126.1, read as the reverse complement.
CATCGCGGCCCCGACGGCCAATCCAGTGAAGCCAGTTTCAGAGATCGGCGTGTCGACCACGCGCTGCGGGCCGAACTCCTCCAACATGCCGCGCGACACTTTGTAGGCGCCGTTGTACTGGGCAACCTCTTCACCCATGAGGAAGACGCGCGGATCGCGGCGCATCTCTTCGGACATCGCCTCGCGAAGGGCGTCTCGATATTCGATCTGTCGACTCATGACGGTAGCGCCGGATTAAGGAATGGCCGGCGGATGCTTACTCCTGCTGCGTATCTTTCATCATTAGTGGAAGGCTCGTTCCGTGGTACGGTCCCCACGCGTCCGCATAAACGTCGGTATACAACTCCTCGATATCGGGTGGTGGGGATAAGTCCGTCCATTGACGTGCCTCGCGGACCTGCGTGCGCACCGCCTTGGCAAGCGAATCATAATCAGCTTCGGCGAACTTGCGTTCGGACATCAAAAAGCCGGCCAGCTTCTCGATCGGATCCTGCGCCTCGTACTGCTGCTCTTCGTCTTTCGTGCGGTACTTTCGCGGATCGGACATCGAGTGGCCCTTGTAACGGTAGGTGCGCGCCTCGACGAAGGCCGGTTGCACCGATCGCCGGCAACGATCAACGATCGGCTTCATGCCGTTGTAGACTTCCATCACGTCCATGCCGTCAAGCGAGGTGGCGTCAATGCCGTATGCGGCCGCCTTGGCGGTGAGTTCGTGGGCCATGGTCGTCCCCCGTGCCACTGAGGTTCCCATGGCGTATCCATTGTTCTCAACGACATAGATGACGGGAAGATGCAGCACGCCGGCGAGGTTCATCGCTTCGTGGAACGCGCCCTGATTCAGCGCGCCGTCGCCGAGAAAGCACATCGCTACGCCGGTGGAGGCCCGATTCTCGATGACTTCATCCGTGTATTTCCGGGCAAAGGCGAGCCCGGCGGCCAGGGGGCACTGGGCCCCGACGATGCCGTGCCCGCCGTACATGTGATGCGGCTTGTCGAACATGTGCATCGAGCCGCCCTTGCCTTTGGCGCAGCCGCCGATCCGGCCGAACATCTCCGCCATGCAGTACTTCGGATCCATCCCGCGCGCGAGAGCATGGCCGTGATCGCGGTAAGCGGTGATGATCGGATCGGTCGGCTCCAGCGCCGCCAGCGCGCCCACGGCGACGGCTTCCTGCCCAACATAGATATGACAGAAGCCGCCGATGAGCCTGTTCTGATACGCCTGCATGGTCCGCACTTCGAACTCGCGGATCAGCAGCATGTCGCGAAGCCACTTCCTGAGCGTTTCATCAGGCAGCTTCGCCGCGAGGTTTTCGTCGGCGGCCGGTCGCGTCGTCATTGTGGACATAGCTCGGTTTTCTCTCCGGCCAGGCCCAACCTGCGCATCAGGCTCCTGGTGGCGGCCCCCGGCCTCACGGCTCGTTGACGGCCGCGGTTCAATCGCTCAGCGGCCACGAAGAACGATACCCACTAGCGGTCGGCGGCGGCGACGGCATGGCCTGCATCGTCGGCTCGGGCGTGATCACCGGCCAGGGCCGCCAAGGCCTTGGCCTGAAGGATAATCAGCGCTGTCTCCAGCTGCGGGTCGATGCCCTTGGTCAAGAGCGCGTTGATGTCGGCACGGTCGGGCGAATCCGGGTCCAACTGCCCGTCCTCGTTCTTGGGGATCATGTCGGCCTCTAGCCGCAGGCTATATGCAGCCTCAAGCTGCTGTGGGGTGGCGATGACGACAATATCCGGCTCGACCCCCCACTCCTTCGCGCCGGGGCGTCGGTGAACCAGATCGCCGCGCTGCCCGGCCGCCCGCTGCTCGGCGTTGGGTGGCAGCCGGTAGTACTGCGTCGTGAGTTTCAGTCGCGCCTTGGCCGAGATGATGTGGACCGTTTGCACGCTGCCCTTGCCGAAGCTCCGCCGCCCGATCACCACCGCTGCGTCGTGGGCCTGCAGGCAGCCTGCGACGATCTCGCTGGCGCTGGCTGAACCTTGGTTGATCAGGATCACCGTCGGCACGTTCGCGTGAGCGATGATCGCCTTGTTCCGCTCGGCGTCACGGCCCGGCAGCATCTCTCGGCCGTTCTTGTCCTCGCCGGAGACGATCAGCCCGTCTGCGACGAACAGATTGCTGACCTCTACGGCTGAGGCCAACAGCCCGCCCGGGTTGTATCTCAAGTCAACGATCAGGCCGTTGGGTCGATCGCGGCCGTGGTTGGTGATTTGTCGCCACGCTGCCTTGAGATCCTCGTACGTATCCGCACTGAACCCCGTGAGTCTGATGTAGGCGATGCGGCTGATCGGATCGATGAACCAATCCCATTGCGGCACTCCCTCGTCCGTCAGATCCGTCTTCCACCACCCCTTGACCGAGCGAAGCTTGATCACGTCGCGGGTCAGGGGAACGCGCAGCAGGTCGTCGACGCCTTCCCGACGAATCCCCAAGACGACGCTGGTTCCCTTGGGCCCGGTGATTCGATCGACAGCATCATTGAGCGACCATCCCAGGGTAGGAACGTCGTTCACTTCCGCGATGCGATCGCTGGGCTTGATTCCGCCGAAGTAGGCGGGCGTGCCTTCGAGCGGCGTGACGACCATGATCTCTCGTTTCTCGTCGTGGCGAATCAGTATTCCCACGCCCACAAAGCTGCCCCGCGTCGATTGCTGAAAGCGGTGAAGCTTGTCGGGCCAGATGATCTCGGAGAATTGATCGAGGCGGCTCATGGCCCCATCACCGAACTCGCGGTAGAGCACTTTCGGCGGAAGCTTGATCGTCTGGTTTGACGCGTCCAGTAAACGATCCAGCAGCTTCGAGCACCGGTGGAAGCTCAGCGGGTCCGGGGTACGGGACAGCAGTTCCAACTGTTCATCGACAACGGCGATCCAGCGCTTCACCGCGTCGCGATCACCAAGCTGCGCGAAGGTCTCGGTCAGTTCAGGCGTCGTCGCGAGCAGGCGAAGGTTCTCCAACGCTCCCCGCAGTAACGGCCGCCATCCCTTGCCTTCGATATGCTCTAACGCCGCCCTCCGCAGCGCCTCCTTGGTCATGCTGGCCGTGATGTCTCTGACCCGTTGCTCCCAATCCGCGGCCGCGGCCGGGTTGAACTCGGGCAACGGCTCGTCTCCGGATCGTTTCGCTCTGAGGTTGCGAAGGTCATGAAGACGTCGAGGGGCATAATGCGCCAGAAGCGCCAGCCGACGGCTCACACGATCCAGATCGTCTTTGTACTGCCCCGTGTCCTCGTAGAGAACATTGAGGCGATACAGCAGCTCTTGGGCCAGAAGCCAGTCGCCTTGCTGTTCTGCGATCGGCAGCGTCGATCTCGCCTTGGCAATGACCTGACGGATGTCCGGTTCGCGCACAGCGGCGGGAAGATCATCGCTCAGCGTCTGCACCATCACCGCTTCGGACAGTGCTCGGGAGACCTCGCCCGCGGCCAGGTACTCCTGCATCTGCTGGCGCGCCTCGGCACGAGCCTCGTCGCGCGTGGTCCGGGCCTCGGCTCGGTTCACATGATGCCGGTCAATGCTGCTTCGCAGCGATCGCACGGGCTCGATGTCCAGCCCGGCCGGGATTCGGCTGAAATACGTTTCCAGGGCGCTGGAGTTGCCCTGTCGTGCGGAGTCCCAAACCGATCGGGACCAGTCCCTCAGCGCCCTGGTGCTGTCCTGGGCCCCAGTTGGGGAGGCGACGGCTGCGCCCAGGCACAGGGCGACAACCAGAGTGGGGCTAATGCAGCTGATGCGGTTACGATGCGTCATTGTTGTCTCGTCGTTACGGGTTTCTATAGTCCGATACGGTGTGAGGCCGCGGGCGGGTGCGTCCGGCAGCCAGACTCCAAGGCAAACCTCTTCATAGAGGTAGTTGCGCATCGGCGATCATCGCGCATCCCTTCACCCCTTTGCCCTTCGCGGCCTCGGCTTGCCTGACCTGGTTGGTTTCCTGCTGACCTGCATACCGATAAATCCTGCTGCGGCACTCACCTACCAGCTCCCACCCAGAGATCGTAGGCAGCGAATGAGGCTCTGTGGGGCCCGGGCCGCACGGGCGACAGCGTCTATACTGCCGGCATGGCGGTACGCCTTCTGTCGGCCACGGGCCCTACGGCACATCAAACTGGGGATGCGGCAACCCTCTGGAATGTCGCGGTCCTGCTGGGAACAACCGCCCTCCTGCTCGCGGTATTCGTCCTCGGCGTGATGCTGCTGACCCGGTCCCATCAGCGGCGTCAGCAACAACGCGAGCAGCGATCGTCCGCCGGCCAGACTGATCCCTGGCGGGAGGCGGGTCGCCGCGTCATGCCCGACGACTATCACTCACCGGACGAAGGCGGTCGCTCGAGCTGACGACCGAGATGAATGTGAGTTCATTTGGGAGTTTGTGAAGCTCTTCACGATCCCGCACGATCGTTGCATCGAGCCGGTGCTCGTCAGGATGCCCCCGGGGGGCGACCAAACGCTTCGTCCAGTGATTTGACCTCCGGCGAGGTCGGCGCGGCCAGGCGAGCCCGCTCATACCACCATCTCGCCTCGTCGGGCTGCTTCGCATCGAGATAGGCCTGAGCCGCACGTGCGGCCGCCCTCCATGCCTCGGGTCGGAGTTGATATCGGTGCCGCCACGCTTGTGCCGCTTTGGCCGGCTGGCCGAGCAGCCGGTAACAAGAGGCGATCTCCGACACGACCGCTTCTTCGGCCCGCTCCTGTTCAGTCAGCAAAACGAGCAGCTCCAGCGCCCGGCGAGGCTGATCGCACAGACGACGCACCCGGGCCTCTTGCACCCGGATGGTCAGATCATTCGGGGCGATTCGTCTGGCTTCCTCAATGTGCTCGATCGCCTGGACTTGATCGTCTTGCTCCAGTGCGACCGTGGCCAGAGACGCATGAGCGTAGGCTTCGTTGGGATCAATCACGAGCACGCGCTGAAGCGCGCGCCGCGCCTCGGCCAGTCGGCGCCGCTGCAAAAGGATTTGCCCTTCGTACAGCGGGTGCTTGGGGTTGACCGGATCGAGCCGGCCCGCACGTTGAAAATGATCCAGCGCATCGTCGAGACGACCCGCGATCGAGGCGATCTCGCCTGCGCTTTGATTCAAGCCCGCCGCCACGGATGGATCGACCTGATCCGGGATAAGCTGCGTGGCCTGGCGGTACTCCTCGTAGGCTTGGACGATTGCTTGGGCCGCAGCTCGTGGATCAGGTTCTGCTACGGGTTGCATTGCTGTCGCCAGCAGGACCTGGCCCAGCAGCTCATGCGCTCGGTACTCCTGTGGTGCTCGTTCGATGAGCTTGCGCAGAATAAGCTCAGCTTCGAAGATCTTTTGCTCGACGAAATACTGTTGAGCAGACGATAGCGCCGCCTCGACTGCCTCGGGCGTGACGGGCGTCTGTGAGGTCGGTGCGGCGTTGGCCGAAGAAGCATCCGGCTGCTCGGAGCAGCCGATCAAACCGATACTCGCCCACACCCCGAGAACGGCGAAACTGTTTCCTGCTCGCGATCGCTGCACGGTCCACTCCCTGCGCCGATGACGACTATGACTATGATGGGCCGCCCATGATGCTCGGCGAACTATCCAAATCGTACGCTCCCGCCGAAGCGGAAGCTGAGGTGCGCGCCAAATGGGAGGCTTCAGACGCCTTCCATGCCCAGCCGGGGGGCGACGCCAAGCCGTACTGCATCGTCATTCCCCCGCCGAATGTCACGGCCCCGCTGCACTTGGGGCACGCCCTGAACAACACGCTCCAGGATTGTCTGATTCGCTATCACCGGATGCGCGGTTGCAACACGTTGTGGATGCCCGGGACGGATCATGCCGGCATCGCCACCCAAACCGTCGTGGAAAAACGCCTCCTGCAACAGGGCAAGAAGCGGGTCGACCTTGGCCGCGAGCAGTTCGTCGCCACCGTGCAGCAATGGAAGGACCAGTACGAAGCCACGATCATCGAACAGCTCAAGGCGATCGGTTGTTCCTGCGATTGGGACCGCACCCGCTTCACGATGGATGAAATGTGCGCCACCGCCGTCCGCGAGGCGTTCTTCCGCCTCTTCAAGGATGGACTGATCTACCGCGGCAAACGGCTGGTGAACTGGGATCCCGTCACGCTCACCGCCCTGGCGGATGACGAAGTTGAAATGCGTGAAGTTCAAGGCCACATGTGGTACCTGCGCTACCCCCTGGCGCAGCCCGCTTCAGCGGGCGGCGTCCGCGTCGAATACATAACCGTCGCCACCACGCGCCCCGAGACCATGCTCGGCGACACCGCCGTGGCCATGAATCCCAAGGACCCGCGCGCTGTACACCTCGTCGGCAAGCAGGTGCGCCTGCCGATCGTGAATCGTCTTATCCCCATCATCGCCGACGAGCACGTCGTGATGCCCAGCGACCCTGACAATCCGATGGCCGAGTACGCCACCGGGTTTCTCAAGGTCACCCCCGCCCACGATCCGAATGATTGGGACATCGGCCAGCGACATGATCTGCCCGTGATCAACGTCTTAGCGCCGGATGCGACGATCTCCACCGATCATGGTTGGGACGATTGCTCCGACGAAGCCCAGCCGCTTGTCGGCTTAGCGCGAGACGAAGCTCGCAAGGCGATCGTGCAATGGTTCAAAGACCACGATCTTCTTCAGGATGTGCGCGACTATCAACACAGCGTCGGCCATTCGTATCGGTCGCATGTTCCGATCGAGCCGTACCTGAGCGATCAGTGGTACGTGAAGGTGACGGACGATCGGATGACAGGCGAAGCGCTGCGGGCGCTGAGTGATGAGCAATGTGAAGGCCCAAGACCTTCACGCGAAGCCGCAAGCGGCGATGGCGCGGGTGATGGTGAGTTGTTGTTCTACCCTGCGCGGTATGCCAAGACGTTTCAGGCCTGGCACGAGAACCTGCGCGACTGGTGTATCAGCCGACAACTCTGGTGGGGTCATCGGATTCCGGTGTGGAGTGCTGCATTGCGTGCGGAGGGTGTGGTCAATGATATGCATGGTGATGTGGGTGATTTTGAGGGTAGGCTAAGGACTTGGGAAGAAGCAGGACGGATTTCTATTGTTCGTAGAGAAGCACCGGAAAATGTTGAATCGCAGGAGGATCTTGATCAAATCGAATGTCACAAATGGCAAGTATGCGTTCGTATTGAGCATGACAACGAAGTCGTGGAGGAACTAGAGCACTGGGGCTACACCCAAGACCCCGACGTGCTCGATACGTGGTTCTCCAGCGCCCTCTGGCCAATCTCCACCATGGGTTGGCCTGAACCCAAGGACTATCCCGACACAATCGGCCTGCTCGAAACCTTCAATCCCTCCTCCGTCCTTACCACCGGGCGCGACATCATTACCCTGTGGG
>JADFNO010000278.1 GCA_022563315.1 Planctomycetota bacterium | reverse complement strand
TTGGGCGTACTGGTTGTGCGAGGCGTAGGTCGCCAGGCGAGGCACCCCCAGCGTCCAAAGGACAAGCACACCGCTGATCGTCACGACCCACAGCCCCGGACGGATCAATCGACGGGCAAGGCTGCCGCGATCGAGCACGAGCGGGTTTCGGCGTCGTTTCGTTTTTGCCGTACGTCGTGTGGCCATGCGGTCCCAATTTGGATGGGCGATCCTCTCCCCCGGAAACCCCCGGAGACTCCCGGCACCCGGCCGACCGTCGCCGGGCCGTCCGTGATGATTGGATCGGCGGATTGGTCCGGCCGCGCTTGAGATTCGCCTGGTTCCGATAGGTCGGAGGCGGTTCAGTGGCACGGGCATCTTGCCCGTGCATTTCGTCATTTTGCCCTTGTACGGGCAAGATGCCCGTGCCACTGAGGTAAGCCGAGACGCCGAATCATCGTGTCCCGGCGGCTGCAATCGGCGAACGCGCAAGAGCTGCCTGCACCAGCGTGGCGCAGAGCTCGGGCATATCCAGCCCGGCGTGAGCGGCAGCCATCGGCACAAGTGAATGTGTCGTGAACCCCGGCATGGTGTTGATCTCGAGGAACCACAAGCCGGCGTCATCGAGCATCAGATCCACACGAGCGAGGTCGCGGCACCCGAGCCGGTCAAAGGCGTACATGGCGATCTCGGCGCAACGCTTGGCGACGTCGGCCGGAACGTCCGGGTCGAGCTTGTATCGCGTGTCGTTGCGAAAGTACTTTGCGTCGTAGTCGTAAAACTCAACGGCAGGAACGATCTCGATCAGCGGCAGTGGTTTGTCTTGCACGATGCCGACGGTCAGCTCGCGGCCAGCGATGTACTTCTCCGCCATGATGATGTTGCGCTTGGGGTGTAACGCTGCGCGAGCTTCGTGTACTTCCTGCTCGGTTCGACAAATAAACAAGTCGATGCTCGACCCATCATCAATCGGCTTGAGGACCAATGGGGGCGCGATAGTGCAGACATCATCTGCCGCAAGCCGCTGCGCCGCCGGCGTGGGAATACCGTCAGCAGATAGCAGCGTCTTCGTCGCCAGCTTATCCATCGCCAACCGCGCCGCGTCGGAGGGCGAGCCGACGAAAGGCTTGCCGAGCAGTTCGAGTCGCTCTTGCAAGTGTCCACCCTCGCCCCACGGTCCGTGCAGAACGGGAAAGACGACGTCGCCGCCGAGTTCGCCCAGCTCGTCCACGCTGGGATCGTCGATGATGTGCTCGATCACCTCAAACCGCCCGCAATCGCGCAGCGCCTGCGCCGTCTCCTTCCCGGACATCAAGCTGACCTCGCGCTCCGCGTCCGGTCCGCCCATGAGTACGAGCACAGTGATGCGATTGCGAGTCAATTCCTAAACCCTCTACCGTTCCAAGTTCCTAACCCACTCCCCCTCTCCTGAATCTCATCTGTGTCCATCTGTGTGAATCTGTGGCTACTCTGGATCTTCCTCGCGCTGCCAGACGACAACCTCGGTCTCAAGTTCAATCCCGGCGTGCTCGTATACTCGTCGGCGAACCAGGTCCAGCAATGCCAAAACATCATCGGCGCGTGCGCCAGGCTCGGTCACGATGAAGTTCGCGTGCTGGTGACTGATCGACGCCCCGCCGATCGTTTCGCCCTTCAGCCCAGCTTCGTCAATGAGCTTCCCCGCCGGGACGCGCTCCTCGCTTACCGGGTCGATGGGGTTCTTGAACGTACATCCTGCCGACGAATCCGCCAACGGCTGCGTACTTTTCTTGAACGCGAAGATCTCCTTGACGCGATCGCGCAGCGCCACGGGGTCGGTCGGCTCAAGCTCGAACGTGGCCGAAACGATCACCGGGTCGGGAATGTTGGTCGAGCGATATTCGAATCGCAATTCCTCGGCCGGGTACGTCACCAATTCGCCGCTACGGGTAAGGCAAGTCACGCTGCGCACGACCTCGCCGATACAACCGTACGATCCGCCGGCGTTCATGCGAATCATTCCGCCGATCGAGCCGGGGATTCCCGCCATCTGGCTCAAGCCGCCCAGCCCCTGTCGCACCGCGGCCATCAGGGTCTTGGGCATGTCAGCCCCGGCCATCGCCCGCATGATGTTGATCTCGCCCGATCGGTTGTACTTGATCTGGCGGAAAGCGGGGGCATCGAGCTTGACGACGAGCCCATCAACACCATCGTCGGCAACGAGCAGGTTCGCGCCGCCGCCGAGGATGCGCAGCGGCGTGCCCGACCGCCGGCAGCGCTTCACGAGCGCGGCCAGGTCGTCGACGGATTGTGGCCGCACGAGCAGATCAGCCCGCCCGCCGATCCCATACCACGTCATCACGCCGATCGCGGCGTCCGGCTCGACCGTGACGTCAAGGTCGCTGAACAAACTGGAGGAGCTTGAGGACGGCATGGGGCAGCAAGGCATCATGGCATCGAGGCATGAAGGGATCAAGGCATCAAGGGATCAAGGCATCAAGGCATTGAGGCATCAAGGGGGAGGCCTTGTTTAGCCCCGCCGGCCACGGCGGGTCGAACGTCAACGGACGCCCATCAGCGCATCGTTCGCCGCGTAGCCGCAGCGGCTAAACAAGCAGCGCCGTGGGGCTGATCGATGCACGCAACGGCCCATACGGCTGCCTGTGGTCGCCCTCTAAAAAAAGATTTCCAAAGTCGCGCAAGATTCCGTCAAAAACGGCATATATACCCGTGGAACGCCTTTTCCAGATCGGAACCGTGAGACCTCCTACACCTGATATCTCCCAAACAAAAAGGAGAAGTCGCCCATGAGATACACCCACATTCTTTGTGTTTCCGTCGCCTTGTGCCTGAGCTCGCCCATCGTCCGGTCCGCCATGG
>JADFNO010000277.1 GCA_022563315.1 Planctomycetota bacterium | reverse complement strand
TGGTCGTCAACGGTCGTCTTGTGAAGGGTGCCGACTATAACGGCCTCAAAGCCGTAATTGAAGATGAGTTGGCTAAGATCGACGGGAAGAAGAAGGGGAAATAAATTGCCTAGTGTCGGCCTTTCGGTGCTGCTGTTGGCGGTTTCCGTTCTGATGGCGTGGAAGTTTGGCCTCTTGTCCTGGTCTTACTGGCAGGAGGGTGGCGTCAACACCTCCCGGAGTGAGGTTCTCCGTAATGTCGGGTTGCTTGGCGTCGGCTTGGTCGGTCTCGGCTTCGGCATTTGGCGAGCCTGGACCGCCCACCGTCAAACAATCGTCGCCGAGCAGGGCCTCATCACGGACCGCTTCTCGACGGCCGTCGAGCATCTCGGGCACGACAGGGTTACGGTGCGCATCGGCGGCCTCTATGCCCTCAAGCGCATCGCCGAAGATTCCCCGGATCGCGATCACCTGGCCGTCATGGATGTCGTGACCAACTTCATTTGCTCATTGGCAGCTACATTTTTGTTTTAATCGCTTCGCCGGCTGGGTGGCTTGTTGATTGGCTTCATCACGTCGATGCGGTTCCAGACGTAGTCGTTGGTGACGTAGACGGCGGTGCGACTGAAGGTGATCGCGAGGGTCACGATCGCGGCGGATGGTATGGTGTTGCCGAATATGAGCGCAAGGGCGCCGACCCGAAGCACGCTGAGAGCGCGATAGATGATCGCCTTTGTGGAGCTGACCGGTACAATACCATCGGGGCCGGGCGGAGCTCGGCAGCACATGTTCCAATAGTATTCGTAGTTATAGGTCATCATCGAAGATGTGGCCGCGTTGACAACAAAGAATATGCCGCCCGTCGCGGCCGCCTCAGATGCGATGGTCAGATACCAAATCTGATCTGTTAGTGTCGCACCCGTCACGTAACTGATCGTTTTATAGAGGGAGAGCGTCTCGTTCGGAATACCGGCCTTGTACCCAGGCTCGCCCGGCGCCACGGCAGACTCTCGGGGCGTGCCCGATACCGCCCTCGTCGAGCAGGCCCCATCGCCCGCCATGCGGAGACATGACTTCTTGACACCGGCCTGGAACGACTGCACATCGTGCGTAAAAGCGGCCTGGTGCAACGTCTTCCGTTCCCCTCTCCCGATGCAGGCCCCGTCACCCGCCATACAGAGCTTTGAACTTATGGGGACGGTACTTCGCAGCCGCTCGCTGGCGTAGGCCAGCGAGAGGGCGGAACTTGAGAACATACAGACCGCGATCATCAACACGATCAGGCGCGTGTTGGACGGATCAAGTCTCAAAAACATCACTCCCCCCCGAATTACGTGAATTCGCCGTCGCACGACATCGAAATTTCGCCAGATAGACCAAGCAGCGTTCACGGATGACCCCCACTAATCGCCATTCCTCTGCTCATTAGGCTCCAGACTCAATTAATCCACCATATGATAGCGGCGGCGAGGAGGATAGAGGAGAGATATGTGTCTGCGCGCTTGTCGTATCGGGTTGCGATTCTTCGGAAGTCCTTGAGGCGGCAGAACATTCGCTCGATGAGGTTGCGCGTTTTGTAAGCCTCGGCATCGTAAGTGTGAGGATGTTTACGGGTTGGATTGGGCGGGATGACGGCTTCGCAGCCACGCGCGGCCAGCCAGTCGCGGAGCTTGCGAGCATCGTAGGCCCGGTCGGCGATCAGCTTGCGGGGCAGCGGCGCGCGTTGCAAAAGGGCCTCGGCACCGACCAGATCGTGGGTGTTGCCCGGCGTGATCGTGAAGGCGACGGGACGGCCGCACTGATCGGTTATGGCGTGAACCTTGGTCGTCCGTCCGCCGCGCGAGCGCCCGATGGCATGGATGAAGGCCCCCCTTTTGCGCCGGCCGCCGATCGGTGCGCCTTGACGTAGGTCGAGTCCACCGCCGCTGAAGAGATGACACCGCTCGACCCGGCTAGAGCGTAGAACAAATCCTCCCACACCCCTTGTTTGCTCCATCGGTTGAAGCGGTTGTAGATCGTCGTATAGGGCCCGTATGCCGCCGGACAATCCCGCCAGCGCGCCCCAGTGCGCAACATGTGGACGATGCCGCTGATCACCCGACGGTCGTCGACACGGTGCGCACCACGCCGCCCCCGCGGCAGCAACGGCGCGATCCGTGACCACTCATCATCGTTCAGCCAATAAAGGTTCGACATCCAAGACCTCCTTTCAGTTGGAGACCTTGAATCACATCATCGCTAAAAAGGGAATCCCCTAATTGAGTACGGACCCTAGAGCGGTCCCTATCTACCAAGAACCGCTCTGACCGCAAGGGGTGGGCTACGATCACGAAAGTTTCATTGGCGGCGGGGTGGCCGAGTACCCAGCTATGAGAATTCCAGGCCATAAAAGCTACCTGGCCGGATAAGGTTCTAGGACAAAGGTTTGACCAGCGGGAGATTAGGCATGCTGATCAGGAACAAGCGCGGCTGGGAGATCGGCGAGGACGCCGTTACGCCCGAGGATATATTCGTCGAACGCCGGCGTCTGGTGAAGACGCTGGCGCTGGGCCCGATACTGGCGCCGGCGGCGTCCTTTTTGCTGGCGGGCTGTGGCGAAGAGGACGCCGCGGCAACCAGCGCCAAGAACGGAAATTCGGCCGAGGCGGCGTCGGCGGACCCCTCGGCGTCGCTATATCCGGTGATGCGCAACCCGCGCTATGAGATCACCCGTCCCCTTACCGACGAGAAGCAGGCGACGACCTACAACAACTTCTACGAATTCGGCTCCCACAAGCAGATCCATCGCGCCGCCCAGGCGTTGCGGATCCGGCCATGGACGGTCACCCTCGACGGAATGGTGGAGAAGAAGATCACCATCGGCATCGACGAGTTGCTCAGGAAGATGCCCCTGGAGGAGCGCC
>JADFNO010000125.1 GCA_022563315.1 Planctomycetota bacterium | reverse complement strand
ACTCCAATGCGCCATTGTTCCGTTTGGCTATGCGACCTACGCAGTTTCGCGTCCGGTGTTTGTCGGCTCGTTCAATAACGCTACGTTCGGCTTGGAGTTCTACATCCGTGTCGTTGGAGAGTACTCAGAAGAGTCTGATCTATCGATCACGCTCCTTTACGATGAACACAGAAATCTACGGTCAATTACGTATCGATCAGAACGGTTTAAGTCGTCGAGCGCTTACCAAGTGTGGATCAGCGAGTATCCTCCAGACGCAGCTGTATCGCTGGGACACCGACTCAGACGGCAGATGCGGCGGCAGTTGCCAAGCGACGATCATAGTTATTGGGGCATGATGCCAAACTTCGTCGAGAAGTTCGTGCTTGCGGTTGATAATCACATTGATCGCGATCGTCGAAACTGATGAGTGAGTTGCCCGCTCCAACGATGCGGTACTTCGTTACGGTGCAGCGACCTCGGAAGATCGTGAGACTTGCCGCGCGACTTCCTCTGCGCTGCCGAAAATAGCGAAGGGTGCCACACATCATCGCAAAGTGTGATGTGTGTGGCGGGAAAGTTGCTACCGCAAAGCACACAGCACTCTACGAGATGCGGTGTGGCACCCGATTCACGATACACGCTCGCCGCATTCGCTGCATCGAGTCTGGTCGGGCAGCAGTTGATATCCGCAGCGAACACACTGGCCGCGGCGGCGTCGGAGTCTGGATCGAATGTTCCTAAAGTCCCAAATCTTCCTAAGCGAAAAGAGTGCGAACCACAGGGAAACGTAAAAAACTGTGTTGATGATAAGGCCGCTCCAGACCGGCTGCAGCGGAAGGATGCGCACCCCGTCACGAGGGACCACATTCTTTGGGCCCACCAGCACGCCGCCGATCACTGGCGACATTCCAAGTGCATCATACGACTGCCATCTGGCCTCCGCACTCAATGCCGGGAGCGGCCAGCCATCGGCACGCCACCACGCGCACGGCGCCTCGTTGCGGTCGAACTTATCCTTCATCTCCGCTTCGAAGGATGTCCCCTCTACAAGCGCATGAGTCGAACCCGGTGGCGATATCGGATAATTGGGGTTTTGTGACCACACTGGCCACACTTCGACAATGTCCGTCCCCCAGCGTCGGATGCGAGTTACCTGCACGAGATGAATTCCATTTTGCTGCGGGTGCAATGGTGGCGTTGGCACGACTTGGCTAGCGCCGTCTGTCTTGAATCCGCGCGACCAGCGTGCACTGGTCGCTTGGCCTCCATCGACATACAGCGCCATCAGCCAAGCCACCGCGACCGTTGTCGCGGCGCCGAGCATTATTGCAGCAGAGACGCGAACGACCATCGGGTGAATTGGCTTCGTCAATGCGGCGCACCATCGCAACCAGGGCCTACTATCTTCGACTGCTTGATCGATATTATTCTTGATCATTGTCCCGGTGGCACAGCGGCATCAGATGGTATAGAACTTATCCTAGAATAACTATCTATACTATAGATTCCTTGCAATTTCCTCTGCCACTTCCAGTGTCGTGTTGCTTAGACCAACATCGTAAGTACCGACCTTGTGATCTTTGATGACTGTGGCAATTGCGCTTTCAAGTTGACAGGCTTTGTCAGACTCGCCGAGCCATTCGAACATCAGTTTGACGGTGAGCAACATCGCTATCGGGTTGACCTTGTATTGCCCATCGTACTTCGGCGCCGAACCGTGCGTCGGCTCGAAGACGGCATAGTCGTCACCAATGTTTGCGGCCGAGGCGAACCCGAGCCCCCCTACCAATCCTGCACAGAGATCGGAAAGAATGTCGCCGAACATGTTCTCCGCGACAAGCACATCGTAGTTCTGCGGGTTCTTGATCATCCACATGCAGATCGCGTCAATGTTCGCTTCCCATAGCGGAATATCCGGGTAGTCCTTGGCGACGTCGCGCGCGACGCGGGTCATCAAGCCGCCGGTCTCGCGCAGCACATTGGGTTTCTCGACAAGCGTGACGCTCTTTCGATTGTGGGTCTTGGCGAACTCGAACGCCTGTCGGCAAATCGATTCGCAACCTTGCTTGGACATGATGCGCGTGGAGAGTGCGACGTTTTCAAGTCCCTTGTCTTTCCACTTGATCATCTTGGGGTTGTCGCACATCGCTTCATAGACTTTCTCCGGAAGCGGAAACCATTCGACGCCGCTGTACATGCCTTCGGTATTCTCGCGAAACACCACGAGGTCGATGTCGTCGCGATAATTCAGCGGATTCCCGGGATAGGCTTTGCACGGGCGAAGATTCGTGTGCAGATTCAACAGTTGCCGCAGCTTTACGATCGGGCTGAAGTAGACCAGTCCTTTGCCCTGCAATTCCGGGGCAAGCTCTTCGTTCGCTTCATCGCGCGGCTTGGAGGTGATCGCCCCGAACAGCGCGCAATCTGTTTCCTTTAGAATGTCGATCGTGCGCTGCGGCAGCGGATCGCCCTCGTTGCACCAGAAGGTCCAGCCGATGTCGGCGGGCACGTACTGGGCATCGAACTTCATCGCATCAAGGACGATGCGAGCGGCTTCCATGACGTCGTTGCCGACGCCGTCACCGGGTAACCAGGCTATTGTGTATTTGGGCATAATAAAAGACAGCCACAGATGGACACAGATGGACACAGATAGAGTGAGAGTATGAAACCGATCAGGGCGGGGAGTATAGCAGAGTTGCGTGAGGGCGATCGCCGGGCTGGGCGGAGGACGTGAGCCGATGACCGTTGCCGATCAAGATTCGAATTTGCCTGACATTCTTGGACTGTGGGATTACAACGATCCTGCGGGTACGGAGTCGAAGCTTCGCGCGGTCTTGGCGAAGGCGGTGGCCTCGGACGATCGGGGCTACCACGCTGAGTTGTTGACACAGATTGCCCGAGCGCAGGGGTTGCAGCGGCAGTTTGATGAAGCGCATGCGACGCTCGATCGAGCTGATGCGATGATTGGCAGTGATATGCGCCGGGCGAAGGTGCGATTGTTGGTGGAGCGCGGCCGCGTGTTCAACTCATCCGGGAGCGCAGACAAGGCGAAACCGCTGTTTGTCGAGGCGTGGGAATTGGCATCGGGTGAAGGGATCGATGGCTTGGCGGTTGATGCGGCGCACATGGTGGCGGCCGTCGAAGTCAGGGAGGAAGGGCTGAAGTGGAACCACAAGGCGCTTGATCTAGCCAATTCATCGTCCGATCCTGATGCGCAGCGTTGGACGGGTTCGCTGTGCAACAATATCGGCTGGTCGCATCACAGTAATGGAGAGTACGACAAGGCGTTGATCTACTTCGAGCAAGCGTTGCAACATCGCCGAGCGCAAGGTAAAGCCGACGACATTCGTATAGCTCGTTGGTGTATTGCAAGGTGTCTACGATCACTGAATCGTGTGGAAGAGGCGCTGGCGGTTCAGCGTGAGTTGGAGCAGCAAATCGCTGAAATCGAGGACCCTGACGGCTATATATATGAAGAGTTAGCCGAGTGTCTGCAAGCGCTGGGACGAACGGATGAGGCGAGAGCGCATTTTCTCCGAGCGCACGAACTGTTATCGAAAAACGCGTGGTTCGTGGAGGGCGAGGCGACTCGTCTGGCCAGGCTGGCGATGCTAGG
This sequence comes from Planctomycetota bacterium, assembly GCA_022563315.1. Classification (GTDB taxonomy): domain Bacteria; phylum Planctomycetota; class Phycisphaerae; order Phycisphaerales; family SM1A02; genus JADFNO01. Next base: position 7,741 of record JADFNO010000125.1, on the reverse strand, counting down.
TGGGGTTGATTGATCGTCCGAGTTGCAGTTTCACCAAGTTTTCCGCGCCACCGGCGATGATGAGTTCTTGGGCCACGGTACTAAGGGGCGCAAAGGGATATTCAGTTTCTTGCATAGTGATCGTCGATGCGGCGAAGTCGATCGTGATCTGCGGACCGGGGATAGTGTTCTTACTCCCCTCTCCCCTTGGGAGAGGGGTTGGGGGTGAGGGTCTTTTTGTCTCTTCTGTTGATGGACGCGTCGATTGCAATCTTAAAGAACCCTCACCCGACTCGCTGCGCTCGCCACCCTCTCCCAGGGGGAGAGGGGAAGAAGACTGAGTAAGTAACGCTTCGTACAACTCCGGGCTCTCCATCACCAAAAACCCGTTGTTGAATGCGTTACGTTTGTACGTCTGACTGAACGAAGCGGCGATGATGCATTGGATGCCGCGCAATTTGAGGCAGGTTGCGGCCTGCTCGCGCGAGGAACCCGTACCGAAGTTTCGCCCGGCCACGATGATGTCGGCTTCGCGCGCGATATCACTGAACTGCGGGTCGTAGTTGGCCATTGCCGCCGCCGCCATTTCCTGGTCACTCACATCATCGCGATAGGTGAGCTTGCCGGAGTAGATGCCATCGGTGTTGAGGTTGTCAACGGGGAGCAGGAGCGATCGGCCGGTCATTGTTTGGGGAAATCCCGCTAGGATCTCAACGGCGTTCGCATTGCGTTTCTGATCGTGAACTTTGATCGAGAACGTAGGCTTGACGTTGTCATATTCATGCGGCGAGCAGATGTAGCCGGCAATCGCTGAGGCGGCGACGACGGCAGGACTACCCAGATACGCCTTCGCATCGCGCGAGCCCATCCGCCCCCGGAAGTTCCGATTCGTCGCGCTGATACAGACTTCACCCGGCTCGAGTGTTCCTCGCCCGAGACCGATGCACGGACCACATCCACTGGGCAGTGCGATGGCGCCTGCGTCGATCAGTGTTTGCCAGAATCCATCGTTCTCAGCTTGCCGCTGCACCTCAGCGGAAGCGGCGGCAACGTAGAACTCGACACCCTCCGCAACACTGTGGCCTTCAACGATCGCCGCCGCTTCGGCCAGGTCTTCCAAGCGCGCATTGACACAACTCAGCAAATACGCCTTGTCGATCTTGATGCGCTGCTTCTGAATCTCCGGCAGCGCGTGCATCACCTTCACATGATCCGGCCCCGAAACATGCGGAATCACCGTCGCCAAATCGAGCGTTAGATCCACGGCATAGTGCGCGCCGGAATCGGGTTCGAGCTTTTCGGCGAACCAGCGATCGACGTCGTCGCGCGTGTAGCGTGGGGTATTCTTGGCGGACAAGTAAGCGGCTCGACCATACAGATAGTCGCGCAGGATTGGATCGAAGGGGAAAACGCCGCCTAGTGCTCCCCATTCGGTGGTCATGTTGGCGATGCTGAGGCGTTGATCCATCGAGAGACATGCGATGCCGTCGCCGACAAACTCGACGATCATGTTCAGCACTTCATCGTGATTGAACACGCCGCACAGCGCGATAATGACGTCCTTGCCCACGACCCCCGGAAGTAGTTTGCCGGTGAGGTTGACGCGCGCGATTGGGGGAACCTGCCACCACGTTTGACCCGTCGCCCAAATGCACGCAGCATCGGTGCGCACGACCGGCGTCCCCAGCGCATTAACCGCACCATAGAGATTCGAATGTGAATCACTGCCGACGACGAGACTTCCGGGGGTGACGTAGCCTTGCTCGACCATGACCTGGTGGCTAATGCCCGTCCCGGCCGGGTAAAAATCGATGCCATGCTCGCGCGCAAACGCTTCGATCCTGGCGTACTTGCCGAGGTTCTCAGGCGTCGTGTTTTGGATGTCGTGATCGATGGCAAAAACGGGTTGGGTTGGGTCGAAAATGTTTGCCGCACCGATCGTCTTGAATTTGCTCATGACGGCCGACGTATTGTCGTGCGTCATAATGTGCTTGGGGCGGATGTTGAGAAAATCGCCGGCGTGGGCCCTCTCCCCAGGCTCGAGCGTTCCGGGGGCGGCGTAGCGAGTGACGATTTTCTCGACAAGCGTTTGTGGCATTAGGAGAGGATATCAGCACGCGGACATAGTGTGCACGAAGACGGCGCCGCCCGCTTAAGCGGGCTGCGCCGGTGTGCCGAGGTACTTGGCGATGTCGAAATCGATGAAATCTGCGTGATGGAAGACGATTGATTCGATACTCCGCTGGACCTTGTCGCCTTCGTGGGAATGCGTTGCGACAATGTGCATGACCTCGACCGGCAGGCCATGCTTGTAACACAGTGCGACACCTGAGAATGGATGGCGCAGTGCTTCGCCGAAGCTGCCCTTGATTACGTTGCCGGCTGCGTCCTTGTCGAACTCCAAGAGTTTGCCAACGTCGGCCAGCAATGCACCCGCAATCAAGTAGTCACGATTGATCGGCACACGGTCGCCGAACACGCTGTTCAAGACCTCCGCAATCGCCATACATTGTTTGACACACGAATTGAGGTGTTCGACGAATCGCATATCGATCTCGCCGGCTAGGAGGGTGAACTTGATCGTCCGCAGCTCGTCGAACGTCCAACCCTTGCCGCCGCAGCCGGTGGTGATCGACTCGTCCCATACCCGAGCGACCTTATCGCGCAGCGAGGCATCGGTAATGGCCATGATGTCGGGGAAGAGTTGGGCGATATCGTTAGTTGTATGGGTCATCTACGTTCGATCATTGTTTTTGCAAACTCTCAAGAACCCTCACCCCAGCCCTCTCCCGGGGGGAGAGGGAGTAAGAGAGGATTGGACCGGTCAACGTACATCGTACTGGTTTCGCGTGATGCCGTAGAGGGCGAGGTCTTCGAAACCGTCACCTTTGCGTATGTGTTGCGGTAGCGTGCCTTCGTAGGTCATGCCGATCTTCTGCATCACTCGGCCGGACTGTGGATTCTTGGTCATGTGATGGGCGAAGATGCGATTGAGCCCAAGCGTGTCGAAGGCGTATTGCAACAAGGCTCGCGTAGACTCGGTCGCATACCCCTTGTTCCAATAGGGTTTGCCGATCCAATAGCCCATCTCGGCGTGGGAATGTTCGGGTTTGATGGATAGGCCGATCGCGCCGATGAGTTCGCCGGACTCGCGCAGTGTGACGGCGAAGGTGGCAGTCTTGCCTTCGGCAAATCTCGGCTGGTGCCTGCCGATCCATCGCTCGGCCTCACCGTCTGGATATGGATGCGGAATCGTCATCGTGGTGGCGGCGATTTCCTTTGCACCGGCGAGGCGCTGCAAGTCCGCTGCGTCATCAAGTGTAAAGGGCCGAAGCGTGAGTCGATCGGTGTGTAGGGTCGGTTGGGTGGTCATCACCTAGGAGTTTGCTGGTAGTGATCGCGCAGCGGGTCCGTCATACGAGTGATTGACCGGATCGATTCGCCGCATGGGCTTTTGGCGCGTTTTTTCTTCATGAACATGCGCGACGAGCCCGGGCAGGCGGGCGATCATGAACAGGCCGTTCATCATTGCCGGCTCGAATCCCAGATCGGCCAGAATCGCGCCCATCGCCCCATCGACATTGATGGGCAGGTTCTTGCCGCCCGCTGAGAAAACGTTCTCGACAGCCTTGGCCGCTTGGATGTGTGAGCCATCAATCCCAGCCTGTTGGGCGAGCTCGAACAGCCGACCGGTGCGCGGATCGTGATCGTGAATACGATGACCGAATCCAGCCATGCGTTGCCCCGCACGTTTGAGATCATCGAGCACCGCCTCCGCCACGCGATCAAGTGATTCGCCGGTTTCCTTTTGTCGGTTGACAATATTTCCCAGTTGCCGAGCGCATTGTTCGATTGCTCCGCCATGGTGGTCGTTGATACTGGCGATGCCGGCGGCGACCGATGCGCTAAGGGTCGCGCCAGTCGAGGCAACCGTACGCGCAGCCAACGCGGACGGTGGCGTCGCCCCGTGATCGATACTGGCGACCAGCATCGCTTCCATCAATCGACCGACATTGTCGTTTGGCAATTCACCGCGCAAAATGAGATATACCGCTTGACCGACCGAAACGTTGCCCATCAACTCAGCGATGTCGTATCCGCGCACACGAACACTGTTAGGTGCAACCTCGGTAATCGCGGTTTTCCAAGCAGGTTCTGTGGATGATTCAGTCATGGTTGGGTCGCGCTTGAGGTTCAGGATGCAGCTATCTGGAGTTTCGTCAAAACATCGAGCGTCGTCTGCGGCAGGTCGCTGAAGGAGTCCACGACAGTTGCGCCGGCTTCACGCAGTGCGCTGACCTTGGCGGCGTGGGTGCCTCGGCCGTGCTCGATTATTGCGCCGGCGTGGCTGAAGCGTGTACCTTCCTTTGCGGCCGCCCCGCCAATATAAGCGATAACGGGCTTGGTGATCGTTCCGTCAACGATGGCTTGGGCAAGTCGCTCCTCCTGCGAGCCGCCAATCTCTCCGAAAAGCACGATGGCGTTGGTCTGGGGATCGTCTTGGAACATCGCCGCGACGTCGGGGATGGGAAGCCCGATGACGGAATCACCGCCGACGTGAACGAGCGTACTGATGCCGGCGCCGGCTCGGCTGAGGTAGTACCCGCAGGAACTGGTCATGCCCCCGCTGCGTGAAATGACGCCGACGGTTCGGCCGGGTTTGGGCTCGTTGAACCATTGCCGCGCGGCATCAGCCCGGCCGCCGATCATTCCGACCACGGCCTTGCCCGGACTCAGAACGCCCAGCGTGTTAGGGCCGACGAAGCAAGCTCCGTGGTCCTTCGCTACCGCTGCGATTTCCATCGTATCCCACAACGGCACCCGATCCGGCACGAGCACCAACAACCTGATGCCAGCTTCAATTGCTTCGATCGTTGCATCTTTGACAAGCCTGGCGGGCACAAAGATCACGGAGATATCGACGTCGCCGACCTCGGCGATCGCCTCGGCCACCGAATCGAACACCGGAGCTCCTTGGACATCCTGTCCGCCTTTGCCGGGGGTGCAGCCGGCGACCACGTTTGTGCCGAACTCGCGCATGAGCTTGGTTCGCGCGCGACCTTCTCGTCCGGTGATGCCTTGGATGAGTATGCGTTTGGTTTGGTCGATGATGATGGACATTGGTTTGGAAGAAAACGCGGGGCAAGCCCCGCGGCTAAATGTGTGGTGACGTATCGATTCCTTTGATTGGCAGGTCGACGAATACAACGGGATGGTCTGCGCGGCGACATTCGATCTCTAACGCGATCAATTCGGAATCCTTGTTCTGTATTTCGTCGGCTGAAACCGCCAGTACAGGCTTGCCATCCGCATCCTTGAGCAGGCCGGAGCTGTGCTCGACGACGAGGGCCGTTGTTTGAGGGTCGCATTGATCGTGATCGATCCAGACGGCGCCGCCGGAAATCGAAAACGAATAGGTCTTTCCAACGTAGTCGGGCACGCGGCGCGGCTGTGGCGACCATGTACGGCCACCGGCATCATCAACGAGTTCGGCGAAACGCTGTGCGATTGACGACGGCGTGTCATCCTTCTTGTAGCCCTCGACCTGGCCGGGCAGTTCGGCACACGCCGCCTCCAGAATCTCGACCGCTCGATCTTCACTGTTGCCGCCGAGGCGGATCACCGCCGGGATGGATAGATTCAGCTCGCAAAACGCTTTCGCCAAGCCATAGGCGGAGTGGAATTGCTCCTGGCTGGCCACGCCGCTTCCCGAACCGAAGTAACCGACGAGATTCGGCTGGCCGAGGATGATGCGGGCAGCGCGATAGACCTTCGCGGCCGAGGGATTGCCCGACGTATCGCAGAAGTTGGCCAAGGTGAAGCCCACACTGGTGACGGCGTCCATGGACATCATCGACCCCCCGCCGCCGGCTCCGTGGAATCCAATCAGCCCGCGTGATGATTCGGCATCGTCGGTGGGCAACTGCGCGAAGTAGAACGTGCCGCGATGATCCGCCTGTTCGATGTCATAGGCGATGCGCTCCAGCTCCGTAGCCGGGTGATCCAGCTCGCGCGCAATCTCGATTCCCAACTCCGGATGGCGGAAGACCGCGTAGTCGTCGATCGTCATTCGACAATCCACGGCGACAACACGATCCTCTTTCGTCGTGACCAGCGGATTCACCTCCAGCGAACGCGCTTCGGTCTCTCGCGCGAGATCGACGATCGTTTGAATCGCCGCGACGAGATCATCATGGAGACCAGCGTCGATCGGCGATTCACCTAGAACATCACGAATAGCGCTGGCGTCGACGCCGGTGCGGACGTCGATCGGCAACCGATGCACCGAGTCGGCGCGATCCTCGATTCCCGATCCGCCCTGGGCATCGAGCAGCAGGACGGGCGCTTGGGCGGCGTCGTCTATTGCGACCGAGACAAACAATTCGTGCTTGATCTCGATCGCCCGTTCCACGAGCACTTCGCGCACGGGGAAGTTGCCGAACCTCATCTCGAGCAACTGGGCGGCCTTGTCGTGGGCCTCGTTCGGGGTGTCGGCGAACTGGATACCGCCCTTGGCAGCTCGACCGGTGATCCACGCCTGGACCTTGAGCACGACCCGCCCGCCCAGTTGATCGGCCACGGCGCGGGCCTCGTCGGCAGTCGAGACGGCTTGCCCCGGCGGGGCCGGGAGACCGCGATCACGCAGCAGCGCCTTGGCTTGATATTCGTGCAGCCTAGCCACGGCCCGCACCCCTGCGAATCACCAGCCCTGGCCTGAGCGGGCGACGAATTACGCGCAGTCGTGGGCCGGTCATTGGTTGGACGAAGCGGTGCTGGGGGCGGCTTCGCCTTCTTGCTCATGATGAACGAACGACGCGGCCCAGCCGAGCCCCATCGCCACGCCGATCAGTGAACCGACGGCGTAATCGATCGGTAAGGGAAGGCTGACCGCGGGCAGCGTCGAGGCGACATACGCCGCCGCCATTCCATCGGCGTTTGAGATTCGGATCACCACCGCGCCGATGACGTGGCCCACAGCGCCCGCCAGACATGCTGTGGCGAAGATCAGTCGCGGCTGCGTCTGGGGCGAGAGCAGTCTGGCGAGCATCCCCGCGACCAAGCCGCCAAGGACCGTCGCCGCGAGCGTCTGTCCTCGCAGCTCCGATCGGGCCATCAGCCACACGACCGGCAGCATCACAATCCCGGCGGCGGCGCCGCCCAGCGACCATCGACTCGACGAAGGGTCCTTCTCTTCGTCGGCCGCGAAGTCGCCCAGCGGTCCGGCGATCCAGAACACGACCAGGGTGCTTCCCAGCACCGCGCACGCCCACAGCACTGTTTCCAACGCGAGCAAGGGCAGCGAGCCGTCGGCGAACGCGAGATCCTGGATCGACCCAAACCGAAGGGCCAGCATCCCCAACCCGAATCCGATCACGAATAACCCCACCACCGCGTTGGTGAGCCGGCCGACCACCGCGCCCACAATCGTGGCTGCGGCGAGACCAGCCAGCAACGTCAGGCAAGCCGCGATCGGCGATTGTGCTTGCAGGAGCGTCGGCCCGATGACTCCCCGCGACGAGAACATGTAGGGAATGACGAACACACACGCCGCCGCCGCGATTACCACCCCTCCCCAAACCACGAGATGCCGTTTCCAGCCGGTCATTGAGCCATTGGTACCCGCAAGGGCCCCGGATCGCAAACGGTCCGTCATCGTCAGCGTCGCCGGTCGCAGTCGCCGCAAGCCTCCGGCGGGGAGAATATGGGGCGCATCCCCGGCCGATCGGGCGGGAGCTATTCTAATAGCCATGCCAAGCGAACC
>JADFNO010000276.1 GCA_022563315.1 Planctomycetota bacterium | reverse complement strand
CCGCCCGCCGTTCATGATCCGCACGTCTTGGTGGCCGTAGATCTTCAACTGCCAGAACGCCCAGGCGGCGAACCAATTGTTGTTGTCGCCATAGAGGATAATGGTGGTGTCGTTGCCGATGCCGCTGTTGCCGAGCAGCTTCTCCAGGTCGGCTTGGCTGATGATGTCGCGCTGCACGGTATCGCACAGTTGCGTCTGCCAATTCCACCCGATCGCGCCGGGGATGTGACCCTGGTCGTAGGCTCCGGTATCGACGTCAACCTCCACGATCGCCACGTTCGGGTCGTTCTTGTGCTCGTTCACCCAGTCCGTCGAGACGAGCGTGTTTGCATGAGCGTAGTCGGCCATGAGCTTCTCCTTACTTCCAAGGCAACCACAACAACCCGTAGCGACGTTCGTTGAAAGCGCCGCCCCGGGGTTACCAGTCTGCCTGCCGCGTCTATTCCCGCCCAGAGAACTCTCGGACCTATCGACCCCATGGTACGAGCGTCTCGTGGCTTGGCAAGTACCGGCCGTATCAGGAGATATATGCACAGATGAACGCAGATCGATCAAGTCTTCGGAGCGGGCCATGAAACCTCATCCAAGATGATTCGCACCTATCAAACTCGCCCGAGGCGGCGGTGGCGACGATGAAAAAAAACTTCCCAAGTCGCGCAAGATTCCGGAAAAACCGGCGTATATAGGGGTGGAAGGGCTGGAATGAGGGCATCAGGGCGTCAAGGGGCAGAAGAAGGCACGTAGGCAAGAAGTGTAAAGCCGCGACCACTGGTCGCGGGAGGAACGAACGATGAACGGACGACACACAACAAGTTTGGCGATTCTGGCGGCGATGGTGAGTGTACAGACAGCCCATTCCGGGGGCCCGCCGGAGTATGAGGTGACGGCGATCATTGCGGGGTTTGAGTGTGGGGACCACTTGGCGGCGGTCTCACCGTATGCGTTGAACGAGGCGGGGGACGTGGTGGGGTTCGTGACCTGCTCCCTCGTCCAGCGCGCCTTTCGCTGGACGGCCGAAACCGGCTTGGAGGTCATTCCCATGCCCGCCGGTACGACGGAGAGCCAGGCTCTAGCGATCAACGGCTCAAAGGTCGTGGGAACGTACAGCAATCCAGAACTGGAGCTGGGAGTAACAGGCTTCCTCTACGACTTCGAGACAGACCAGTTCACCAGCCTGGGCACACTGCCCGGCGGCAACTGGTCCGAAGCCCACGCGATAAATTCGACCGGCGAAATCGTGGGATTTTGGGGTGATATCGTCAATGGTCCGCTTCCACAAGCGTTCATCTGGCGCGACGGGGAGATGATCGACATCCATCCGGATTTCGGAACGCCAAGGAGTCTCGCCAATGATATCAACGCCAACTCGCAAGCAACCGGATGGATGGGACAAGCACTCCAGACTGATGCCCGGGCATTCATCTGGGACAATGGCAAGGTCACGGAGTTGCCACCGATTCCCGGGGGATTTATGAGTATGGGAACCGCGATCAATTGTCGCGGCCAACTGACCGTCAGCGGCAGCTTCAATGAGGATCACCCGCAAGGATTCATAAACGGCGGCTTTCTTTGGGAGGCTGGTCAATGGACTGATCTGGGGATGCTACCCGGATACGACTCGATGGCCCTTACGGGATTGAACGAGGTCGGATATGTCGTCGGGTGGTCCCGTGCAATTAAGAGCAGCGATGAACCGGATACGGGGTTCATTTGGAACGATGGGGTTATGACTAATCTAAACAACCTGCTCCCGCCCAACTCACAGCTGCAAATCAGTCAGGCCAGGGGGATCAATGAGAGTGGCCAAATCGCAGCCATGGCACACAGCGACGATCTGAACGCGACCGTCGGCCTTCTTCTGAGTCCCATCAATCAGGACATACCCGGTGATCTGGATAACGATGGCCAGGTCGGCGTGAAGGATCTGCTGATCCTTCTTGGCAGTTGGGGACCATGCGACCAGTGTGGGAAGTGCCCGCCGGACTTGAACGGCGACTGTGTGGTTGGCGTAGATGATCTACTTATTCTGCTCGGAAACTGGGGATAGGAGGCAGCCACAGATGAACACAGATGTACACGGATTATTGAGGGTGTTCGCAATAGCGGCGGCGATAATGATCGCGCAATCCGCGCATTCCGGGGGGCCGGAGTATGAGGTGACGGCGATCATTGCGGGGTTTGAGTGTGGGGACCACTTGGCGGCGGTCAGCCCGTATGCCTTGAACGAGGCTGGGGATGTGGCGGGGTTCGTAACCTGCTCCCTCGTCCAGCGCGCCTTTCGCTGGACGGCCGAAAGCGGCTTGGAGCTGATCCCCATGCCCCCGCAGACGACGGAGAGCCGAGCCTCGGCGATCAACGGCTCGAAGGTCGTGGGATATCACGTCATCAGTGGCGATGAATTCGGCCATCTCGGCTTCCTCTACGACTTCGAGACCGGCCAGTTCACCAGCCTCGGCACACTGCCCGGCGGCAACTGGTCCGAAGCCCACGGAATCAATGCCCTCGGCCAGATAACGGGTTTCTGGGGTAACAACCTCATTGGTTTCTGGAAAGCGTTCATCTGGGAGAACGGCGAGATGATCGACATCGGCCCGTCGCTCGGCAAAGCCGATAGCCGAGCGTTGGGCATCAATGACAATGGCGCAATCACCGGATGGATGGGTATCGGCAACATAATTGATTCACATGCGTTCATTTGGGACGACGGTAAGGTGACCGAACTGCCCTTTATTCCCGGCGGATTCACGAGCGAAGGATGGACGCTCAATTGTCATCTGGATGTAGTAGGACGAGGCCGATTCTTTGATCCTGAACTCAATGCGATTGTTTGGCGCGCCTTTGCGTTCGTTGACGGCGAGGCGTTTCGACTAGATCCGCTTCCCGGTACGTCTCACTCGACTGCGCGCGACATCAACAATGCTCAAACT
>JADFNO010000124.1 GCA_022563315.1 Planctomycetota bacterium | reverse complement strand
ATGGGCTCGCAGTCGCCGGCCGTTGAGGGGGCCGGCGGGTCGAGGACCGTCCTCGGCTTGTGGGCATTGTAGAACGCGCTAGGGCGTAGTAGCTGAAGGAACTTCCTCACAACCCGAGTTGTGGTGGCGGCGAGCCGGTCCGTGCCGGACCGGTGGACGCGGCACAGTCAGGGCGCTCGGACGCAAGGGGACTTTGGGCGACCACCGGGCTGACACAGCCCGGCTCACGCGGAATGCCTAATTTCAAAGATCCGCCGGGGCGGGGCAAGTGTGTTGTTGGAAGAGCGCGACCAACGGTCGCGGCTTTACACATCTTTTTAGCGCGACCACTCCCGATGGAATCGGGACGGCTTTACACTTCGTGCCTCCGTGCCTTGATGAAGAGCGCGACCACTGGTCGCGGCTTTACACTTCTTCTCAATACACCTTGCGGCGGCGGGCGGGGGGAACGTCGAGTTGTTGGCGGTACTTCACGACTGTGCGCCGTGCGATCTCGATGCCGATCTTCTTGAGCTCATCGGCCAAGGCGGAATCCGACAGCGGGCTCGACTTGTCCTCGTTGTCAATAATTTCCTTGAGCTTGGCCTTGACCGCCTCCCACGAAAGGTCCTCGCCAAACTCGGTCGCGGTGCCGCCGGAGAAGAACTTGCGAAGCACGACAAGCCCGCGCGGCGTCTGCATCCATTTGTCAGCGACAGCCCGACTCACCGTCGCCACGTGAACACCAAGATGATCGGCGACCTCGATCATCGGCAACGGCCGCAGGTGTTGCGGTCCGTGGTCGAAATACTCGCGCTGTCTGGCCAGAACGACGTTCACGACTCGGAGCAACGTGTTCTTGCGCTGATTGATCGACTCGATCAACCACTGTGCGTTTCGCACGTTGTTGGTGACAAACTCGCGCGTCTCCTTTTCCGTCGATTTATCCTTGGCCATTTCCGTGTATTGTTTAGAGACACGCAGCGCCGGCAGCAGCCCATCGCACAGCGCCGCCACGTATTGATCACCCTCCTCGTCAAACTCCACAACCACGTCAGGAATGATCGGCGGGACCTCCTCGTCCACAACGTCGCGCCCGGGACTGAGGTTGAGCTTGCGCATCAACGTCATCGCCTCTTGTATCTCCGGCAACGACAAGCCGGTCTTTTGCGCGATCTTCGGGAGACGATTCTGCAACAGATCGTCGTAATGATCGGCGATGAGTCGACGAACCTCCGACCAGCCCGGGTCGCTGTCCGGCTCCAACATAAAGCGATCGACTTGGAGGAGCATGCACTCGCGGTGGTTGCGCGCGGCCACACCCGGCGGATCAAGTCGCTGTTGAATCTCGGTGAGCGCGCGCTCAAGCAGCTCCAGCGAAAGGTCTTGACCGGGCACGTGCTGATTCTGCTCCAGGATCGTTTCGAGATCTGATCCGAGCAGGCCGTCGTCGTTGACATGCGCCAGCAGAATCTTCCCGACCGCCACGACGTCCGGCTCCAATTCGATAAACGTCCACTGATGGAGGAGTTGCTCGGTAAGTCTTTCCCCTCGGGCGGGAAGATTGGCGAACGCATCCATCTTGCGGTCGCGCTCTTGGTCCCCGCCTGACCGCGTGTACTTCTTGGAGGAATACTCGTTCTCGTACGCTTCCTGGTAGCCGGACTCGATCTCGCTAAGGCGGGCCCAATCGTCGGTCCTGGTGGTATTCTCCTCGCCGATGACCAACGCCTGTTGGTCCAAGCGCTCGGCCAAGCGATCGTCCTCGCGTTGGGCTGTGGTCTCCTCCGTCTCTGCCTCGGGCTCGACCAGCTCCAGCGCGATGTTGGACTCCAGCTCCTGTTCGATGCGCTCCTGCAATGCCAGCATCGGCATCTGCAGGATCTCCATCGACTGGATCATCCGCGGCGCCAGCTTCATGTGCTGGCCCATCCGCATCTGTTGGCTGGTCTCGAATCGCATGGGTGGGGGGAGGAGTTAGGAGTTAGGGGTTAGGAATCAGGAGTTAGGAGGATACGGCGGTGGGGCTACGAACCCTACGGCTGGTTCATCTATCTAATAGTATCGGCTGTGGGCGGGGGTAGGGAGCTGAAACCTGGGCGAACTACGGCTGCGGGCCGTAGATCGGGTGGTATACACCGCAAGCTCTGCTCAATGTTCCGGGTTGATCGGCCGGCGACCTTCAATGGCGTCGGCCAGGACCGCACTATTGGCGTAGTCCAATTGCGACCCCGCAGGCAGCCCACGGGCCAATCGCGTCACCGATACCTCCCGGGAGGCGAGCTGGTCGGCGAGGTACAGGGCGGTGGTGTCGCCCTCAAGATTCGGATTCAAGCCAAGAATGACCTCTTTGATCCGAACCCCTTGGCAGTTGCACTTCGCGTCATCGACGCGTTTCACCAGCGCGTCGATCGTCAGCGCCTCGGGCCCGACGCCGCCCAGCGGGTCCAGCCGACCCATCAGCACGTGATACACGCCTCGATGCATCCCGGTTTGCTCCAGGCTGATCACGTCTTTGGGTTGCTCGACGACCAACACGATCGAGGCGTCACGATTCGGGTTCGAGCAGATCGCGCACGTCTCGCCGTCGGTCAGGTTGTTACAGATTCGACAGTGTCGCACGTTCTGCTTGACGTCGGCAATCGCCTGCGACAACTGCATCGCATCCTCCGGCGTCGCCGTGAGCAGATGGAACGCCATGCGCTCGGCGCTGCGCCGTCCGATGCCCGGCAGTTTCGCGAGCTCGTCAATCAATCGCTCGACAGGTTCGGGATGAGCCCGCCCCGACGATGGACCGGCGTTCGCGGTGCGCCGCTTGGGATTGGAGTCGCTCAAGGTTGACCACTCGGCGCGGTGCTCGATCCCATCAGCCCGGCTAGACCACCGGGTGGAATGGGCAGACCCATTTCGCCCGCAGCGCCGGCGACTTCTTCCTCTGCCATCTGCCGCGCCTTTTCCATGGCGGAGTTCACGGCGCCGGCGATGAGTTCTTCGGCTATGGCGCGATCATCAGGGTTCGCCGAATCGATCAACCCCGACAGCAGTGCTTGATCAATGTGGACGGAAACCACGCGCAACAGACCGTTGGCGGTCACGCGGACGGCGCCCCCGCCGGTTTCCGCCGACACGGATCGTTCGCCCAAGCGCTGCTTGACCTCCTGCATCTTCGCTTTGATCTTCGGCAGGTCCTTCATGAGACCGGCGAGCCCGGCCATACCTTTCATCCCCTCAAACATGGTCATGGCTCCCTGGATTATCCGGCGTGGCCGGAGACGGTTGGGGCGCATCCTGTACATCGACGACGTCCGCGTTGAAGATTTCCATCGCCTTGCGCACGACCGGCAACTGTTGCACCTCGGCAATCTTGCCCGCACGCGAGTCGGCCGGGGCGCCTCCGATCGCAGCGGACGTCGACAACTCGATTCGAATGTTGCGTCCGACAGCCTGCTTGACGATCGACGCCACGGCATCGCTCTGTCCGGCCAGCCAACGCGCCAATCCTGTATCCGACGTGTTCACGGCAAGTCGAAGCGTTTGGCCGTCGAACGCCTCAAAGGCGAGATGCTGTAGCCTGGCCGCGTTGCTGGGCGTCCCCGCGGCAACTTGGCACACTGTGCGCCACAGCCGAGCGCCATCCGATTCATCTTCAGGTGGCGCGTGAACTGGTTTTGACTCGACGACCGCGGTTGGGGTTGGAGTTGGTGCTGGGGTTGGTGCTGGGGTTGGTATTGGTTTAGGCGACGACGTTTCTCGCTCGGCGACGGGAATCGTCATCGGCTCTTTTTTTTTTCGCGGCTCACGGGGTCGTTCCGAAGCGCGCGACCCACCCTCACCAAGCAATGCCCCAATGTCGGCGAGGTGTTCACTCATGGAGAGTCGAACGATGGTGGCGTCGAAGATCGCCCCGGCCGCAGTGGAACCTCGAACATTCCGCGCCGCCGCATCACACAACGCAATCATGTGGACGAGCCCGGCCGGGTCGAACTGGTGCGCCTGCTGCACGGCCGCTTCCCGCGCCGCGCCGGATAAGTCCACCAACTCGGTGTCGTCGCCGCAGGCCGCGATGAGCATCAGTTGGCGAAAATGCTCAATGAGCAACTCCAACGCCTGATCAATGGACGGACCTGCCGACAACAACCGTGCGCCCCCCGACAGGGTTGCGGCGGCGTCGCCGGCCGCAATCGATTCCACGAGGTTCGAGATCAGCGTCTGGTCCGGCAGTCCCAGCATTTGTTCCAGCAGTTCGCCCGTGAGTTTTTCGCCGGCCGCGAGCAGACGATCGAGCAGACTCAGCGCATCGCGCATCGATCCCCGCCCAAGTCGTGCGATGTGATTGACCACGTGCTCATCCGCCTCGACCCCCTCCTGTTGGAGGATCTTGTTCAACTGCCCGCTGATCTGGGCCGTCGAGAGTGGACGAAAGTCAAACCGCTGGCAACGGCTTTGGATCGTGGCCGGCACCTTCTGCGGCTCGGTGGTGCAGAGGATGAACTTCACGTGCGCCGGCGGTTCCTCCATCGTCTTGAGCAGCGCGTTAAACGCCGGCGTCGTCAGCATGTGCACTTCGTCGATGATGTAAATCTTGTACGGGCAGCGGGACGGTGACAGGCCGGCGCCCGCGATCAGGTCCTTCGCTTCGTTGATTCCACGGTTGGAGGCCCCGTCGATCTCGACCACATCGAGGTCGTCGCCGCGAAAGATCGCTTCGGTGATCTCGTGGGCTTGGGTCAGATCGTCAGTGACGTTCAGGGCGTTGGCCAGGATGCGGGCCATCGACGTTTTGCCGACGCCGCGTGTTCCACAGAACAGATAGGCGTGTGCGGCCCGCCCCGAGGCGACGGCGTTTCGAAGCGTGCGTGAGATGGGCTCCTGGCCGACCAGTTCGTCGAAGTCGCGTGAGCGGTATCGCCTGGCCAGAACTGTGTAACTCACCGTCACTCCCTGCGGTCTTGAAAGGCCGTCAAACGCCGCCGATGCCGGGGAAGACGGCCAGGTCACCGCAGGCTCGGACGACACCGCTTATGGCTGCTGCGATCAAGCCCTGACCAGGTTCACGGGCCACCCGTCCAGCAGGCCCGGCCGTCTCCCACGCCATCGGGCGGGGTGAGCATCTTAGCTGATGGGCCCAGCGTGGTACACTTACGGTCCATGGTCGATCAGCCGACATCCGCCGACGAACACGCCTCGGCCGCATTACCCGCAGCGCCGCCGAGCATCGAGCTGCCGTCACTCATCCCGCCACGTCAGCGAAGCTCCGAGAAGGTGATGCTGCGGGCGATCCGATTGCTGTTCATGGTGTTGCTGGCCGTGGTCACCCTCCTGCCCTTCGTCGGACCCGTGACCGATTTCCCCGGCTCGTCCGGGAACCAACAGCAGTTCAGCTTCCTGGAGTTCGCCGGCTTGCTGATCGCGGTCTTCGTCTTCGGCGTCCTGGTCATGATGATCGACTGGCTGACGCCCAACAAGAAGCTCGGCGCCGTCTTCGGCGTGTACTTGGGGATTGTGGCCGGGCTCGTCGGGGCGCTGGCGGTCGGCGCGCTCATCGACTTGGTCGCCGCCTCCTGGGACTTGACCGGGCCCAAACAGGAAGCCTACATCGGATTGATCAAGCTGGCCGTCGGCATCTCCCTGTGCTACCTCGCGGTGTCGATCGTCCTGACCACGAAGGACGACTTTCGGCTGGTCATCCCGTATGTAGAATTCGCCAAGCAGGTGCGCGGCGTTCGGCCGCTGCTGCTGGATACGTCGGCCCTGATCGACGGTCGCATCGAAGGGCTCGGCCAGACCGGGTTCATCGCGTCGCCGTTGGTGGTACCGCAATTCGTGCTGGACGAGTTGCAGACGCTGAGCGATTCGAGCGACAAACTCAAGCGGGCCAAAGGTCGGCGCGGTTTGACCATGATCGGCACGCTCCAAGCCAACCCCTATCTGGATGTCTCCATCGACCCCACCGAGGTTCCGGGAGGCTCTGTTGACCACATGCTCCTGGAGTTGGCGGGCCAACAGAACATGCGCATCCTCACCACCGATTACAACCTGGACAAGGTCGCCAAGATCAGAGATGTGGCCGTGTTGAATATCAACGAGTTGGCTAACGCCCTCAAGCCGCAGGTGATTCCCGGCCAATCGTTCTCGGTCGAGATCGTTAAGCGAGGTGAAGCCGCCGGCCAAGGCGTTGGATACTTGCCCGATGGAACGATGGTCGTTGTGGAAGACGCCGCCGAACGTGTTGGAGACCAAGTCGCCGTCGACGTGACCAACTCGCTGCAAACGAGTGCCGGGCGCATGATCTTCGGCCGCATCGCCGGCGCCGCCGAGTCGTCTGCCCACGTCCAGCGCATGGCGCAAGCAGCCACGCATCAGCCGCGCACTTCCGCCAGACCCAAGCCGCGCTAGGGATCGGACTGCCGTCGGCCCCTCCGCTCAGCGGGTCAAGCCCGCCGGCGAAACCTCTTTTTGTGGTCAGCCGTGTTCATCTGCGGCGCTACGCTTCATCATGCTGCCCCGGTCTGAATGTTC
Source organism: Planctomycetota bacterium (assembly GCA_022563315.1). Classification (GTDB taxonomy): domain Bacteria; phylum Planctomycetota; class Phycisphaerae; order Phycisphaerales; family SM1A02; genus JADFNO01. The sequence continues at coordinate 4,970 of JADFNO010000124.1, read as the reverse complement.
GGCAGCCCCTTGAGCTTGAGCAAGTCTTCGCGCCGAACCGTCGTCACGATCGATTTGCGAGAATGGCACATGAATTCCACTTCAAAGGCAGCTCCGTCTCCATGAACGAAGACCACCGTACCGGTCTGACCGGCGCTGAGTCCCTCGTCGGGTCGATCACTCAGAAGTGCAACAATATCCATGTTTTCGAGCGGCTCGTCTGTCATGACTTACTCGATATATGCGGTCACCAGATAAGGAATCTCGACGCCGGTCGGAATGATCCAGACGCTCAAAACAGTATAGGAGCCCTGCGGCCCGGACATGGGGAATCGAATCTCGTATTTCTGCCCGAACACTGATGCTTTGCCGAGTGTGGTCTCGCCGTCTCGAGCCGCGGTTCGAAGTGCCTGCGCCAAGACCTCTGCCGAATCCACATCGATCCCCATGAGGGTGCGAAAGAGATGTGCATGGTGTTTGCCAAGCGGATGATCGGGATTCAGGAGGTAACCCCGCAGCTTACCTTCGTCCACCACCGCCTGATCACCGCCGGGCATACGCACCGTTTCACTCCCACTCGATCGTCGCCGGGGGCTTCGAGGAAATGTCGTAGACCACGCGGTTGACGCCGCGCACCTCGTTCATGATTCGACTGCTAATCGTCGCCAAGACCTCGTGCGGTATGCGGGCCCAGTCCGCGGTCATGAAGTCCTGCGTCTGCACGGCCCGGATCGCAACCACCGATTGGTAGGACCGCTCGTCGCCCATCACCCCCACCGTTTGCACGGGAAGAAGCACGGCGAAGACCTGATCGGTGCTGCGATACAAATTGTTGGCGATGATCTCTTCCAGCAGGATCTCATCACAGTCCCGCAACAGCTCCAACCTCGGCTCCGTGACTTCCCCCACCACTCGGACGGCCAACCCCGGCCCCGGGAAGGGGTGACGCCAGACGATATGGGCCGGGAGCCCCAGGACTTCGCCCAGTTGTCGCACCTCGTCCTTGAACAAACTGCGCAACGGCTCGATCAGCTCGAATCCAAGCTCCTCCGGCAGCCCGCCCACGTTGTGATGCAGCTTGATGTTGGCGGACGTGCCGGCAAAACCGTGACCCGATTCGATGACGTCCGGATAGAGCGTTCCCTGGGCGAGGAACGTCGCACCCCCGTCGATCTCCGAGGCGGCTCGTTTGAACACATCGATAAAGCGGTGTCCGATCAACCTGCGCTTCTCCTGCGGATCGATAACCCCTTGAAGATCACGAAGAAAATCGCGCCCCGCATCAACGACGCACAGATCGGTCTTGAAGTGATCGCGGAACGTGGCCTCGACAAGCTGGCGCTCGTTCTTTCGCAGCAGGCCGTTATCCACAAAGATGCAAATCAGTTGATCGCCGATGGCTCGAGCGAGCAGCGCGGCCACGACGGACGAATCCACGCCCCCGCTTAGACCACAGATGACGCGCGCATCGCCGACACGTTGACGAATGTGCTCGCACTGCGTCTCCACGAAGTCGGCCATACTCCACGTTCCGGCGCATTTACAGATCTCGTAGAGGAAGTTGCGCAACAGCTCGATCCCGTGCGGCGTATGCGTCACCTCCGGATGGAACTGCACGCCGAAGAACGGCACCTTCTTGTGGCGGACGGCGGCGAACGGGCAGTTGGGTGTGCTGGCCAGCGTGTCGAAGTCCTCCGCCAAATCGCAGACAAGGTCGCCGTGACTGGCCCAGACCGTGGTGGTGGCGGGAATATCGGCCAGCAGATCGCGATGATCGTGAATGGTCAGCTTGGCGCGCCCGAATTCCCGCGCTTCGGCCGCGCCAACCTCGCACCCCAGGAGTTGACAGGCCAGTTGCATCCCGTAGCAGATGCCCAAAACAGGCGCTTTCAGCTCGAACAGCCGCTCATCACACCGCGGCGCTCCGGGCTCGGTGACGCTGGCCGGACCGCCCGAGAGAATGATTCCCTTGGGCTCCAGGGCCGCGAGCCGCTCGATCGGCGTATCCGGAGCGGCGAGCAGGCTAAACGCCCCCGCCTCGCGGACCCGACGCGCAATCAGCTGCGCGTACTGGCTGCCGAAGTCCAAAACAACGATAACCTCAGCATGCGGAGGAATCTGGGCCTCGGCACGCGCTGATTGTGACATGAAAGATCGTCCGAAGAGGAAACCGATACTGTAGCACGATGCAGCGTCCAAGCTCAAACGCCCGCACCGTTTCAACGAATCCGCCCCCGGGCGAGTTCGCTTTGCTCTGGCTCAGCCTCGAATATATGCTGGGCCTGATGATCGGACGACGATTGCTCGGCGTCTCAGGCCTGCTGCTGCTGTTGTGCTCTTGCGGTGTGTCGATGACCGAAGGCGGGTTCGACGCCGCCAGCGAGGCCGCGCGGACCCACGCCATCGAGCAGGCCGCTCACGCCGGCGATCTGGACGCCGTGCCCAAGATCGTCGAGCAGCTCGACGCCGACGACCCCGCCATACGCTTGTTGGCCATCGAGGTCCTCCACCGGCTCACCGGCGAAACCTATGGATTCCATCACTATGATCCACCGGATAAACGACATGCCGCCATTCAGCGGTGGGTCACGGCGGTAGAGTCCGGAGCCGTGCCTCACGCGACCGGTTCCGCCGACGACTCGCGAGAAACCCCATGAGCCCCGACGCGTCCCAACCAACAGTGCGGCTCGAGATCGTCAGCCGTCCTTCGCTGCTGGGCGCGGCCCGGGCCCTCGTGGCCACGATCGCCCAACGCTGCGGGTTCGATGAGATCCAATGCGGACAGATCAGCCTCGCCGTCGATGAGGCCCTGTGCAACATCATCCGGCACGGGTACAACTGCCGAGACGACGGTCGTATCTTGATCAGTCTTTCACAACGTGAAGCCCAGTCGCCCGGGATCGAAATCGTCATCGAGGACGACGCGCTCCAGGTCGATCCCGACACGATCCGTTCTCGAGACCTCGATGACATCCGCCCCGGAGGCCTTGGCGTTCACATCATTCGCGAAATCATGGACGAAGTCAGCTACACACGACGCGACCGCCGGGGCATGCGGCTCACCTTGGTCAAGCACCTTCACCCCGTCGCCGCCGCCGCCCGCAAAAGCGAGTCCAATACATGAGCAACACGCAAGAGCTTGAGATCTTCACCGAAACGATTGACGACGCAGTGATCGTGCGCCCGGTCGGTGAAATCGATCTCAGCGGCGCGCCCGCGCTGCGCCAACAGCTCAAACAGGCTCAAGAAACGCGCCCCGGCCGGGTCATCGTCGATCTGGGCGAAGTCCCCTATATGGACAGTTCCGGTCTCGCCACGCTCGTGGAAGCCATGCAGATCGCCCGCAAGAACCAGGGCAAACTCATCATCTGCGCCTTGCAGCAGAAAGTTCGATCGATCTTCGAGATCGCGCGACTGGATATGGTCTTCAAGATCGTCAACACCCGCGACGAAGCGCTGGCACTCTAGCCCGTAAAATGCACCACTTGGACACCCAGAGCACAGAGAAGAAGCGATATTCGAGGTTGACTGGACGTGGTCCCTGCCAACCTGTGTGCAGCCTGTGCTGAGACATCCCCAACGCAATTACTCATAACTTCCTCTGGGCCATGCCTCTGTGTACTCTGTGCCTCTGTGGTGATGAATAATCCGGACTAGCTGCGGATCCTCCCCGCAACGCTACGCAGGAACGACATCGGTGCCCCAAAGTGTCGATCAACCCAAACGACCGCTGATCGTCCGCACCTTCGAACCGTGGGGAGCGATGTGGCTGCGCGTCTTCAGTTTGATCGGCGGCGTCTCGTACCTGATTCGAGACGTCACACGCTGGGTGGCACGATCACTGTTTACCCGCCGAGTTCGCTTCGGCCGAACCGCGCTCGTCACCCAACTCGTGCGCACCGGCGTGCGCGCCGTCGGTATCGTCACCCTCGTGTGCGGATGCGTCGGATTCATCCTCGCCTTACAGATGGAGCCGCCCCTAGCCGACTTCGGCCAAAGCGACAAGATTGCCAATATCATCGGCGTCGCCATCCTCCGCGAGCTTGGCCCGCTCATTTCCGCCATCGTGCTCGCCGGGTTCGCCGGCGCTTCCATCGCGGCTGAACTCGGCACCATGGTCGTCGGCGAAGAAATCGAAGCGCTCGAAGCACACGCCCTGAACCCCATCCGATTCCTCGTCGTCCCCCGCGTACTCGCCACCATCATCGCCTTGGTACTGCTCACCGTCGTCGGCGACATCACCGCGGTCATCCTCGGCGGGGTCATGACCGTCAACTTCCTGGGCGTCCCCTATCAGCAGTACCTGTCCAACACCCTGAACCAACTTGTGCTCAGCGATTTTCTCAGCGGACTGATCAAGGCCGGCGTCTTCGGGTTGATCCTCAGCACCATCGCCTGCTACAACGGCCTGAACGTCACCGGCGGCGCCGCCGGCGTCGGCCGCGCCACCACCAACACCGTTGTCCAGAGCATCGTCACCATTATCCTCGCCGACTTCGTCTTCACCACCCTCTTCTTCAGCCTCGGCTGGACGTAAACGGATTGAAGAAGGCATTGTGGGGGGAGAAGAAGGCATTAGGCACTGGGCATTAGGCATTAGGGAAGACTTCGATCGCCGTGTTTCGCCGGCGGGCTTGACCCGCCGGGGGGACCGGAGCAACGTGCCGTTTCGCCGATGGCATCAAGGCATCGCCAGCGAGCCGCCGCGTCCTCGCGAGCGGTTACGTCCAAACACGATCAATCGTCGCTACCACCAGCGCCCGCAACCAAATATCAGAGCCGTGGCGTCTCGCCGCGGAGTCGAGCCCGAGCCTCAATGGCGAGGGCTCGACCATCCGTAGGGCGGTTTTGAGCCTGCCGAATCCACAAGCGAGTCAGGCCCAAGGCCTGACCTACCCACGCGCGAAACCTAGAATTTGGCCTTGAATATCGTGGGGGGGTGTTACACTGGTATGCGAATAGCTGGGCGATCGACCCCTGACGAAGCCATA
>JADFNO010000012.1 GCA_022563315.1 Planctomycetota bacterium | reverse complement strand
GCAATGTGGAGCGGCCTGTCATACGACGATCCTATCCAACTGCCGACGAAGACTCCGACGATCATGCACGGACTGGTGCTCAATCCCAGCGCAATGTCAACACCAAGCCCGGGCACGACGGTGCGCATGCTGCCATTGGCAATAATCTGGAGCGGGTTCCTCGTGGACACGGCATTTTATTCGCTCATCTGGCTTGTGCTATTGATGCTCATCGTTGCCGGTCGGCGCGCGTTGCGTTCGCGACAAGGCTGCTGCGTCATCTGCGGGTACGATCTGCGCGGTACACCGCACGGCCATTGCCCCGAGTGCGGGACTGCGCTGACAACCTGACCCCACATTGCCTACTTTGCTGTTCGAAACGATCGCCTGGAGCCACACTGGTAGCCGGCATCCTTCGCTCACTCGGGCGCGATCAGTTGCGGTGCGATCATTACGGCGCGCCCGCCGCGGCGGCCCCGGCTCACTCCTGATGCCCCTAATGCCTAGTGCCTAGTGCCTAGTGCCTACTAATGCCTAATGCCTAATGCCCTCTTCTCCCCCTCGATGCCTTCTTCCTGATGTCGAAGCGTAGCGGAGCTCCCGATTCCACTTGTCCCGATTCCATCGGGATCGGGGCCATCTTTATAGACACAGCACATTGCTCCGGTCGCCACGGCGGGTCAAGCCCGCCGGCGAAACCCTGCGCTTGAGCTCTTCCCTAATGCCTAGTGCCCAATGCCCTGTGCCTTCTTCAAGGACACGGCCCCCAGTTGCCCAGCAAGATGAGCAGATCCTTAACGCCAACGTCGCCGCTGTCGTCGAAGTCCGCGGGGCAGCCTTTGCACGGTCCCCAGGCGCCCAGCAAGATGAGCAAATCCTTCACGCCAACGTCGCCGTCGTCGTCGAGGTCCCAGGGGCAGGACGATACAACTTGGAACTCGTATGCGCCCATATCGACGATCGGCGGATCGCCGAAGCCGGTGTCCTTGGTGTCTGGATCGTCAACAAACCGCAGATTGCCGTCGAGATCGGTATCGATACCCTTCGGCACGGCGCTGTTGTCCGCCGCATCAATACACGGCGAGCCAGATGAAAGGCGATAGTCGCCGTTGTCAGGATCGATGAAGAGCGGATCATTCCCGTGACTGCCAACGCCGTCGTAAGTTCCGTTCCAGCCTTGGATACATGAGTAGTTGACCGGAAATGGCCAATTGGAGAAAGTAACTTGGGATTCCTGTCCTTGTCCGTTGATATCCGAGTTGCCCCAAACAACGCAATTCTCAATCACGTTGTCCGTATCGCCCGCGAGGATTCCTCCTCCCACCCCACCCGCCGTGTTGCCTGCGACCGTGCAATTGGCGAACCGGCGGCCAGCGTCACCGCCCCCCGAGACCGGATTGAAAATCCCACCACCGTCACGAAAGGCGACGTTCCCGAGGAACAGACTATTTACGATTGTCTTTGGGCTGCCTCCCAAGAGTTGGAGTCCACCGCCATCGTAACCTGCCGTGTTACCTAGGAAAGTGCAGTTGACGATGAGCGATTCAACGTCCGAATCGATCATCGCTCCTCCCGCGTGCACAGCAGAAAAGTTCTCAAGGAAGAGCGTGTCTGACAACTCCACACGTACATCATCAGAGAATAGCCCACCGCCGTCTGCCCCAACTTGTCCTAGAATCGCTGCGTTGCCGATGAAGCTACAGCCCGAGACCGATAGCAGACGGTTGCCACCCGAGAAGTCAACGAAAAGTCCACCGCCATCCCAGTGAGCCGTGTTGTAGAGAAAGTGGCAGTCTATCACGCAAGTATCACCCGAAGGACTAGATACAGCCACACCGCCGCCTTGCTCAAAAGCCTCATTCATCTCGAAGCGAGTACTCCACAGGCAAGCCGTTCCATTCAAGAGATGGAGGGCACCGCCAGGTTCTGTGGCGGCGTTGTGTACGAATGCGCAATCTGCAATTTCACCAACGCCGCGGTAAGCGAAGACAGCCCCGCCCTGCTTTGCGACGTTGTCAATGAAAGTACAATTGGCAAGCGAGAATTGAGAAACGAAATCCGAAAAGAGGATATACACCGCGCCACCTGACCAGATCGGTGACGGGGCGTCTGCTGCGTTCCCCCCTTTAATTATGAATCCATCGAGCGAGACGATCGCGCCTACCCGAAGGTTGGCCACTCGAACCACGTTGTGGCTATTCTCAAGGTTCCCTTCGAATCCCGGCCCATCGTCCCCAGCAAGATCACCGCTGAGAATCGTCTCGTACAATTCGAAATCGCGAACATCAGGATCATCCGCACCGATCCCCGCATAGCTACCCATGAGCGCGACACCGTCGAGCAGTTGGAATGCGACCTCACGGTCGCCGGTACCACTTGGATTCGCTTCGTCGCGGTCGGGCTTGTAGGTGCCTTGCCCGACACGGACCTCTGTGACACCGCCGCCGGACGCATCGGCCAACGCGTCCTGAAGGAATCGGTACGCCGTACCCCAGGTCGTTCCGTCGCCGCCTTGCGGAGCGTCATCATCGACGTACAGAACACCCTCCCCGTGAGCTGCGACTGAGATCACGAACATCGCGATCATCGACGCGCATGCGCAGACCGCACGATTCTTGAATAACTGACGATGTACCATCGTTGGCCTCCGCCTGGCAAAGTGGCCGCACGGTGGTGCCCGTCGTCCCGATTCAATCGGGATGACTGCCCCGAAGACAGGTGCCCCCGTGCAGCCGGTCGAGAACAGTGTATCACAGGGGGGCTGTATCCAAGCGGCATTTGTGAGATACAAGCCCCGATTGACCTGCACAGGGAGGCCAAGGATGGCAAGAGCCTCACTTCGCAGTGGAGCCATCCGAAAAGAAATGCTCCCGCACTGTGTTCAGGAGCCGGGAGCGTGGCCACCCCCGCGAGCCGTCCCGATTCCATCGGGATCGGGATCCGTCACGTGAACCGGGGCGACCGCGAGCAGAGCAGAGCGGAGCAGACCCTCACCCCTAACCCCTCTCCCGGGGGGAGAGGGGAATGAGAGCCGGTGGAATCGGGAGCTCGCTGCTCCGTACGCCCGTGCCTTCTTCACCGCCACCCGGACCTTCGCAAAGCCTCAGGTCCGGCTTCCCGGTTCTATCTGTGTTCATCTGTGGCGAAGGAAGGCTTGAGGCTTGAGGCCTGAGGATTGGGGTCTCCGAACTCCTGACACTCTCTCTTTCCACCTCTCTCTGTCCATCCGTGTCCATCTGTGGTTTCTTCCCCTGAGCCTGGCTCAGCAGTTGCCGGGACAGGTTCTCGACCTGGACCATGGGAGGGATCACGAAGAGGTCGATTATGGCCCCAATGCCCAGCAGACCCCCGGTCAGGAGCCAAATCAGGCCGGTCACCCAGCGCCCCAGGTAGAAGCGATGGAGTCCTAGAACCCCAAATCCGCCGAGAATCCAGAGAAGATAACTCACTGCTGTGCTCTTCACGAGACCTATTTGGGGGATCCTGGGAGAGATTTCTGGCGAATATGCCCGTACGTGCTATGTATTGGTTAGAATGTGCTTCCCATGGAGGGAGCCCGTTCTCAGCTGGGGACGCCTATCCGGATCGTGCCGGGTCGGCTGGTGCGGGTGATGGATTTGAAGATCTGGATCAATTCAAGGCGGATCGAACAAAGAAAGCGGTGGGAGATGCCATGCTTACGAAGCTTACGAACTTGACTCGCAGTATCGCGGCCTTGTCCTGTGTGTTGCTGCTCGGATTGGCCGGCTGCTCGGACAGCGGAGCGGAAGGATCGACGAACACCGCCGGTGATGGGACGGGCTCGTCCTCGGCCACCCCGGTGGGCGACCAGTCCAACGCGACTGGGGATCAAACGGAGATCCAGAGCGCCCCGCCGTCGTTCCGCGCGACGCTTACCGACTCATTGGTCGATCGGAAACGCACCGTGCAGCCCAATTTGGTGGCGGCGCGGCAGGACACCACTCTCGAGGTTGCCACGACGAGGCCGACGCGGTTGGCGAAGCCGGCGGTGTCTGGTGATTCGACCGAGCTGATCGTCATCGCCGAGCCGATCTCGCTTGACATGGGGACCGTCGGGACCGGCCAGCAGGCGACGGGGATCATCCGGCTGGTCAACACCGGCGATCGGCCGATGCGGATCATCAACTGCAAAGCCAACTGTGGGTGCACGACGACCAACTGCCCCAAGAACAGGGAACTCCAGCCGGGCGAGTCCGTTGAGGTCCAGGTTCAAATGAAGGCCGGGCTGATCGGCGGGCGCCGCCAATCCAAGCGCGTGGACTTCATCGTCGAGGGTCAGCCGGTGTTGCGCGTGCCGGTGTTCGTGGACGTCGTCGCCTACGTTGAGGTCGAGCCGAGCAAGATCGACCTGCGGCAGACGACCGACGGCCGCGTGGTGATCCGATCCCTGGATGACCAGCCGTTTAGAGTTCTGAGCATGAATCCGCCGTGGATCGAGGCGTTTGATGACGAGGCTCGTACCGAGCACGTGCTGTACCTGCCCTTGGACGACTTGCAAGCGCAGTCGCGGGCCCGCAAGATCGACTTCACGATCGATCATCCGCAAGCGAACAAGGTAAGCGTGACGCTTGTGCGGGCGCGCACCACTCCGGGCAACACTTCACGCATCGCGACGGCCCGACCATCCGCGGCGACGGTTGATAGCCCATTGGCGGCAGCCGCGAGGAGCGGCGACGTTGCGACCATCGGCCAGGCCATCAAGGACGGCAAGAACCTTGAGCAAGCGGATCAAGACGGCGCTACGTTGCTCGGAATCGCAGCTCGCGCCAAGCAGGCTGAGGTCGTTCGTATGCTGCTTGAAGCAGGCGCGAAGATCGAAGCGCGCGATCAGAAGGGGCGCATGCCGCTTCTGGCGGCTGTGCAGACGCGCGACAGTTCCGTCGAGGTGGTGCGAGCCCTCATCGCCAAGGGAGCTGACGTCAACACGCGTGGTACAATGATCGGCGGAACGCCTTTGAGCTGGGCGGCTGGACCATTCAGTAATCCCGAGATCGTTGCCGCTCTGGTCGCAGGGAACGCAGACGTCAATCAGGTGGACAATACCGGAATGACTCCGCTGATGTGGGCCGCACGGTACGGAGCGCCGGCTACGGTCAAGGTGCTGCTCGACGCGGGCGCGGACGTCACCGCTACCAATAAGCAGGGGCAGACCTCACTCGACCTGGCTCGCCAGAAGCGCAGCGACGCCCCATCGGTTGAGATCATCAAGATGCTCGAGGCTCAGCCCCCATCGAGCGAAAAGGCGGCTGACGACTCCGATTCCTGATCGACCTCGCCGCCGCGCGACGACACCTCGCTGGCACCGCCTCGACCCGACTGTGAAATCCAAACCCCAGCGGCACACACACCGTCGGCCGCTCGCTCTTTTGTGGCACCGGCCGGATCAAGGATTCTTCCGTTCCAACGTGCCAAACCAGTGGCCGGCCTACGACGATGCACAGCAGACTACGCAACTACGAAACGGACGAGGGGTACGCTGTCATCGCGCTGGAAGATGGTTCATTCGAGATCGTGCAGCTGGGCGTGACGGCACCGTAAACGGTAGGCCCGAAGGGCGCCCCGGATGCGGCTTGGCGTTCAGACCATGGTCTCCCGTCCGTCGGTGGGCCTGCCGCCATCGACCGACACGGCTGGGATCGGCGCCAACCCGATCAGCGACCTCGGTCGTCGAGAAGCCCTTGCTCAGCGACTCGATCGCCCGTCAACACCGTCGCTCCAACTCCGCTGCGCTGCCGTGTGGTCTGATGAGTCAATGCATCGGCCAATCCCGGTCCCGTGCATTGATCCATACAGGGATCAAAAGTTGGCGGCGATTGCTTCGGCCTTCGGCCGCAGGATCGCATAGTGGGGCAGCCCGATCCCGCCGAAGAGCTTGAGGACATCTCTTGCGGGCGGCTCGTTGAGTATTGGGGCCTCGTACTTGATCTTCACATAGTCGGCGAGCCGCGCGACAACTTGTTCATCCTTGAGCGTCGTTGCGTTCATTGTCTTGCACGCCTTGCACCACTGCGCCCACATGTCGATGAAGACGAGCTTGTCTTGGGCCTTGGCTTGTGCCAAACCTTGATACGCAGAGGCGGTCCAACCTTCCTCGGCAAGACTGGCCTCGACGGACGCCATCACCTCAGCACTGTCAACATTGGTGCTGTCGTAGATTCCCCAGGCGAGGTAGCCGTAGTAGCCGGCGAACGCCAGGATGAGTACCCCCATCGCCTGCTTGACGCGAACCATCCAGGGGCCGGGCTTGGGCAGGAACGACAGACCCCCGCCCGCAAACGGCCAGGGCAACGCCATGCCCAGACCGAGGAAGAACGGCAACGCCAGGGCGATCTGGGTGCCCTTGTCGTATTGATCAGCGGAGTAGACGATCACCTGGATTACGACCGGCGCGACACACGCTCCGGCCAGGAGCGCCGAGATGCCGCCCATGCCGAACGCCAGTGCGAAGGTGCCTCGTTTACCCTTGCCGGCAAGGTCCAGCTTGCCTTGTAGCTTCGAGAAATCGATGGCCAAGACATCCAACATGGCCAAGCCCAGGACGATGAAAAGAATGGTGATGCCGACGTTGAACCAGATCGTGGAGTTGATGGCCCCGAACGTGCTTGCGGTCAGGATGACGATCAGCCCTAGTGTGCCGTAGACCGCGGCCATGGCGAGGCCGTACGTCCCGCCCAGGGCGAACCCGCGCGTTCGTGAGCCGGCCTGAGCGCCCGCGCCGATGATGGCGAGGTTGATGGGAATCAGGGGCAAAACACACGGCGTCAGATTCAGCAGGATCCCGCCCAGGATCACCGCCAGTACGATGACCAGCGGACCCTTGTCGTCAAACCATCCCGCTTGAGTGGTCCCCGATTCAGCATCGTCAACGAACTGAAGGAAGTCTTCGACGTTCAGATACCCGCCTGCGGTTCCAAGGATGTCAAAGTCCTCAAGTTCGTCGAGGATGTCCAGGTCTTCATTGGGGGTGAGCGTGACATGAGTTTCAGGATCAGGTGTTGGCGCGACAACCGGTTCTTCGCCGCCTCCAAAATCAATTCGATCAAACAGTGGATTATCAACGCGCCCGATCGGCTCCGACGCCGGTACGACCTTCAGCGTGCTGTCGACGCTCTTGGTCGCGGGCGCAAGACAGAACTTGTCGTTACACGCTTGGTAGGCCAGTTTGCTAGTGATCGAATAGGTGCCGGGGGCAACATCAGGGCCGACTTCAAGGACCACCCCGATCACGAACTCCCGCTCGAAGACCGACATGGGGACATCCGAAAACCCGGGAGTGATCATCAGCGCCTCGGGGTACACGATCTTGCTGACCGTAAACCCTTCCGGGGGCGTGACGGTGAGAACGGTCGGGATCAGAAAATCTTCATCCGGCTTGTTGGAATTGACGTGGTATTCCCTGTCGAGCCTGACCTGCAGGGCCGCATGGACGGCGCCTCCGGGGTGGACGGCATCCGTATCAAAGACCCACTGGGTGCCGACCAGGACGTCGCCGAACTGTGCCGACGCCGGCCCCGTCAGGATTGCGGCCGTCAAGAAGAAGGGAACAACCCGCCCAAGCATCATCATGATCGAGAGTCTCCACGGCCTCGCAAATAGCTCGACTGGCCCCTGGCCCTTCAAGTGGCCCCGGCCGCCGCTCCGATAAAGCCTAAGGGTCCAGAAACAGTACGTCCCCTCCGCCGTTGGGGGAAGCCCTTTGCCGCGCCGTGGGCATTCCGGTCTACAAACCGGCCGCCGCCGCCGATCATTCCCAGCCTCCGCCAAACGCCATGACTGATGTCCTTGACCAATCTGAAATCGACGCTCTGATGAGCGCCGTCAGCGAAGGGGAGGTGGAAGAGCCCGGGGAACAGGCACAGATATTCTCGCGGCATCGGCGAGACCTCGACGACGTCGAGATCAAGGATTACGACTTCAAGCGGCCGGAGCGGATCAGCAAGGACCAGATGCGGGCATTGCAGACGCTGCACGAGGCGTTCGCCCGCAACTTCGGCGCGGCGTTGTCGGGCTTCCTGCGGACGATCGTGGAGATTCGTGTCGCCAGCGCGGAGCAGATGACCTATTCGGAGTTCACGTCGAGCCTGCCCAATCCCACGAGCTTCAACCTCATTGAGGCCCCGATCCTTGACGGCCAGCTTTGCCTGGAGATCAGCCCGCTGATCATCTATCCCCTCATCGACCGCCTGCTTGGCGGTTCCAATGAGAACATATTCATCCCGCAGCGGCCGTTGACGATCATCGAGACGAGGCTGATCAAGAAGATCCTGGAGCGGGGGGTGGCGGCGTTGACCGAGGCGTGGGAGACCGTGAAAAAGATCGATTTCAAGCTCGGCGCCTTGGAATCCAACCCGCAGATCGTTCAGATCGTTCCGCCCAACGAGGTGGTCGTCGTGCTGGGGTTCGAGTTGAAGTTGGGCAACCGGGCCGGGACCATGAGCCTGTGTATCCCGTTTCCGGTGATCGAGCCGATCATCGAGGATCTTGCAGCCCAAAGCTGGTTCCAGGCCGGTCGGCATCGAGCAGATGATCACTGGCGGCGGCTCGTCGGGCAGCGCATCGCGGAGGCCTCGCTGGACGTTGCCGCCGTGCTGGCCGAGACGAGCATCACCATGGCCGAGCTGCGGAACCTGGAGATCGGCGATCTGTTGACGACCGACAAGCCGGCCGAAGCACCCGTGACGGTCACCGTCGAGGGCATCCCGAAGTTCCTGGCGAGATCGGGCCAGTATCGGGGCAACCGGGCCGTGCGCATCCTGGAGCCGATCCAGTCGGGCGAGTAGGCCGAGTCTGGTTGACGCTACGCCGCCAATCGATCCGGCCGGGGCGTCGTCGTCTCGCTGTCGCCTGGATGCCACGGGCCACCGCGCGGTTCGATCAGCCTGTGGGGTGGGCGCCGTCTGTTGACTTGGCAACCGCCCTGGCGATATCCTTAGCTATTGTATTGACCCAGATTCTCTTGTATGGGGATTTGCCCGTGATCCTGGTCGCCCGAACTCCGGTCTTGCCCCGTGGTCGCTGATCGTGACCATCTCCTGTGCTGTGTGCAGGAATGGCGCAGCCGGCGTCTTGCCGTGCCTTTGCCGTCGCCCCGACGACAGGTGGCAGCCTTGATCTGACGCACCGCGACAGATCGATGGTCCGGCACGCTGCCGCTTGGTTTGTCGGACGCCCCGCACGGGTCACGGGACGTTGCTTGAGCACGCTCGTGGCTTTGTCGTTTTGGACCCGAACTTCCGAACCCTTAGTGACGCAACCGGACCCAGCTCGCCAGCACCATCATCGAACCACCAGACCAAGCGATGCGCGAGCGCCCCTGAGAGCGAGCCTCCTTCCTGAGAACCAGCCAGCCCAACAACCCAACAACCCAACAACCCAACAACTCAACAACTCAACAACTCAACAACCCAACAACTCAAACAACGAAGACCGATCATGAACCCTGAAACACTCCGTATCCTCGACGCAATCGCGCGGGACCGAAATATCGACCGAGATCTGCTGATCCAAGATCTCGAGCAGGCGATGATCAGCGCCGCTCGCAAGCACTTCAACTCGCTTGACACGGAGGGCTTTGGTTGTCACATCGACCGGATGACCGGTGAGATCACGATCTGGCGGAACCTCGATGACGACTCACGGGAGGTCATTGAGCTGGAGACGCTCGGCCGAATCCCGGCCCAGACCGCCAAGCAGGTGATGATCCAGAAGTTCCGCGAGGATGAGCGGCAGAGCCTCCTCGAGGAGTTCTCCAAGCGACAAGGCGAAATCGTCACCGGCATTGCACACCGATACGAAGGCGGCGCGCTCGTGGTCCAGATCGATCGGGCGGAAGGGTTCATGCCCCGTTCAGAGCAGATACCAGGCGAGCAGTTTCACCCCGGCGACCGGGTGCGATGCCTGATTCTCGATGTTCGGGACGTGGGGAATCAGGTCAAGATCGTCTTATCGCGGGGACATCCGGACTTCATACGGCGGTTGTTCGAAGCAGAGGTCCCCGAGGTCGCGGAACACGTGATCGAAATCAAGGGCATGGCGCGTGAGGCTGGGTTTCGCACCAAGATTGCCGTCTCGTCCGTCGATTCGAGAGTGGACGCCGTCGGCGCATGCGTTGGCGTTCGCGGAAGCCGCATCCGGAACATCGTCGACGAGCTCGGGGGCGAGAAGATCGACATCGTTCGTTTCAACGAGTCCAGCCAAGTTCTCATCGGCAACGCACTGAAGCCCGCGGAAGTTGAAGAGGTCAGTTTGTGCTTCGAGCTGGGACGGGCCACGATTATTGTTCGTGAGGATCAACTCTCGCTGGCGATCGGGCGACGCGGCCAGAACGTGCGACTGGCGGCGCGCTTGACAGGGTGGGATATCGACATTCTTACTCCGGCCGAGTTCGCCAAGAGCCTGGAGACGCTGGAGCAGACGGTCAGGCCGATCGAGGGGGTCAACGAGCAAATGTTGGATCGGATGGGGGCGCTGGGGATGATCAGCGTCTTTGATATCGAGGAGGTTGGGCCGGCCGTGCTTGAGGAGGAGCTGGAGATGCCAGCCGAAGTCGCGCAAACGGTGGTCGAAACCTGCGCCGCTCAGGCCAAGATCGTGGCCGAGCAACAACAGAAGGAGAAGGAGGAGGCCGCAAAGCGCAAGGCTGAGGAGGAAGCCACGGCAGCGACCCTGCTGGGAACCGGCGAGGCCCTTGCCGGTGCTGATCTTGACGCGGATGCCCGCGCGGAGGCGGCGGCGGCGTCGATCCTCGGCGGAGCACCGCCCCCGCCAATCACAGAAACCCAACCGGAGGATTCGGACTCGACCGACACGGGTGAAGCGCCGGCAACGGAAGCACCAAGCACCGCCCAGGAGTCGGAAGAGACATCCCCCAATGTGGAGCCGGCAACCCCCGAGGCGTCGAGCGATGAGCCGGTTCAATCGACGGAGCCGGCGCCGCAAGTCGCACCGTTGCCGAGTGACGAAGCCGCTTCGGCGCAGCCCGCGGGCGGGACTGGAGACTAATGGCAACGAAGACCGCCACCATCCGAGTCTTCCAAATGGCCAAGGACATTGGCGTGACGTCCAAGGACATCATCGCCAAGTGTCAGGCTGAGGGGATCGAGAATATCACCAACCACATGTCGGCGGTCTCAAGGGGCTTGGCCGCAACGGTGCGCGAGTGGTTCGGGGAGGGGCAATCGACAACGACCACCGCGATAGAAACGGCGGCCCCGGTCGATGTGGCGAAAGCACGGGCCAAAGTCAAAAAGAAGGCCACGAGGAAGAAGTCGGCGACGACGGTGGTCGCCGAGGCTGCGCCCAAGCTGGAAGAGGAGCTGACCCCTGAGACGGTCCCGGTAGCCGCCCCGCCTGAATCGGGGCCGGTCGACGCTCCGCCATCGCCGGTCGCGGCGCCCCTGCTGCCGACGGTGGTTCCCGAGCCGCTGACCGTTGCCCCTGACACGCTGGTACCGCCACCGGCCCCCGAGGAACCCGTGATCCCCGCTCTGGACCCGGCTCTTGCCCCGGCGGCCCAGGCGCCGGAGCCGAGTCAGGACTTGCCGAGAATGAACATCCCGGACCGCCCGCCGGTCATTGCCCCGGCTGGACGCATGCTGGCGGAACCGACCCAGACCAAGCTGGCCGGTCCGCGGATCATCCGCGTGGAGAGCCCGGAGGTGGTCGCGGCGCCGCGTCCAGCTTCGCGACCGGAGACGACAATGCGTCGCAGCGGTCCCCGTGCCGGCCGAGGTGTGGGCACCCCGCTTCCCGAGGCGCCCGCCTCGTCGGGTGACCCGGCTCGGACGGGTCGTGGCGCTGCTTCCCGGCGCAACAAGCGCCGCACGACGACCGACCGAGACCAACGCGGGCGGGTCGGACGCACGGCCACCGGCAGCGAACAACCGCAACGGTCGGATTGGACCCGGCAGGATCTGCTGGAGCGAGATCGGCGGCTGACGCGATCCGGCGGCTTCTTCAAAGCGCATCGTCGTGACAACCTCAAGCGCACCATCGGTGCCGGACATCGGGCCGTGAGCGCCGCCGAGGTGGGCGGGTTCGTCAAGATTCAAGAGCCGATTACGATCAAGACCCTTTCCGCGGCGACCGGGGTCAAGGCCGCCGACATCGTGCGGACACTGTTCCTCGCTGGCAACCCGACGACCGTCAATTCGATCATCGACGGCCGTACCGCGGCCGAGGTCATGCTCGAGTACAACATCGAGCTGGAGGTTCTTGAGCAGAAGACCGCTCAGCAACAGATCATAGAGCAGTTCCTCGAGCGCGAGGTCGTGGACGAACGGCCGCGCAACCCGGTGATCACCATCCTCGGGCACGTCGATCACGGCAAGACGTCGCTTTTGGATCGGATCCGAAATACGAACGTGGCGGAGTCGGAGGCGGGCGGCATCACCCAGGCCACAAGTGCGTTCCAGGTACCCGTTCGAACCGGCGACAAAGAGCGCCTGATTACGTTCATCGATACGCCCGGCCACGAGGCGTTCACCGATATGCGCGCCCGGGGCGCGAGCGTCACCGACCTCGTGGTGCTGGTCGTTGCCGCGGACGACGGCGTGATGCCTCAAACCGTCGAATCGATCAACCACGCCAAAGCTGCGCAAGTGACGATCGTCATCGCGCTGAACAAGATCGATAAGCCGGAGGCGACCGACGTGAATCTTCAGCGGATCTATGGGCAGCTTGCGGAACACGAACTTGCCCCTCCGGAGTGGGGCGGTTCAACCGATGTGGTCAAGACCAGCGCGCTGAAGAACGAAGGGATCCAGGACCTTCTGGACGTGCTGGACTATCAAGCCGACCTGCTGGAGCTCAAGGCCGATTTCGGCGGCATGGCCGAGGGAACCGTGCTGGAGGCAAGGCTCCAAGAGGGACGCGGTCCGGTCGCCAACCTGCTCGTACAGCGGGGCTGTCTCAAGAAGGGCGATTTCATCGTCGTCGGCCGGGCCTCCGGTCGCGTTCGTGACATCGTGGACGACCATGGGAAACGGATCGACGAGGCCGGCCCGTCCATGCCGGTCGTGTGCTCGGGCATCAGCGAAGTGCCGGACCCCGGTGACCGGTTCTACGTCGTCACGAGTCTCAAGGACGCCGAGGCGGCCGCCCAGGAGCGCCGCGACCTGGAGCGCGATCGCGATCTGGTCACGGAGAAGATTACGCTCGACAACATTTTCGAGCGGATGTCCGCGGACACGAAGAAGGTGTTGCCGTTGATCATCAAGGGCGACGTGCAGGGCTCGGTCGATACGCTCAAGGTCGTCCTTGAGAAGATATCCACCGACGAGGTGATGATCGCGGTCAAGCACGCAGCCGTCGGCGGCGTGAATGAATCGGACGTCCTCCTGGCGAAGGCGACCGGCGCCATCATCATTGGATTCAACGTCACCTCGTCGGTCCAAGCGCGCCGGCAAGCGGATGAGAGGCAAATCGACATCCGTCTTTACGACGTGATCTACGACGTCACCGACGATGTGATCAAGGCCGCCGAAGGACTGCTCGACCCCGAGCACAAGCTCGAAGTCATCGGGCACGCAGAGGTCCGAGAGGTCTATAAGATATCTCGCGTGGGGATGATCGCCGGTTGTTATGTCACCGACGGCGTGATCGAGCGCAACGCGCTTATCCGCGTGACGCGCGGCGATATTGTGGTCGAGAAGGATCGGAAGCTCGACCAGCTCAAGCGGTTCAAAGACGATGCGAAGGAGGTTCGCACCGGCCAGGAGTGCGGCATGAAGATCGAGGCGTACGACGACATCAAGGTCGGCGACGTCCTGGAGTGTTACAAGAAACTGGAGGTGCGCAGAACGTTGTAGAACAAGGACCCGAAGCGCCGACGCTGCCGGGTCGAGAGAGTCATGCCGCCGGACTGTACGGCTGCGGCTTGTCGTTCCATCGCTTTGACGCCCCATACGTTGACGGATCGTTTCCTGAATTGATTCATGAGCAGACGCACGGACCAAATTGCTTCACTGATTCGCCGGGCGGTGCAGTCCCGGCTGAGCCGTGGGCTGAACGATCCCAGGGTTCGCGGAATGATCTCGGTGACGCAGGTGACGGTGGCGGCGGATCTGTCGGAGGCGGTCATTCTCATATCCGTCATGCCGGCTAAGCACGCCCAACTGACCTTGCGCGGCTTACAAAGTGCGGCTACCCACCTCCGAGGTGAACTTGGACGAACCGCCCGGCTCCGGCACCAGCCGCGACTTACGTTCAAACTGGATGACTCGATGAGGCACGCGGCCGAGGCGATGGCCGCGATCATGCAAGTGAGCGGCACGGAGCGCCCGTCCCCAGACCAGACGCAGACGGAGGATTCGGGTTCGTGAAAAAAGCTGCTGACGCCGGCCGCAACTTCGGTGCGCTTCTGCGCAAGCTCGGCAAATCGGGACCGCCGCCGCCAGCGCAGCAGGACACCGTCGACGTCCTGATCATGTCCTTTTTGCTGTGGAACTGCACGTCGGCCAAGGCCAAGACCGCCTACCAAAGGATCCAGCAACGGGTCGTGGATTTCAACGATCTGCGGGTGTCGATGCCGGGGGAGATCGCGGGGTTTTTCGGGGGTCGCTACCCCCAGGCCCAGGACCGTTCCCAGCGGATTCGGGCGGTGCTGCGTCACATCTATAATCGTGAACATGCCGTGAGCCTTGAACGGCTCAATTCGATGGGCAAGCGCGAGATCAAGAAGTATCTCCGCTCGCTTGATGGGATTGTCCCCTTCGTTGCCGACCGGGTCATGCTGCTTTGTTTCGGGAGCCGTTGCGTCCCCGTCGATGAAAATCTATACCGCGCATTGCTCGAGGCAGGGGCCTGTCAGGACACCGACGACCTCTGGGAGCTTTCATCCTGGCTTTCCCGGCAGATCAAAACCTCCGAGGCCGTTCAGACCCACTTTGCCCTTCAGGCCTGGGTTGATCGAGGCGGGCGACCGATCCGAGCTCAGTCCTCCACCCCCCGAGGAGCGAAGACTACATCGACGAAGACCGGCCGACGGACCGCCGCCGACCGTGAGAAGTCGTCGCGATCGCGTTGAGCCGGATTCCGACCGCCCTACCGCGGCGGGTCCTTCCTCGCGGCACTAAACTTCCCGGATGCTGAAGTTGTCTCAACCACCGCGCCAACCCGGTCCCTCGTCCCGCGTGTTGGTGTTGCTGGCGCTGGCGGGCCTCGGCTGGGTCGGCTGCGCCGAAGGTTCGCAGTCCCGCCGGGCGGGCGGTTTGGCGGCCCGCATTGATCCGCAGCTTTCAGCGCAGGAGAACCTCCAGCACCTCGCAGCCGCGGAGGCCGTGGCCCGGAACCTGGCGCCGCTGGATGTGCCGACACCGTCGGGTGTTGATCCGCAGGTGCTCGCCCCGCGCCCCCAGAGCGACACCCTGGCAACATTGAGCCTCGATGACGCGCTGCGAACGATCGTCGCGCAGCCGCCGTTGGTGAATCCTGCTCCCTCCGAGATCCCGAGTGTTGACGCGGTGATACGGGCCGAGGCGCTGCGCCATTACATCAAAGGCCGCGACGCGGCGCTGAACAACCAATCACTCGTCGCGATCGTCGAGCTTCAGCAGGCAGCCGAGCTCGATCCTTATGAGCCCAACATTCTTCGCGAGCTGGCCCGGAGCTACCTGCACCCAAGTCAAAACAAACGGCGCCGTGCTGTAAGTATCTATCAGCGCCTATTACAAGTTCTGCCGGAGGATCACGAGGCGCACTTCCA
The DNA here is from genome assembly GCA_022563315.1 of Planctomycetota bacterium. Taxonomy (GTDB): domain Bacteria; phylum Planctomycetota; class Phycisphaerae; order Phycisphaerales; family SM1A02; genus JADFNO01. Next base: position 24,641 of record JADFNO010000012.1, on the reverse strand, counting down.
AATCGGGTTCGCAGCCGCGAATCGTCTGGCACACGCCCAAGCGGTGGCGCATCTCGCTCAGCCGCGGTTGGCGGGACGATCATTCGACCATGAGCCCGGCGTGGAATACGTGGCCGACTTCATCCTCGTCGAATCGCTGCGCAAGCTCGGGTGCGATCGCGCTGTGATCGAGCTGGGGGGGGCGGTGGTCCTGACCCCGGCCGGGATTGATCGTCCCACGGTTCACGCCCGACGCATCGCCCGTATCTACCGCCAGCGCGGCGACATGTGGCGCGCCATCGGTGATGCGCACTGTCGCCTCGGTGAATATGCCCCGGCTCTTGAGGCCTATCAGCAGTCCGCGGCGCTCCCCAGCGCTGAGCCAGCCGCCTTGGACCTGCGGATCGTCTATGTGAATCTTCGGCTGGGACGGATTTTCAGCGCTCAGCGAGAGGTTCTGACAATGCTCGGCCAAGACGACTCGCCCGCCTCGGAGCGCAGCGTTCGTCTGTGCAGTTACCTCGCCCAACACGTGGATCAAACACAACTGCTGGCTGAGGCGGTCGCGCAACGCTACCACGATAATCTCGATGATCCCTTCTTAGCGAGAGCAGCGGCGGCGCTGATGGGGCCGACTGAAGCCGTCGGATTGCTTCGGCAATTTCTCGATCGTCGACCGGACGATCTGGCCGTCCTCAGCCAACTGTTGCGCTGGCTTGTGCAGGAAGATCCGCAGTTGGCCGTCGAGTTGACGGCCAGCCTTTGTGCAGCTCACCCCGAGTTCGCGGGAAAATACGTTCTGCGACTGGGCGTGGCCGCGCCGCGCCCCAGCGCCCTGCTCGAGACCGTGCGCCGCATGCCCCCCGCGCCGGAAGTCGCGGTTGTCGAGAGTCGGCTTCTGGCGTACCTCAGAGGTTTCGGCGAGGCCTGGCACGTATGCCAAGCGGGGCTCGCCGCCTGGCCCAACGATCGAGCGCTCCTGCTGTTGCAGATCGCGCTCGCGGCCGATCTGAAGGAGCCGCGGTTGTTGGATCGAGCCATTGAGGCGGTTGCTCAGTACGACGATGTGACGACGTGGCTCGCGCGAGCGCAAGCGCGGCGCGCACTGGACCAGACCGAATCGGCGCTCGACGCTGCAGAGGCCGCGGTCGCTCAGGCTCCGCAGAACGTCAAAGCCGTGACCGAGCTGGCGCGTTCCAGCGCCGCGCACGCAGCGGGCCTCTCGGATATTGCCGATCGCCGCGGATACGCTCAGGACGCGGTGGTTACTGCCGAACGCGCCGTCGATCTGGACCCTCATCACGACGACGCTTACGCCGTGCTCCTGGGTCTCTACGACCAGACCGGACTCCTGCGCGACTCCCTACGGTACGACGGCACGATCGATCGGCTGCGCGCTGCCGCACCGGACAGTACGTTGCTTGGGCAAATGCTGGCCCAGCGCGCCGCGCGCGAGGGCCGGTTCGAGCAAGCCATCGAGCAGTTCCGCAGCCTGTATGACCGTGACCAAACAGACTTAGCTAGCGTGAACCTGGCTGTTGCCGCTTGGATTCGACAAGGCAAGCTTGACGCCGCGTTGCAGTGGCTCGACGAGCGTTTGTCCGAGCGCCCCGGTGATCCCGCGCTGCTGGAGCAATGGGCGGTGCTGCAACTGCAAAGTCGTCGGTCGAATGTCGCGATTGACCGGCTCGAGGCCCTGCTCGACGAACAGCCGGAGCATCACGCCGCCCGCAATCTGCTTGAGTCGTTGTATCGAGCGGCCGGCCGGGGCGACCGCGCCTTTGAGTTGTCCCAGCAGCGGTTGCTGTCGCGGCCTCAAGGTGTTCGCCGGGAACTCGAGCTCTCAGCCCTGTATGCCGGGGCGGGTATGAACGACTCGGCGATCACGCGCTTGGAGTGGATCTATCAACAGCGGGAAAGTACAGGGTATGACGAGATGGCAAGCGCCATGGCGGTTGCGGGCCGCATCGAGGGCGCCGGTGAACTCACGCTTCAATGGGCCTACTCCATCACGGAGCGTTTCCCTGACGCGCCGCTGCGGGTGTACGGCAGCGGGCTGCGGGCGCTGGCGAGAATGGGGCGGATTGACGAAGAATTCGATGCGCTGGCCGACCGGGCCGTCGTCTCCGCCCCCGGCGCGTCTGGTTCTTCGCTCGCCGCGGTGATCCTTTGGCAACAACTTGCCCAGGCGCTGGTCGATGACGGCCGACCCGCCGCCGCCGCTCGCGCCGTTCGAGCGCGCCTTCGCGCCGAAGCGGCGCTCGATTCGCAAGCGGTGATCAAGCTGCGGACTGTGGCGGTCGTCGCGGACGCGGCCGTCGATCGACTTGAGGATTCGATCGCCCTGCTCAAGGACCCGGCCTTGCGTGGGCTCGCGCCCCCGCCGTCCGACGTCGCCGAGGAGCGGGCGCTGGCCGATGTCTTCTATCAAGCGAGCCAGATCTACGCCGCGCTGGGCAAACAAACTAGCGCCGAACAGTTGCTGCAGCTCGCGGCGCAGCTCACCCCCGACCATGCCATGGTCTTGAACAACCTTGGTTACTCGCGGCTCGAGCTGGGCGGGGCGGACGCCCAGACTATCAAGTGGATCGAGCGGGCCTACGAGCTGGAGCCGTTGGATAGCAACATCCTGGACACGATCGGTTGGCTGCGCTACAAGCAGGGCCGGTTGGGCGATGACGGACCCGTGCCCGGCGCGATCTCGTTGATCAAAGACGCGATGGCCAATGACTCGGAGCCGAGCGCCGAAGTGCTCGATCACCTCGGTGATGTGCAGTGGCGGGCCGGCGATGCCGAGGCGGCGATCGACGCCTGGCGCCGTGCCGAGCGGCTACTGGAAGCGCCCGCTTTCCGCCAACGCTGGCTGCAAAACTACCAGCTCGTTCAGATCCATCCCACGCAAGGATGGGGGCTGCTCGTGGCCGACCCCGAGGAGATGTATCATCGGAACTTCGGCATGTTGCTGCAGCGCATTTCGGCCAAGCTGCGCGACGCCGAGCAGGGTGGGGATCCCCAGATCGCCCCAACCTTCGCCGAGATGCCCAAGACGAGTACCCCAGGAGAGTCCGACCATGGCCGGCCATAGTAAATGGGCCAACATCAAGCACCGAAAGGCGCGCCAGGACGCCGTCAGAGGCAAGCTGTGGTCAAAGTGCAGCCGCGCGATCATCGTCGCGGCCAAGGCCGGCGGGGGTGATCCGGACATGAACCTCTCGCTCCGCTATGCCATCGACGAAGCCCGCTCCGCCAACATGCCCAAGGACACGATCGAGAAAGCGATCAAGAAGGGTTCGGGCACAGCCGGCGAAGGAGCCAACTACGAAGAAGTTCGTTACGAAGGATATGGGCCGGGCGGGGTGGCGATTATTGTCGATTGTCTGACCGACAACTTGAACCGCACCGCGCCGGAGATGCGCACGATATTCGAAAAATACGGAGGAAACCTCGGCAAGCCGGGGGCGGTGTCGTTCGGTTTCTCCTCCAAGGGACTGATCGTTATCGAAGCGAGTAAAGTCTCCGAGGACACGCTGATGGAGATTGCAATCGAGGCCGGGGCCGACGATGTTGCCGAATCCGGAGGCGCGTGGGAAGTGACGTGCGCTCCGGCTGATTTCATCGGCGTGAAAGAGGCGATCATCGCGGCGGGCATCGAGCCGGACTCAGCCGAGCTGACGATGATCCCCGCCAATACGATCGATTGTGATGCGAGGATCGGCGCGAAGGTGTTGCGTTTGCTCGACGCGATCGAAGAGCACGACGATGTGCAAAAGGTCTACTCCAACGCTGACATTCCCGAGGAAGTGATGGCGGGGTGAGAACATAAAGCCGCGACCGTTGGTCGCGCCTCGTGCGGAATTCAAGGAGAAACGAGTGCAACCGATCACCGCAAGTAAACATGTCAGCGCGCCCCCGGAAACGGTTTGGGAAGTCATGACCGATTTCGAGAGCGCCGCTGATCGAATCCAGGCGATCGTAAGCTTAGAAGTGCTCACCGACGGACCGGTCGGTCTGGGTACGCGCTTCCGCGAAACGCGCATCATGTTTAAGAAGGAAGCCACCGAGGAGATGGAAATTACCGCATGGAATCCGCCGAACTCCTACACCACTGAGGCTGATGGCTGCGGCTGCCATTACACGACTGCGATCACCTGCGACGGCGACGGTGACGGCGCAAGCGTGACCACGTCGATGAGCATCGTTCCGCTGACGACCTTTGGCAAGATCATGGGCGCCTTGATGGGTTGGATGATGAAAGGTGCGTGCACCAAAGCGTTTGAGAAGGACCTTGAAGATCTGAAAGTCTTCGTCGAGTCATCGGCCAACGCCCAACCGGTGTGAGAAAGCGCGGTCCGGAGGCCCGCCGCTAAACTTTGATGATCCATGGCTTTGTGCCGTTATGACATCATCTTCATCGGCCGGGTCCAGGGCGTGTTCTTCCGCGCCACGGCCCAGGAGATGGCTCGCCGCTACGACGTGACCGGCTGGGTGCGAAACGAGCGCGGCGGCTCGGTTCGCTGTGTCGTCGAGGGCGAGGCGGATGAGCTGGATCGGTTCGTCAACGACATCCAACTCGCCAAGCAAGCCAATATCGACAACACCGATATCACACGCCTTGATGCCACCGGCGAGTTCGATGGGTTTACGGTACGGTATTGACCCGGACCCCCGGAAGCACGGACCCCCGGAAGCGCGGACCCCCGGAAGCGCGGAAGCCGGACCTGACGAGTCCACGAGGAAGGTCCGGGTAGCGTGGCCGAACGTATACGAACCGCTGTCCAACTGGCAGCGCTTGACAATCACGCCCCGATGACGACCCTATTACTTATGAAGATCACGTCGCGCCTCATGGTCGTTCTCCTGGCCGTCTTGACGCTCTTTGGTTGCACGGCCGTGCATCAGGAGTTCGCCGGGCTGCCCTCGGATCAGGTCTGGACTGCGCTGGTCGCCGTCGCCGAGAGCCCCAACTACGACGATTGGACCGTGACGGACAACGATGTGTGGGTGGACGAATCGGCCCACCGCATCGAGATCTATCGCCGGTTGCGGCGCGTGATTGATCAGCCAGCCTCCAAGGCTCGGCGTGAGAATCGCGAATGGCGCTTCCAGGTGATCTTCGAGCCGATCGACCCGCCTCTGGCGACGTTCACCAGCCGTGGTCTGGGCGTCCCGTCCCAGGCGCAACACGAAGGCGAGCGCTACTTCCTCGACGTCCTGGATCTGCTCAGCGGGATGCCGCCACAGGACGAAGCGCCCTCCACAACGTCGAGCGACACCAGCGACACACCAGACAAATAGGTCATCGGCCGCAACATCGTTCGGCTCGCTTGCTTCGTGTTCAAAGCGATATGGGCGCAGACGCGCCCGCGCCGCCGTACGTCCCGCGCGTCGTGTCTCGGCCCTGCTATACTGCCGGGCTCGCTCAAAAACCAGCAACCACCACCGACCTCGGATGGAGATTCCTGCGCGATGGCTGATTCGATCACGATGACCGACCAGGGACTGAACGTCCCGGACAATCCAATTATCCCCTTTATTGAAGGCGACGGCACCGGGCCTGACATCTGGGCCGCGGCGGTGCGCGTCTTCGACGCCGTGGTCGAAAAGGCCTACGCCGGCTCGCGCAAACTCCAATGGAAGGAAGTTCTGGCCGGGGCAAAAGCGTTCAACCAGTCCGGCAATTGGCTGCCCGATGAGACCGTCCAGGCATTCAGGCAATACATCATCGGGATCAAAGGCCCGCTCACCACGCCCGTCGGCGGGGGGATCCGCAGCCTCAACGTCGCCCTCCGCCAGATGCTCGACCTGTACGTTTGTCTGCGACCCGTGCGCTACTTCACCGGCGTACCTTCGCCCGTGAAAAGGCCCCAGGATGTGAACATCGTCATCTTCCGCGAGAACACCGAGGACATCTACGCCGGGGTGGAGTGGGAAGCCCAAAGCGACGAGGCGAAAAAAGTCATCGCCTTCCTTCAGGATCAGATGGGCGTCACGAACATCCGTTTCCCCGATACCAGCGGCATCGGCATCAAGCCTGTTTCCCGCGAAGGCACCGAACGCTTGGTGCGAGCTGCGATCAACTATGCGCTGAAGAACAATCGGCGCAGTGTGACGCTCGTCCACAAAGGCAACATCATGAAGTTCACCGAGGGCGCGTTCCGTGATTGGGGATACGCCTTGGCTGTGAACGAGTTTAGAAACGAAACCGTGAGCGAGCGAGAAAGTTGGATCCTCGGCAACAAGGAATCCAACGCCGACATCTCCGCCGAAGCAAACGCCCGGCAAATCGATCCCGGCTACAACATGATGACGCCGGACAAGCAGCAAGCGATCTGCGCCGAGGTCGAAAAAGCCCTTGAGCTGTGGCCCACCCACGGCGACGGCAAGTGGAAAACCAAGCTGCTCATTCGTGATGCGATCGCGGATATCACCCTTCAGCAAGTCCTGACCCGTGCAAAGTCATTTGACGTGATCGCCACGCTGAACCTCAACGGCGACTATTTGTCCGATGCATTGGCTGCCCAAGTTGGCGGAATCGGTATCGCACCCGGCGCGAACATCAACTACGACACCGGCCACGCCATCTTCGAAGCCACGCACGGCACCGCCCCCAAGTATGCCGGCCTCGACAAAGTCAACCCCGGCTCGGTGATTCTCTCCGGCGAGCTGATGCTGCGTTACATGGGATGGACCGAAGCGGCCGATCTCATTATCCAAGGCATCGACGGCGCCATCGGCGCTCGGACCGTGACGTACGATTTCGAACGACTCATGGACGGCGCGACCTTACTAAAGTGCAGCGCCTTCGCCGATGCCATCATCGAGCATATGGGAGCAGGCGTCGCAGTGGGAGCGTGAGTCTCACCTCAGCATCGCGGCCGTCACTCTTTCAAATGGGGTTCTTCCAGGTGACAGCAAACCAAGAACCGGTGAAAGAAGGAGTTCTCGAAAGGACCTTCAACCATTGGTTCGAATTCGTGGAGCTTATTAGAAATGAGCACGCGAACTGTCCGGCGTATATCTACCGTGGCCAAGCACATAGTTGGCCTTTGAAGTCCACGTTGGATCGATTAGAAGGAGAGTATCCCACGAAGAGGAACTTTTCGGGTGGGATTCCTAAGGCATTCGAGTGTCCCCCTGCAGGTCGGGATGATCATCTTCAGGCGTTCAAAGCAGCGGCAAGAGGGCGAACCCGGGTTCCCATTCCAGATTCTCAAGAGGACGAATGGTGGGAGTTGGGCCAGCATCATGGGCTGGCAACTCCGATGCTTGACTGGACGCTTTACCCGTTTGCTGCCCTGTTCTTCGCGTTTGAAGCACGACGTGTTGAGATCAATGGTTCGTTTCAAGAACCAGACCGTAGATACGTATATCGAGTAGCCTGGCACCTTGTGGAAGAAAAACTGAAGACAGGTGAGGATGGCCCGTCACCGATTGAGCCGAAATTGGCTATTACGCAACGGCAATTCACACAAAGGGCAGTATTCCTGAAGATGCCACAAGAGTGCGATCTCGAAGAATTCATACGCAAGAAGTTCCCTGATGAGACAGGAGATCAAGCACTTAGCACACGGGCGGTACTTGAGATCATAAGTATCTCCGGCAAGGAGTGGCAAGAGTGCCTCAAGTTCCTGAACAAAATGGGATTGAACAGAATGTCACTCTTTCCTGATCTCGACGGCGCTGCTAAATACATAAACGACCTGTGGCAGTTGGATTTTGACAGTTCAATAGGTCAGATTGTTAGTCGGAGAGATTGATCGACATGCGTTGTGTTATTTGCAATCATGGCCAGACTCACGCTGGCACCAAGACCGTGACGTTAGAGAAAGGGACGACAACACTTGTGGTGAAGAATGTGCCTGCTCAGGTTTGCGACAACTGCGGCGAAGGTTACGTCGACGAGGCAGTCACGTCTCGCCTCTTGAAGCAGGCGGCCGAAGCAGCGGCCGCAGGTGTTGAAGTTGACGTACGTTCATATGCAGCTTAGGACGTAGCCCAACGACTTCCAAAACTGATGGACCGCGCTCAAGTGCTCTGCCTTCGACGACACCATCATTAAACACCTGGCCCTGGAAGGGTTCCCGTCGGGGCCTGAAACAGTTTCGGCATTCATCATCACTCGTCGCGTAGCGACTCCCGTCCCTGGGTCTTGCTCTATCTATGATACATGCGATACCGATCGACCCTCAGATGGAACCCATCTCGTGAACATCGCGCTAATGACAAAAGCCGATTTTGACCGGATCATCACCGATCACAGCACCTACTGGAATAGCGATCTCACGTTCCAACTGCATCATCCCATCTTCATCAACGAATTCGGCGACACCGCGTATGTCATGAAGAACGGCCAAACCATCGCAGCATATCTCATGGGTTTCATCTCTCAAACGGAGCCGACGGGGTATGTTCATATGGTCGCGGTCCACCCGGACTACCGCCGGCAGGGATTGGCCCGGCAACTCTATGAACATTTCACTGACGAAGCGCGCAAACGCGGCTGCACGAAGCTCAAAGCCACCGGCCATCCGAGCAACGAGCAGACGATTCGATTTCACCTTTCCCTTGGCATGGAAATGATTGGGGAACCGAACGGCGAAGGCGTTCCGGTGGTCAAGGACTATCTTCGACCCGGATTCGATCGAGTCGTGTTTGTCATGCCCATTTGACCGGATTTCGGCGTTTTGGACGCAGCGCGTGTCGGACCCGTTACACTGCCCGCTCCCCATAAGGAGATACGGCATGTCCACAAGAATCGCCCCTCTGTTCCTTGGTACGTCGTTATTCATGTGTAGTGCCGCAGCTGTTGCTGATCCGCCTGCACCGCCGATCGCCGAGAAGCAGCCGGTTTCGTCAACGCTGCACGGCGATACGCGCGTTGATGATTACGCCTGGCTTCGCGAAAAGTCCAATCCAGCCGTCATCGCGCACCTCAATGCGGAGAACGACTACACCAAAACCATCATGGCGCACACCGAGCAGCTCCAAGAGACGCTGTACGACGAGATGCTCGGGCGCATCAAGCAAACCGATCTGAGTGTTCCCTATCGCAATGGTCCGTATTTCTATTACTCGCGCACGGTCGAGGGATTGGACTATCCGATTTATTGCCGCAAACGTGAATCGTTGGAGGCCGTTGAAGAGATCATTCTTGATGTCAATCAGCTTGCCAAGGGGCATGAGTATTACCGAATCACCAGTCGAGCGATCAGTCTGGATCATCGGTACCTCGCTTACGCAGTGGATACAACCGGGTATGAAGCGGTTTCCATTTCGATAAAGGACCTCACGACCGGCGAGACATCCGAAGCCGAAATCAAAGACGCCGGCCCATGGGGGCTAACCTGGGCCAACGACGGCAAGACCCTGTTCTACACGCGCACCGATGAAACGAAACGAACCAATCGCATTTTTCGCCACACGCGCGGCGCAGATGCGTTTGCAGATGTGTTGGTCAAGCGCGAAGATGATGTGAAGTACGGCATCAGCGTTTCTCGTACGCGCTCTGATGAGTTCATTCGTATTACTTCAAACTCAAGCACGACCAGCGAGACCTGGTATGTCGATGCATCCAATCCAGCTGCGAAGTTCAAGGTCATTGCGCCTCGACGCCAAGGCGTTCGTTATTCAGTCGACCATCGGCGCGGCGCGAATGGCGGCACGTTCTATATCGTGACGGATGCGGACAACTCGCCGAACTTCAAGCTCGTCACCGCACCTGTCTCCGACCCCAGTCCGACCAATTGGACGACGCTGATCGCGCACTCGCCGGACGTGTTCCTGACAGGCGTGAGCGTGTTTGCCGATCACATGGTGCTGAGCGAACGCAGGGATGGATACACGGCCCTAAGCGTTCACAATTTCACCGACGGTAACGCGCATCTGATTGAGCTGCCTGAATCCGTTGCCACGGTTCGCCCGTCAACAAACGTTCAGTACGACACATCGATCTTTCGGTTCTCCTATACGTCGCTCGTAACGCCCAGTTCGGTGTATGACTACGATGTCAACACACGCAGCCGAACGCTCATGAAGCAGCAAGAAGTGCTCGGCGGGTACGATCCAAGCGAGTACGAAACCGCTCGGGGGTATGCGATCGCGCCCGATGGCGCGCGCGTTCCCGTTTCCATCGTTCATCGAAAGGGGATCAAGAAGGATGGGAACAATCCGTGCTTACTCTATGGGTACGGCTCCTACGGCGCTTCGATGGACCCCTATTTCTCGTCGAACAATCTTTCGCTACTTGATCGTGGGTTCGTGTATGCCATCGCCCATGTTCGAGGCGGTTCGGAAATGGGCCGGCATTGGAAAGAAGATGGCAGGATGCTCAACAAGCGCAACACCTTCACTGATTTCATCGCCGTCGCTGAGTACATGATCGAAGCGGGGTTCACGAATCCCGATCGCTTGGCGATTCGCGGCGGTTCAGCGGGCGGGTTGCTGATCGGCGCGGTGTTGAACATGCGGCCCGATTTGTTCGCTGCGGCGCATGCAGCCGTTCCGTTTGTGGATGTCGTCAACACAATGCTCGATGCGTCGATTCCGCTGACGACCGGCGAATATGAAGAGTGGGGCAACCCCAACGATTCAACGTACTACGCCTATATCAAGAGTTATTCGCCCTATGACAATGTCGCGGCGCAGGATTATCCGCACATTTTGATCACGGCCGGGCTCAACGATCCGCGCGTTCACTACTGGGAGCCGGCCAAGTGGTCGGCGAAGCTGCGCGCCATGAAGACTAATGACAACCTGCTGATCCTCAAGACCAACATGGGCGCGGGCCACGGCGGCGCGTCGGGGCGATACGGTCGATACGAAGAGCTCGCCTTTGAGTACGCCTTCATCATCGATCGAGTGGGGATACCGTCATCGTCGGTGCAGACCAGCGCAGATTAACATCAAGCAAAGCCCAGGGACGGACCCTGTCCCGATTCGAGCGGGAGTCCCTGGGTCTCTTTCATACAGGACTCAATTCACTCAGCGCTGCCTAAGTTCACCTCAGGCAACCCGACATCCTGACGCCACTCGATCAACAGTTCCCGCCAGCGGATCGCGTTTTCCTTGCTCGGAATAATTCGGCCGTCGGGTTGCAACTCATCGAGAACCCCCGGGTGGTGCTCATCAGCCCATTTCTTGAACTGGTCGTTCCGCCCCTTGTTCTTCGGCTCCTTGGGCAAGCTCGAAACCAACATCCCCTCAATCCGCTCCTCGTCATCAAACCAGTATGTAAGCAGATACGGCGTGGGCTTACGATCAAGCAGCTTGAAGTAATCGTTCGTCTCGCTCACGACCGTCACCAGTTCGTTGCCGTTCACTTCATACGCATGGGTCGTGCTGGTTGATTTCATTTCGCGGTCCCACTCCGCCCATGGTCCATCGCCTGATGGTTTACGCAGTGCGCCCGGCCCTTCTTTCTTGTCAAACCAAATCCGCGACTCCTCAGCCAGGTAACCTGCGATCCGCTGCGTAGCATGCGCCTTCCGCGCTTCTCGATAACCGAGCAACTTCGCATACAGCGGATGAATCGATTCAATCTGCAGCTGCGCTTCTACCGGCGGCCCATCCGCCAACGTTACCGTCACTTTCTTCGTTACCTGTTGATCCAAATGCTTACTCGAAGCCTTCATGCGGATGTGAAGTTCCTTGGCTTGACGCGGTTCAAGCGTCTCGGATACGAAATCAACGATCGTCGTGCAGCCGCAGCTTCCCTTGGCGCCGATCACGGTGATCGGCGCATCACTTGTGTTGATGATCCACATCGTTCCCGCCGCGGTATCCCCAGCAGCGCATTTGCCGAAGTCCAACACGTTCGGAACGAGTATGGCTCCCTCAGCGTCGCCGCCGCTCCCAATCGCTGTTGGTATTGTGAGCAACGAGATGCACATTGCCAGCAGATATACAAAAGAGCATTTGAACGCTGTGGTTGGTGTGATTGTTGTGATTCTTCGCATGGGTTGATCTCCTTGTGGGCGCACCGACATCGTGTACACAGCAACGTTGCTGTGCGGTTGGACATTCGATGCGCGAGAAAAACTACTCTGTATCGAAGCGACCGGCTTCGAGATGGATCGGAACTTTCAGCGGCGGTTGCCCTTGGATAAAGAACGTCACGTCCTTGGTCTTTCGTTCGCCCGGTCTTTCGGGAGCGGTCATCGTAAGTTCAACAAGCATTGATGCGCCCGGCGCGAGGGGGCCGATCTGGAATCGAGTGATCGTCGTGCACCCGCAGGCGACCTTGGCGCGTTCAATTTGCATCGGCGTCGAGCCCGTGTTGATCAGCCACAGCTTGCCAGCTTTGGGCTTGCCCGCTTCGCCGATCCCTAGATCAAGCTCAGCCGGCGTGACGCGCACAATGAACGGCGAATCCTTATCAGTCGGTGCGAGTTGATCGCCGATCGCCATATTCTCACCGGCCGGGGCGCCAACGTTCGACGTCACGACCTGCACGCGTCGATGCGCAAGCGCCGCCGTCGTTGACAGCAACATCGCGATCCCAATAAACAGTGCGAGCCACGCGCCACTCGTGTGAGGACGGCGCCTCTCCGAACCATCGAGGATGTGGTGAATGCGCCGCACCAAGCCGTGCTTGTTCGTTACCGCAGCCAGCGCCAGACGATTGCCTCGTTGCGGCGCAAGATTGAGCAGCGATTCAGCGAACACCGTCGGCGATTGACCGGTCGCCAACACCCATTGATCACACGCTCGCTCGCTGAGCTGCGCCATGCGGCGTTTGGTCCACCACACCATCGGATGCCACGGCATGGCGCACGCCAAAAGCTCACTCACAAACACCGACACGTGATCACGCCGCTTCCAATGCGCCAGTTCATGGCACAAAATGCCCGCAAGCGCCTTGGCATCAGACGCATCCGCCATCCCTTGCGGCAGCAATATCACCGGCTGTTTGGACCAGCACCATACGACGGGGCAGGCGATGGAGTCGCTCACGCGCACCGTAGGCGTGCACCGTAAACCGAGCTTCCGCGCTGCTTGGTTGGCTAGTGCGTTGATCCTCGGATCATCAAGCGGGCGAGAATCACGAAGCAGTCGCCTGCTGCTTCGAATCGATTGCACGAGTCGCGCGATGACGACGATCGACAGGACAATCCATATCACCCCAAACAACCGTTCCCACGTGAACGCGCTGGCCAGGTAATTCATTGACAGGGCTGGGATCTGATTCGATGGGGTCGACTCAGGTATCGTATGACTTGGTGGTGCGATCAACCCCCATCCAATCGCGCGAAATGCCGCACTGACCATCGGCGTCACCACCGCCGCCCCCAATAGGAGCAGCACAGCATGATGCGCGCGGGCTGGTTGTCTCGCCAGCAACGCTGCCACAACACCTGCGATCAATAAGCACAGCGTCGGTTGCCACAGCGCATCAACGATCAACGAGCCGTCTAAAAGCGTGTCATACATTCGCTTCTCGCTCCCGTCGCTTGTTGTCGATCATCTTGCGCAGCGTGGCGAGGGTTTCATCATCCAGCCGATCGTCATCCATCAGGTGCTCAAACAACACCAACGGATCACCCCTAAACACACGATCGACGTAGCCTTTGAGCGATTTAGCGCCCTCATCCTCGCGCGATCGCTTGGCTGAGTAGATATACGTTCGGCCTTCGCTGCGGTGTTTCACCCAACCGGCCTTTTCGAGCTTTTGCAGCACCGTCAGGACGGTCGTATACGCCGGCCGCTTGGATCGCCCCAGCGCCCGCCGCACGTCGCTGACGCTGGCCTGGCCCTTGTCCCAAACCACCTCCATCACCGCTCGCTGAAGGCTTCCCAGTTCATCAAAGAGCTTTCGCGTGACCAAAGCCAGTTCTCCGGGGTAGGGGCAGTTATCTACAGCAACCGTAGTACTATGGCCATAGTATATCACCCCGGGCTCCTGTCAAGGGTCTTTTTGAGAAAAACTTCCGATGCCAAAGGCGCGCTAACCAATTGCAGCCAGCCACCAAGTTGTGCAAAGGTCGTTCGGTGGTACTATGCCGCCATGCTGACAGAACCCGAACAAGCTTTCTCGTCAGAGGCTTGCGATCTTTGTAGGTTCGTTCCTGCGGAACTTCGGAGTTTGCCCAATCTGCAACGGGATCTGCCGCGGATCGCCAAGGATACGCGATTGACATCTGTTATCGAGGCAGCGATCGGTTCGATTCCAACCCGCCATGACTATCGACTCGGCGATGCTCGATTGATGGATTTCCTTGAACCGGAGTCGGTTCACCTCGTCGTTACGTCCCCGCCATATTGGACGCTCAAGGAGTATCGGCGCAGCGAAGACCAACTTGGATTCGTCCAGGACTACGAGCAGTTTCTGGAGGAGCTGGATCGCGTGTGGCAGCACTGTTTTCGCGCACTTGTGCCCGGCGGGCGACTCGTCTGCGTGGTCGGCGATGTGTGTCTATCCAGGCGGAACAACAACGGACGGCACGTCGTCGTTCCGCTACACGCTTCAATTCAGGAACATTGCCGGCACATCGGCTTTGATAATCTCGCCCCGATCATCTGGCACAAGATCGCAAACGCCACGTATGAAGTGCAGGGGGCCGGCGGTTTTCTCGGGAAGCCCTACGAACCCAATGCGGTGATCAAGAACGATATCGAATTCATTCTGATGCAACGCAAGCCGGGTGGATACCGCAAGCCTTCCTCGGCAAAGCGAATCCTGAGTGTAATCTCGGTCAATGACCATCAGCGATGGTTCCAGCAGATTTGGACTGGATTGACAGGCGCCTCTACAAGGAATCATCCCGCGCCCTATCCAGTCGAGATTGCACACAGACTCATCCGGATGTTCAGCTTTGTTGGCGATACCGTTCTTGATCCGTTTCATGGCACGGGATCAAGTTCGGTCGCGGCAGCTCAATCCGGCCGCAACAGCATCGGTGTTGAGACTGACGCTGTGTACTTCGAGAGCTCGTGCAGGCGTTTCGCCGAGGAAACCGCAAATATGTTCTCTCAAAGAACACTGAACGTCTTGCGAGATGACCAAACGAAACAAGAAATCTCTTGACAAGCGCGTCGCAGTCGCCGTTCGCCTTCGCCGACGCCATCATCGAACATATGGGGGCAGGGGTAGCGGTCGGGGCGTGACCTTGTAGCGCTAACGCTGAAATGAGGATGTAGATGCTCAATGAAGGGATGTCAACCGACACTTTCCGCAAGTATCTCAAGGCTCAGGTGGAGGAGCTTTGTGATGAACGTGCATGGTCGTACTCCGTAGGCAAGTATCGTGGAACGGCATTTCAGCTTTGGCTGGCGTCACTTTTTCAGCAAGCCTATCAAGGCGTTGACACGGAGCCGGACGAAGCGATTATTGAAGGCACTGATCTGGGCGCCGACATTGTGCTTGACGACGCGATTCAGAAACGGCTTATTATTGTTCAGTCGAAGCTGTTAACATTGGTTTCGCATTCAAAGCCAATGGACGAAACTCAGGTCGCTTCATTCTTCGACAGACATAGGTATTATTGTGAGCACGATTGGGTGCGAAAGCATGGATCGCAGAAAGCGGTGAATCTACTCGGTGATTACAAGAGTCGAATTGATGATGGATACGCTGTTTCGTACTTCTTCGTGTCCACGGGAAAGCTGACCGAACGTATCTCAGAATTAACCGAGAAACGTAATCGTGATTTTGGGGCAGCCGGCGAATCAGTCACCTGCACGACACTTGGTATTCATGAACTGCGGGAGTTCTTTGTCAGGACTCAGTCGCTAGAAGGTACTGTCGGCATCGATATTGAGCAACCTCTACCTAAGGATACGTATTTTATACGATCCAAGCCGCGAAAGACACTAGTCTGTGCAATAAAGGGCAATTGGCTTCGCAATCTATACGAAAAGAAAGGCGTACGCGAACGGTTGTTCGCATTGAATATTCGAGATTGGTTAGGTCGGCGCACTTCCATCAACAAGGACATCGTCACCACCATCGAGGAGGAACCCGAAAACTTCTTCTACTTTAACAATGGTATCTCGTGCGTATGTACTTCCCTAGAAGTCGACTCGGAACACATCCTTCGTGCAGAGAATTTTTATATCATTAACGGCGCCCAGACGGTCGGGGCGATAGTGGACGCGAAATCAGAAGCTGAAATTTACGTATTGATGCGGATTACCGAATCGTCCCGTAAAACACAAATCAGGGGCATCAATGAAAAGATAATTCGTTTCAACAACACAAAGAATGCAATACGTATATCCGATTTTCGGGCTAATGATCAGATTCAGGAGTGGTTGGAGAAGAATCTGTCTCCAAAACGAGGTCGTGATCATTTACCGTTGATCGAGTATCACAGGCGCAGGGGCACAGGCGCCCGCACAAAATCAGGAAGTCGTATCCTGAGGCTCGATGAATTTGCGAAGATTAGATACGCGTTCGAGTACGAGCCTACGCTAGTTATTAATTCTCCGAAGGACCTGTTCACGAGCAAGGTTGATCATTCCGAGGGCGCTTACGAGAAGGCCTTTGGTGTGAACGGTAAGCTAGAGATTCTACTTCCCGAGGCGGAATTGCATAGGGCGCGTCTCGGTATCGCGTTTTTCTGGAGAACACAAAAGTCCATTAAGGAGTACCTATCCAACAACGATGGCGCAAACTATCTGAATCAGTTGCGGTATCATATCTTGTCATTGATCGGTGAGTCGGTGCGCGCGGAACTTAGCGATGATGACAGATCGAGCCTGCTAAATAATGACAGGAACTTTGAGAAGTATTGGGATAAGTGCTGGAAAGCTAGTTTGTTTGTAATCTGCTCAGAATGGCAGCGTAATGAAAGTGCGACCGAGCCTATGACGCTGAGGACGTTTGCTAGGTCCGCTGCCAAGTTTGATTTAATGAAATCTGGATTCAACAGGCTGAAGGAAACGTACGGCTAGTTGCCTGGACGAGCTAATGGTTGTGCCGACGAGAATTCGAGACAGTCACGTATTCCCGCAGGATCGGCAACCGACCGCTGACCGCTGGAATCATCCTCAGCCCATTCGTGCGCGCAAGCGTGGCTTGATTCGATAGCCTTCAACGCATTTTTCAGAAAAACTTTTCACGCCTGATGTGGTCGCCAGGGCGGATTCGGACGCGCTAATACCAAAAAGTACCACTTTTGCGCGCACGTTCGAGACCGCGCGCCCCTGGATGGAGGATGTCATCGTTGCGCGATCCGGTTCCCCTCGCGCACTCAACGGCCGGGCGTGGGAGAGGTCAAAAAGCAACCGCTCACATTCCCGTTTTTTCGTTAGGAAAGCCCTCCATGACTCAACCAACCGAAACCAACTCAAGCGAACTATCCGCCACTCCCGGTCCATCCGTCATGGATCAACTCGTTTCCGGAGCGCTGGGGCCGCTGCATCGCTTGCGCGACACGATTGATCTGACGCTTGATGAAGTTTCAGACTGGATCATGCAGCCACACAACCGGCAGCAGATATGCAACCTCGTCACTATTTTGGATGCGCAGACCCAACTGATCATCTGCCAGCAACGGCTGCTTGCTGCGGCCCGGTTGGCGGAGGTCGCTGCGAGCGCTGAGTCGCCGGAGACCGTTCGCCGGGCGTGTGCTGATCTACTGAAGATTCGCCTGATCGATCCCTACCTGGAGGACAAGCGGCCGCAGAAGATGCCTCCGCCGCCGGTGTACAGCGAATCGGAGATTCTCGCCTCGCTGGAACGTCTCGGCTCGATGGACGGAGCTTCTTCACGCCCGACCCAGCTCAACAAATCGATCAGCCCGCCGCCCAGCCGTGATGAACCCAATCTCAACGGTCAGGAGTCAAGTACCAAAACGGTCGCCGATGCGCGCGCAAACTAATCCCTATTCGCCGATTTTCTCGTGCGCGCAAAGTCGCCGCCGGTTATTGCCTGCTACCAGCCCCCACAACCCTCATCAGGGGATCATCCAAAGGAATTCCAATGTTCTTGACTCCCTCTGGCGGCGGGCGAATCAAGGTGATATGGTTGGGTCGGCCCGACGACCCCAGCGTAGAGAATAGGAGATTCATCATGAAGATTTCCCGACAAGCCCCGGCCGCTGCCTTGGCGGTTGGCGTGAGCCTTGCCCTTTCGTTCTCGACCCATGCTGCGCCGCCGTGCAACGCCGATCTGGACGATGACGGCGCCGTGGGGGTGAAAGATCTGCTCAACCTTCTGGGCGCTTGGGGGCCGTGCCCGGACTGTCCAGCGGATTTTGACGGAGACGGCAGCGTCGGCGTGAAAGACCTGCTCGTGCTCCTGGGCGGTTGGGGGCCGACCGTTTTCGACTTCGGTCCTACGCTGGACAACGCGGAGGCGGAACAGATCGCATTGGAGATGTTGGGGTCGTCCGGACCGCTCCGTCCTGAGCTCGCAGACTACGAACGCATCATCACCGACCAGGCGTTGATTCGTGTTGCGGACAAACGGCTTCTCGATCAAACACATTCACCGGCTTGGGTTGCCAACCAGATGATCGTACAGCGTGAGAAAGGTGACCCGCAGCAGGATTACCTTTGCCTCAATGAGTTCTATCAAGTGACGGATGAATCTAACTTGTTCTCGAACTGGTATGTGCTGACGTTCGCGGACGATCTGAACATTCCTGCGCTGTCGATCATTTACACGGAGGCAGCGTCGGTGCTGGTTGCCGAACCAAATTGGTGGATCGGCGGGCAGAACTTCTGGGAGCTGACGCCGATGAAGGACGGCGTGTGGCTGTGGGATATCGACGACGGCTGGAAGGATTGTTTCGACGGCTGCGATTGTCACCGCGTCTACGTCATCGAGACCGACGCCAAGGGGAACGTCGAAATCATCAGTATCGAAGAGTGGGGTCAGCCGTGGTGTGATTTCGGCGGCTGAGCGTGGTGGGAATACGAGAAAAGCGCCCAGCACGTGATGTGCTGGGCGCGATGCATTGTTGCGCGAAATAATCAGGGGGTCTGCGGGCCGCCTACTTGAAGTTGATCGTAAACTTGAACGGCATGTGGTATAGCCCGCTGAATATATGTTCGCCTCCGCCTGCTTGCTTCGTCAGACAGGCAACGTCCTCGGGTCCCGCTTCGATCTCCCAGGTATCGGCGCTGATTCGTTCTACGGTAACAAAGGTGCTGCCAGAGCAATTCGCGTTCGACGGGTCGAAGCGGATTTGCCACAAGCCGTTCTCTACACTGTCAAGATTGAGCGACATGATCAGGCGCAAATCGTCCCGGACCGCGCCCACGAGCATCTCGAGCAGGTCGATACCGGAGCCGGATGTGACTACGTTCGCCGGCCCGACTGAGAAACCATTCTGGAAAGGCGGGGTGCACTCGCCCGGAGAAACGCAGTCGCTGAAATCATAGAACAGCGTCCGGATTGCCGGCTGATTGCCCTTGGTCAGCGTCAGGCGAAAGTTTCCTCGGGTACTGATGCCCGCGCCCACCTTGTCCACTTTGTCGATGTAGGGGGGCAGGCAGTCGCATGTCGTTTGGCAATCGTGGCAATCGCTCATCAGGCCGTCCCCCGGACGATTCTGGAAAGTAGCGGTCATCGCGATCGTGCCGCCGCCACCGCCACCGTCGTCGCCGCCGCCATGATTATGGGGCGGTGGGTCGGCCAGGGCGCCCCCGGAAAGTGCCATCGTTGCCCAGACGAGGGCCAGGACTACACATCCCGGTAGTGTCGCTCCCCAAAGCATTTTCTTACTCATCAAGAATCTCCTTTGTAAAGTTGTTCGCATCATGCTGAGCCCAGCCGCTCGGGGCGGCCTAGTTCTATTTCGTCTGCACCGTAAATTTGAACGGCATGTGGTATAGCCCCCTTTGTATAGAGTCATGCCCGCCTTCTCTTAGACAGGCGACGTCGTCGGGCCCCGCTTCGATCTCCCAAGTATCAGGACCAGTATGCCTCACGGTAATGGTGGTGCTGCCCGGGCAACTGTCGTCCGAGGGGTCGAAGAAGAAGCGCAGTGCTTGGCTCACTTCACTCGGATCAAACGTCCCATACAGGCTCAACTCCTCGCTGACCTCGCCCACGGCCATGGCTCTCAGGTCAACACCAGCTGTGAACATAAGCACGTTTGTCAAACCGGAACCGAGACCACCATCGTCGAAGAACGGCGGGGTGCAGTCGGCCGGATCAGCAGAAGCGCAGTCGCTGAAATCGAAGAACAACGTACGGATCGCCAGTTGATTGCGCTTGGCCTTGCCGATCCCAAAAGCAAGATTTCCTTGTTGATCGATCTGCGCACCCACGTTGTCCACGTCGTCGATGTAGGGGGAGAGACATTCGCATGTCGTTGGGCAATCGTGGCAATCGCTCATCAGGCCGTCGCCCGGAAGATCCTGGAAGGTAACGGTCACCGCGAGGTTGCCGCCGCCCCCACCGCCCCCACCGCCTCCATGATTATGGTTGCCGTCTCCATCGGGCGGGTTGGCCAGCGAGTTTCCGGACAGCGCCATCGTCGCCCAAACGAGGGCCAGGAGTAAACATCCCGGCAGTGTCGCTCCCCAAAGCATTTTCTTACTCATCGGAAAAGTCTCCTTTGTGAAGTTCTAGATCACCAAGCATGTAACGTGGTGGGCGCGGTTGTTTTTGCGATACGCATTTCTACGAGCTAGGGCAGGAAGTTCTCCATGACCCACAGTTCCGAGGATGGCTCCAACATCCCCAAACGTACCGGTCGCGTTTTCTTTCCCGCGGCCACGATGCCTCGATGCCTTCTTTCTGATGTCGAAGCGTAGCGGAGATCCCGATTCCATCGGGGCCTTCTTCAGGGGCACGGCCCCCAGGCGCCCAGCAAGAAGAGGAGGTCCTTCACGCCAACGTCGCCGGTGTCGTCGAAGTCCGCGAGACAATCACCCTTCGGCGGGCACGGCCCCCAGGCGCCGAGCAAGAAGAGCAGATCTTTCACGCCAACGTCGCCGCTATTGTCGAAGTCCGCCGGGCAAAGGGGGCACTCTGAAGTGATCGTCAGCACTACGCTGGTCGTGTTGTACGTCACGCTCAGGCCGGCACAACTGTCAATGAAGTCGAACTCGCCGACGACACTGTCCGTGGAGAGAATGGTGAACTGCTGGCCAACGGTTGGTTCGAAGTCGTCGACGAAAGTGACCTCGAGCGTTCCGCCCAGCGTGGCAGTGAGATTGACTGTCAAAACATCGACCTGACCCGGCTTGACGCCACCGATTTCAATTGCAAGGCTGGCATCGAAGCCCTGTGTGTAGTTGCCATTAACGGTGAGCGTTCCGGGCGAGCTCCCCGGCGATGCTGTGCCCGCGACGTTGTTGACATGGGCGTTGACCTGCCCATCTCCACCCAATATGCCGCCGTTGAGTGTGACTGTCCCACCCGCGTTGAGTGTGAGTGCTCCATCGACGATTGTCGAGCCGTCGGTCTGGATGTAATCCGAAGCAACGCGAATGATGGTGGCGCCCGCCGCAGCGAACACAAAGCCGGAAGTTGTGAAGGGGCCGGGCTCGAGCCGCAACTCGGCGCCGTTCTCTGCCCGGAGCGTTCCCGAGTTGGTCATGCCTCCAGCGGTACTAGGATCGATACGTAGCTCAATGCTCTGGTCTGCGACGATGGTTCCCTCATTGATGAGCGTCGTCAAGTCATCGCCGATATGACCCGAACCACGGATCGTATTGTCGACGTTGGTGAACGTCTCCGTACCAGTAGCGCCGTATATCCGATTCTGGTTGCTGTTGGTCATGTTGATCACACCTCCGCCGTCCAGCACCGTGTCGCTGTCCAAGATCAAATCCGTGGGGTTGTTGATCGAGTTCATGAAGTAGGTGCCGGTGTTGTTGAATTGGCCCGCCGTGTGAAGTGTCGCGGCGTTGATCTGGTTGATGACGCCGTGGTTGGTGAGGTTCTCAACCGTGGAGGTCGTGAAAAATGGGAATTGTCCAACCCCGCCGACATCGATTCGGACTGTTGGACCAAGAAGCGTGCCGCCATTGAACTCAAACAGACCGCCGCTTTGGGCGACCATCAGGCCGCCGGTGATCTGGGCGCCTGAGTCAAAGCGCACTGTCGAACCATCCTCAGCGCGGATTTCACCCAGCGCGTTGTCGTACACGCCGGGTCTGAGCAAAAGCAGACCTCCATCCCGCGCAACCATCAGACCCGAGTTGGTCATGCCTCCAGCGGTACTAGGATCGATACGTAGCTCAATGCTCTGGTCTGCGACGATGGGTCCCTCATTGATGAGCGTCGTCAAGTCATCGCCGATACGACCCGAACCGCCAACGGTCAGATCGGTTCCAAAGATGATGGTTTCGCTGCCGGTCGCGCCGTAGATCCGGTTCGCAGAGAAGTTGGACATCCTGATCTCGCCGGGGCTGATGGGCGAGTCGATGATGAGCGTTGAACCGGAGGGGCCGGCGACCACAGTGAGATCGGTGAAGCTGCCCGTGGACTGCATGACCAGCAGATCATTGATGTCGATAAAACCCGTGGGGACTCCTCCCCTGTTACCGCCCTCGATCGTCAGTTTTCTATTGTTCTGGATGATCATCGCGTTCAGTGTTGTACTAGGGAAGATGACGACTCCATCGAGTGTAATGTCAATGTTCATTGTGACGATGGCGTTGCCGTCGGAGATGCCCGCGACGTAGGTATCGCCAAAGTTCCCGTTGTTGGGCATGGGCTCGGCGCCCCAGCAGAAGAGGTTGGTCCAGGCGCTCTCTGGACAGATATCGGCTTCCCAGTCCGCGAAGATCTGGTCGGCCGGGGCGGATTGCGCCGCAACAACCACCGTCCCGATCATGACCACGGCAGACAGCGCGTGTCCGCAGCCGCGCACTGAACGTGCACGAAGCGGGTTCAATACGGTCGCAAACGATCTTGTTACTTTTTTGCTGTGCTTCATCATTTCATCTCCTTATTGTGAACTAGGGCAGGAAGTTCTCCATGACCCAGAGTTCCGAGCTTTTTTGGAAAGTAGTGAATGCGATGCGCTTGCCATCGGGATTCATTGTCGCGCGAATTAATCCGGGGATATTCGACCCGATCTGCTGTTGTTCACCGGTCTGAACATTGATGCGCCAGATTTCGCGGGTGCGCTTGGAGAAGAGCAGGTGTTTGCCATCGGGCGTCCAGGTGGCAAATCTCCGGCCATATTCAGTCTGTTCTGCCTTGTCCAGATGCACCACTTCGCGCGGTTCGCCACCGTCGGTCGATATCACGAAAATGGAGTCTTTGCCTTGATCATGAAATGCGAGCCAGTTGCCATCCGGCGAGAGATCGAGCCCTTGCATGTTGTTCTTTGATTGATAGATTTGGGTTTCATCTCCGGTCGCCAGGTCACGCCGAATGATGGAACGCCGTCCCCGTTGAAAATAGATTGCTTTGCCGTCCGGGCTTGGCAGCGGGCTCCGCAGCGTTTCTTGTTTCGTAATGAGTCGAGCGTTGCCGGTGGAGAGATCGACGCGAAAGATGCCGTGCTCACCACTGAGACTTTCACCAGCCACGAACAGCGCCTTGCCGTCCGAAGACCATTGCACTGGTCCTACATTCCAGGCCGGCCCAAACCTCAGACGCGGCGAAGGCTCGACGATGCGCTCCTGGCCGGTTTCGGCCGAATAGATTGCGATCACTGACTTCGCAGCTTCATCTTGCGATCGCGCCTTGAACGCAAGTGATTTACCGTCGGGAGACCAGTCGCTGGAGGATGTCGAATGCACAAACCGTGAACTGGCGTACAGAGGCGCGGTTTCAAAATCGATGCCGGTCTCGTCCAACGTGGCGACAAAGACATTCCTTGACCCCGTTCGCTTACCGAAGTAGTACGAGCCATCGCTCCCGAAGCCAATGGGCTCGCCGGCGAAGTCACTTTTTAGTAGAACCGGTGACCCAGCCGGTTGTCCGTTGGAGACTTTGAGTATCCACAGACTGCGCACCGATGTGCGGTCACTGGCGAAGAGAATACCTTTGCCGTCGGGCGTCCAACCAAGAAACTCGTCGTGGGCCGGATGGTCGACGAGCGCAACCTCCCGTCCCGATGCGAGTTCGATGGCGAATATGTCCTTCGGTTCCAAGGTTTCAGTTGGCGAGAAGTCAAACGCAACATGCTTGCCGTCAGGGGACAAGCGAGCCATCCGCGGCTGACGCCGTCCTTTCCACGCCTTCAGTTCAGTTACCGAACCGTCGTCCACAGAGACGAGCGCCAACTTGCTTGGTGTGTCCGGGCCCGTACGGATTTTTCCGAGGGTGAAATATACCAGCAGGTTCTCGCCGTCCGGTGACCAATCGAAGGGCCGCGCCCATGGCACATTCTTGTCCTGATGAAGGACGCGCACGTTCGATCCGTCCATGTCGATGACGCGCAATGTGAAGATATTCTCCCCGGCCTCCTCGACGAACCAGTGGTATGCGATCCGCTTGCCGTCCGGTGAAATGACCGATTCCTCAGCCCAGCCGCTTAGGGTCGCCCATGAGGTGTTCTTGGTGACCATTCGGTTCGTGCCGGTGGTCAGATCACGAATGGCAAGGTTGCCGGCTGTCCAATCCACGTAAGAGATATACCGGCCGTCCGGGGACACACCGCTCGGATACACATTTGAATTTGGACCCACTTCCCAGACATGGCGTACCGACATACCTGATGCGTGAGCATCAACAACTACTGTCGAGGCAACATGAGTGAGGGGCATGGCCGTCGCGAGCACGAGCGAACCGAGTACCAGGATGGTTG
>JADFNO010000123.1 GCA_022563315.1 Planctomycetota bacterium | reverse complement strand
GTCACGGTCACGTCATCGGTCCCGGCCGAGCTGGGTTTGGCTGGTCCAGACAGCGCGAACCGCAGGGCCAGAATCCCAACGACCAAGGTCAGAACGCCGAACAACACTGAAAGCTTGATCCTCGACCAAGCGGGGTCGTGCTCGGGCAGGGCCGGCGCCCCTGCGCCCGGGTCCACCGCCGGCTGGGCTGGGGAAGTTGGGGCGGCTGGAAGGTACGGCACTCGGGCAGCGCCGGAAGTCAACGCAGCCACCCCCAGCCCGGGACCGCCCGACTTGGCGTATTCGCTCAACCCCGTGACGACCGTCACCAGCCCTTGCACGGTCAGCCCGTGCGCCTCGGCCAGGGCAACCAGTTTGGACCGGCTGGTGATGTTCCACCCACCACATCCCACCAGGACCGCCATGACCTGCCGGTCGAACGAGGTGAGCTCCAGTTGGGCATGAACCGGGCCGCCTCGTGGCGTCCAGCCGGGCGTAAGCTGCCTCGGCATCGTGGGCGGCGGCGGGACCGACACCACGGCAGGCAACCCACCGGAAGCGACGGCGCGCGGCGGCCCTTCGCCGAGCGACTTCGTCAGCGTTTCCGCTGCCTCGCGCAGCGTTTTGCGGACTACATCAGCGTCATCGGAGCCGCTGTCGGGATGGACGTTGACCTTGCGAAGCTGGCGATCAAGCGCCGACTCCACCGCCTGCACGTCGCTGGGCTCGGGGCCCAGAGCCAACATCGCCGCCGGCCCCGCGTCGGACTTCACCCCGAGGAAGCGCATCGTCGGCTCGATTCTCACGACGGCCCCTCCTTGTCGCCGATCGCACCGTTGTCCGCAGGTTCGGACGTTTCGGTCCCGTCGTCGAGCCCGGTGCGTCCAATGCGCCGGTCAAGAGCGAGCAATCGAGCCGCCCACGGTTGCGGGCCGTACTCCGGATTGAGTTGTTTGTACTGATCCATGACCAGCCGGGCCCGAATAGGATCCACATCCGCCAGCAGTGAGATCAAATGGAACTTCGCCTCGTACCACGGCTCAGTTCCCGCTTCGCTGCCGGCGACCAACAGTCGCCAACACGCCAGGGCACGGTCGGTGTTGCCGAGTCGTTCGGCCAGCCCCGCCGTCGCCCGCAGCACAATGGCGTCGCGCGGACGAACGGCCAAGACGGCTTCGTACAACGCAAGGGCGCGCTCGGCGTTGTCGGCTTGTCCGCGGCGCTGCCATTGCTGCGTCAGCCCATCTGCGACGGCCAAGTAGTACGCCAGGACGCTGGGACGATCCAACGCTTCCACCGATCCTTCGAACTCGCTCAGAATTCTCTGCCCGGCACGCACGACAAGATCCAGGGCCTGGTCATCCGCATCGTCGGCAGCGAACCGTCGATGCGCGTACTTGAACAGCGCGCGCTGGGCGGCGCGGGACCAAAGCGACCCCGGATTCCCGGCCCAGAGACGGTCGCCGGTTGCGGCCGCTGATTTCGCATCGCCCTCGTACAGTCGTTCCTGCACCCGACGGTAATCGATCTCGTCTCTGTACGGCGCGGCGGCGTCGCCACTCCTGCGAAGCGCGTCAAGCGCGTCCAAGGCCATCCGCGCGGCGGCGGGTTGTTGAACCTCCTCGCTCAGCGCCACTTCCAGCACGCGCCGACATCGCGCGATGAATTGCGACAGATAGGGTTGGCGCTCGTTTTGCCCCGCCGCGGGAACGTCCGGCTCATCAGACGTGAGCAACCCAATCGCCACGAGCAGATACTCCCGGCCGTAGCTCACGCGCTGTTCGCCGGACGATCGTCGAAAGAGCTTGTACAGCGCGAGCGCCGCCTGCTTTCGTGCATCACCAAAGGCCTCACTGTTCTGGGGAACGGCCAACAACTCATTCACCGCCGCGGGTGTGACGTGGTCGGCGGCTTGAGCACGTTTGACGATCAATCTCGGAGCGTGGGGGTTTGACGGATATTGCGCGAGAAAGCGATCGATAAGGTCCGCCAACTCGCGGGCCAGCGCTTCCCCCTTGCCCGCCCGCACGACCTTGTCCAAGCAGACCACGGCCATCCACAACGCCTCCGGTCCATCGTCAGATGAAAGCGTCTCGGCGGCCCGCTCGAACGCCGCACGCGCAGGGAGAAAGCTACTCTGAAAATACCTGCACCACGCGATCAACCACCGGCATCCGGCCGCAGCCTTGGGGTACCCTTGGGCATCGGGCTCGGCCACGGCCGCATCGAGTTCGCTCACCGCACGCTCATAGAGACTCGCCAGTTCTTCATCCACGCTCGGCCGATCGTTGCCATGAATATCTCGAGCGTGCTGATAGTGCTGAACGCCTCGAACGTAGCGCATGGCAAACCCCGACGTGCCGAGCGCATTAGCGCCGTAGCGCTGGGCAAGATCGAGGACCTGCTCCAGTTCGCCTCCGGCAGCGAGCTGGGCCACCGCCCATCGAGCCAGGGCCGTCGCGTGTTCGCTGTTCGGCTCGGCCTCCAACGCGTGGACCGCCGCCAATCGGACCCACGGCAACGGCAACACTTGGTTCGCCTGGACCGCTTCGAGCACCGCGCGCGCGGCTCGATACTCGCCGTGTTCGAGATGGATAGCGACCTTCCAGGCCGGCGATTGTTCATGGAGCAGCTCATGCGTCCGCTCGTCCTCCAGCAGCTCAACCCATCGCAGCGCCGTAGCCGAGGACGCGGTGAGCGATTTGCACAGGGCCATGCCGAGAATCGAACGGGCGATCGCCTCTATGGACCGCAGATCGACGGAGATATCTTCGGGCTGTGGCCGGGAAGATTCGGTTTCCAAAAGCGTGGCGAAGAGAAGCTCCGCCGCGCGGGCGTTGTCCGGGCGTTCGTTGAGCCAGGACTGGTAGTAGAGCGCCCAGGCGTTGAGAAATGTGCATTGGGCGAGAAGGCGGTGATAGCGCTCAGCCTCCTGTGACAGAATCACGGCCGAACTGCCGCCGGATCGAGTCAGACGGCGCTCAGCTAATTTGCTGCGATCGTCGAGCTGACCCCGCAATTGCCGAAGTTTGGGAATCAGCTCGGCCAGCGTCGCCTTGGCTCGGTCAACCTGCGCCGGATCGGACTGCCGAAGCCGGTGGTCTTCGGCGACTCGCTCCGCGGACCGGTACGAGCCGCGCAGCAACGCAAGGCGGAGCTCCTGGGCGGTATTGGGCGGCGCTGCCGACAGCAACTTACGACTCCGCTCTTCCAACGCGACGCGCAAGGCGGGATCGTCGGTCGATTCAAGCAATTGGGCGTAAAGCCCGGCCAGCCGTAACACCAAGTCATTCCGCGCCGCCCCGTTTTGATCTTCAAGTAACTGCTCGAGATGGACCGCGAGCAATTGTTGTAGGCCGTGGCGCTCCAGATACGCCGCCACGTCGTCGCCAATTACCGCTGGCGACAACCAAAGGGCAACAATTGCGATGATCAGAACGCTACTTCGCCGGCACATACGTCACCTGCTCGAACCCGGCGTCGCGGGCCGCCTGAACCGCCGCCACCGCATACGCCACGTCCACATCGTCGTGAACATTGATGAATACGCCCGGGGCTTTGGGCAATCCCCGCAGCGCGGCTGTCAACGCCGCTTTGTCGCGGAATATGCTCGCGCCAAGTCGATAACCCGGGGCGTCACCGATACGCATCACCTCGACGATTTGCGGCTGAAAGTCACTGGCGCTACTGACGGCGCTGTCCCGCTGCGTATGCAGCGTCGGACTCAGCCGATCCTCCGGCTTGGCCAGGACGGTCGTCACCATGAAATACAGCAGCAAGAGGAACGTCACGTCGATCATGCTCGCCAGATTCAAGGTGATCTGAGCGTCTCGTCGGCGGGATGACTTGCGCTGGATTCGCACGGCGTTGATCGTGCCTACCGCGGCACCTCCGTCGCCAAGCGGGCGCTGCCCACGTCCAAAGACTGAAGCAGCCGAACGACTTCGTTCAGCCGCGCTGATTCGGCGTTCCGGTCGGCGCGGATCAATAGCTTGAGCTGTTGGGGCGGGCTGTCCGGATGAAGCTGAATCTCCTCACGCACAAGCTGTTCCAACCCCGCGAGATCGAACGATTGATCGCTCACGATGATCTCACCTTCCCGAGTGATGTTGATCACCAGGCCCGCCTCTTGGGGTGCAGCCTCCTGCTCGCCCAGCTCCAATGGAAGGGCCAACTCCGCGCGCGTCATCCGGGCGAACTGCGCCGTCGTCATGAAGAAGATGATGAGCAAAAAGACAACGTCGATCATCGGCGTAACCTCGATATCAAGCGTCCGCTTGCGCTCACGAGCGGTCACGAACCTCACGAGGCCCCTCCCGCACCGGGTCCGGGTCCGGGGGTGGGCGGCGCGGGCGCGGGTCTCGGGCCGCGCGCGGGCCCCGTGGCCGGTCCTCGCACCGGCGCTGACGCAGCGGTTGATTCAAGGTGCAACACCAGCCGTTCGATCTCCATCCCCGCCTCCGACGCAAAGGCATCGATTCGGTTGCCGAAATACCGGTACAACGCGACGCACGGAATCGCCAGGATCAGACCCATCAGCGTCGTGACCAGGGCCAGACTGATATTGCCGGCCAAGTCCTCGTGGTTCGGCGTGGCCCCGTGCCGCAGCGCATCGAACGCCCCGATCATTCCCCACACCGTTCCCAGCAGACCGAGCAGCGGCGCGATCGAACCGATGACGCCCAGCGCGTCCGTCGACCGGTACAGCCGGGCCGTCTGATCCTCGCCCGCCTCCTCGATTGCGTTCTTGATCTCGAACACACCGAACGCCGACTTTTGGAATCGCGTCAATCCCGCGGTGAGGATTCGCGTGAGGTACGAGTCGTTCGCCGGGTCCAGGCAATACTCCAGGCCGGCGGTGACATCCCCGCGCCCCAGCAGTTGATCGATCTGCTCCAACTGCGCCGGCGGAATCAACGCGCTGCGCCTGATCTGTACGACGTGCATGATGATCAACGCCAAGGCAAAGACGCTCAGGCCAATGATGATGTAGCCGACGACGCCGCCGTTGTTGATCGTCTCCAGCCAGGTCGACCCGGTATCGGTGTCCGCAGCCTGAGCGAGGATGGTCGTGATGAACGTCATGGCGATCCCTTCTGCTGCGTATAGATAGGTAGCCTAAGCGACGAAGCGTCTAGAGCGTGAACCGGATGATTGGGCAGCGTTCGGCGAAGCTCAAGCCGCAGCGACGCAGCCCCCTCGCTGTCTCCGGACGCCTCCAAGGCCTTGGCCGCATAGGCCAGCGCTAGCCCGGTCAGGTACGGCTGACTGTTTGCAAAACGAGCCGGCACGTGAAGAAGGCTGACGATGCCCTGTTGTTGTCGACCGAGGCCCGTCTCACCCACCAGCGACAATCCAATGTGGAGCCGCGTCCACGCCTGGGCCCATGCCGGCCGCTCGCCCAGGCGGCGCGCCAGGTCGATCCGAGCCGTTTGGCGCTCTTTGGCATCGACAGCGCCGCACGCGACAACTCCGCTGAGCAACTTCACGCCCCCATGTTCCGGCCACGCCGGCGAAACCGCTTGCGGACCCGATTCGCCGAGCGTGTGTTGGATCGCCCGTCGATACAACGAAGCGATAGCGGCAACGATGTCGTCGCCCTGCGCATCAAATTCGCCCAAGTCGTGTTGAAGTTTGGTAAGAAGCGGCGAAGGCAGCCAGGCCGGCGCGAGCAGCGGACACAGCGACGTCGACTCGTCGATCACGGCCGGCAGATTGGCATAGCTGTCGGTCGTCACGTCCGCCCGGCGCAGCCGCGCCGTCTCCAGTGCGGGAATGACGGCCCTCACGTGATCGCCGCGAGCCAGTCGGCACCGCAACAAACCTTCAGCCACGACCAGCGCCGTCTCGTGCGTCTTCCCGCGATAGTGCTCGAACAGTCGCTCCAAGATCGGCTCGGCGAGGGTGGTGTCATGTCGTTCGACCCGGCTTCGCGCCCGCCACAAGCGCGTGGCCCTTTCCATTTGCCCGGCCAACCGTGCGTCTTGATCCTGGGCTTCAACGCGTCGCACCCGATCCCACGGGACGAAGTGGAGCGCGCCCAGATCGCTGCGCACGGTGACGCCCGCATCGTCGATCCGGGTGATCTCGCCCGCCACGGGCGGCACGCTGCCGCGCCGCTCAACCAGGTCGGCCCGCGTCGAGGCCCCGATCAACAGCACGAAGTAAAATGCGATTCGCATCGGCATACGTTACCCGCCACCTGACGTAACGAAACGATACACACCGCCGGATTGACGGGCGATCTCGCGCAGAAGATCCTGACTCGTCGGGTCGCCGAACGCAATCGTGTTGATGACGACGCGCCGGCCGCGGCTGGTGTGGGCCGCCACTTCGTCGGCGCTGAAGTTAGTGATCTGTCCATCGGTCATGAAAAAGATCACGTCGGGCCGCTCTTTGAGCGAAAAAACCAACTCGAACGCCGACCGTGGTTGCGTCCCACCGCCCGGGTCGACTTGGCCCAGCCATCGGATGAAGTGGCGCACGGTGCTGGGGCGGGCGCGGTTCCAGTCGTCCTGCATGGGCGGAACCGTCGCCCCGGACGAAAAAAGCACGATGTAGAAATACGCATAGTCCGGAAGCTCGCCGATCGATCGTGAAAGTTCGCGCATGGCGATGTGGATCTTTCTCGCCTGCCCCATGGACCCTGAGACATCCACAATGTAGGCGAAGCGCGTCCCGCGCGAGCTCACGCCGAAGAAGCTCGTCCCCGCCCCGCCGCCGCCCAGCGCTTCTCCGCCCGTGCCGTCGCCTGATCCGCCCAGGGTCGGCATCGCCCCCGCCGAAGAAATCTCCAGATTCGCCGCCGATACGTCCGCCGGGAGATCAGCCGTCGGAACGGCTTGGGGCAGGTCGTCAAGCTCGGCGGTCAGCTCGCCCAGCAGATCGTCAAACTCGATTTTCTCCGGCTGGATGAGCTCCTGCTCGTGAAGGGTGGCGAACTCGATGGCCACCGGCGGCGATGATCCACCTTCGGACAGCCCTCGATTGACCAGGTCCAGGTAGGCCAACAAACCCAGATGCACCGCCAGTGACACGGCCACGCCCACAAGCAGAAGCTTGCGGCGACGCTTGCGAATGAGCGTCTCGCGCTGCGCCTGAAGCTCGGCGATCGTCTGGGCCAGGTCAACCACCTTGGCTTGAAGCGTGGCAACCTGGCTGGGGCTATCGGCTCGGTCGTTCACCAGTGGACCATACGGAAGCGGGTTTCGGCCGGTTTCGCCCGTCGTGGGCGCCCGTGGTCACATGATAGGAGCCCAGCCGTGATGTGCCGACGAACCGGCTCGGCTTGACCCCACCCCCGCCACGCGGTCCAATTCGCTGCCTGGATGACCGTAGGGAGACCTCATGGAAGATACGCCCAGTACCGGCTATCGCCGCGTGGTGTTGAAGATCAGCGGTGAAAGCTTCACCAAACCCGGGGAATCCGGCATCGACCCGGCAGAGCTGGGCGCGATCGCCCAGGAGATTGCCGCCGCCATCGCCCACGGAACCCAAATCGCGATCGTCGTCGGCGGCGGCAACATCATTCGCGGTGCGGCCCTGGCCGAACAGGGATGGATCGATCAATCCACCGCCGACTACATGGGCATGCTGGCCACGGTCATCAACGGGATGGCCCTGCGCGAGGCGCTCGCTGAACTCGGGCTGGATTGCCGTCTGATGACTGCGATCGACATCCCGTCCGTGGGTGAGCGCTTCATTCGCGCCCGCGCGCTGCGTCACTTCGAGAAAGGTCGATCACTGATCCTTGTCGCCGGCACCGGCAATCCGTTCTTTACAACAGATACGTGTGCGGCCCTGCGCGGAACCGAACTCAACGCCGACGTCGTGCTCAAGGCAACAAAGGTGGACGGCGTCTACACCGCCGACCCCGCACAAGACACCAGCGCCAAGCGCTATGAGCAGCTCACCTTCTCCGAAGCCGTAGCGAAGCAGCTGCGCGTCATGGATCTCACCGCGCTCACGATGTGTATGGAGCACAACCTGCCCGTCGTCGTGTTCGATTTCAAGACCCCGGGCAACATCCGACGCGTCGTCGCCGGCGAACGGATCGGCACCCTCGTGACGAACTGACCGCTTACCGCTCCTGCGACGCCTATCATGCCCACCCCATCGACCCGCCGGCGCAGCCAAAGAGTACGGTCATGAACCCTGACCAAATCGTTCAACAATGTCAAGAGCGCATGGACAAGTCCGTGCAGTATTACCAACGCGAACTGCGCGGACTCCGAACCGGTCGCGCCACCACGGCGTTGATCGACTTCGTCAAGGTCGATTACTACGGCAGCCCCACCGAGCTGCGCGAACTCGCCGCGGTCAGTGTCCCCGAGCCCACCATGCTGCTCGTCAAACCCTTCGACCCCGGCGCTAAAGCCGAGATTGTCAAGGCAATCGAAACGGCCGATCTCGGATTGAACCCGATCGCGGACGGTCCCTCGATTCGGATCAATGTTCCGTCGCCCTCAGCCGAGCGCCGACAACAGCTCGTGAATCAAGTGAAGAAGATGGCCGAAGACGCGCGGGTGGCCGTTCGCAACGAGCGCCGAGACGCCAACAAGCACGTCGATCAGCTCGTGAAGGACAAGACGACCGACGTTTCCGAAGATGCGGGCAAGGGCGCGAAACACGAGGTCGAAGAGCACACCAAGAAGCACATCGCCCGGATTGACGAGGTCTGTCAGAAAAAGGTAACTGACGTCCAGACCGTCTGATCCAGCGCGGAGGCCGCCTTCCAATCCCCCGCCGGCTCAATGCACGGTATGATGGTCGGAGGAGGAGGCGCATCATGTTCATAACTGCGCTGGTTGCCGTCATCGCCGCTAATCCGCCTGTCGTGATCATCGATCGCGACAACGTCCAGATCGGCGAATCCTGCATCGTCGAGATTCGCGCGGATTTGATCCAAGACAACGATAACAACGGTGTGATTCACGTTGTCGCCGACGGCATCACGATCGAGTTCTCCGACGAGCACCGCGAACTGATCGCCGTCGCCAAAGGCACGCCATGGGACACGCTGACCGGGATCGGGATTCGAATCGACGGCCACCGCAACGTCACGATCCGCAACGCACACGTGCATCGCTTCAAAGTTGGCATCTACGCGACGAACGCTGCGGGTCTTGTGCTTGAAAACTGCGACGTCGCCGGCGGATATCAACACCGCTTGAAATCGACGCCGCGTGCGGAGGACGCCAGCGATTGGCTTTGGCCGCATGACAATGACAACAACCAATGGATGACCAACTACGGCGCGGGGATCTACGTTGAGGACTCCGACGGGATCACCATCCGCAATTGCTTCGCTCGGCGACGTCAGAACGGCATCATCCTCGACCGCGTCAACGATTCGGCTGTGTACGACAACGATTGCTCGTTCCTCTCGGGATGGGGCCTGGCCATGTGGCGCAGCAGCCGCAACGTCGTCTCGCGGAACGCCTTTGATTTCTGCGTGCGCGGCTATAGCCACGGCGTCTATAACCGCGGGCAGGACTCGGCCGGCCTGCTCATGTTCGAGCAATGCAGCGATAACATCATCGTAGAAAACTCGATTACGCACGGTGGGGACGGCATCTTCGCATTCGCGGGTAAAGAAGCGCTCGGCGAAACGCCTCCGCCGACTACCGCTGGTGTCACGCAAGAGAACATCGATTGGTACCGGGGGCGCGGCAACAACCGCAACATGTTCATTGCCAATGATTGCTCCTACGCCGTCGCGCACGGCATCGAACTGACGTTCAGCTTCAATAACACTATCGCGCAGAATCGCCTCGTCTCGAACGCCATCTGCGGAATCTGGGGCGGCTACTCTCAGAACACCACGATTGCCGGCAACGTCTTCGAGTCCAACGGCGACATGCCCTACGGCCTGGAGCGCGGCGGAATCAACATCGAGCATGGCCGGGGCAACTGGATACAAGCCAACACTTTCCGGAACAATGCCTGCGGCGTTCACCTGTGGTGGGATCCGGATGAAGGTCTCACAAAGTTGCCCTGGGCCAAGGTCAACAACACGGACGCTGATCGAAACGTCATCTACGGCAACACGTTCGACGGCGATAAGGTGGCCATCCAGCTTCGCGAGACCAGCACGACATTTGTCATCGCCAACGGAACGAGGAACGTCGGCGACAAACTACGCGCTGATGCCAAGAGCCAAGCCGGAATCCTGCGCGAGCTTGATGGGCCGCCACTGCGATGGACACCACCTGTGTATGAACCGCTTGGCGAGACGTCGCCGGTTGGTGCGCGCGATGATCTGGCCGGGCGCGACAAGATCATCATGACAGAATGGGGGCCGTACGATTGGCAAGCGCCGTATCTACATTTGTTCGAGCGGACGCCGACGAAGCACGTGTACCGGCTGCTGGGCCGCGACAACACTATTGAACCCGGCGCGATGAGCACCAAAGGCGACGTCCAAGCGAAGGTGCAGGCCGATCGGATCAGCATCACGCCCACGACCGCCGGCACGCTCGCGCCCTATGAAATCAGCCTGGTTGTCGATGACACGCTGTTGCAACGGACCGGCGTGTTGATCGACGCCCGATGGCGCATCATGGTCTCAGGCTACGAGACGAAGCCGGCGCTGAAGCCTGACGACCCGGGCCCGCCGCTTTCGGCCGATGAAATCGAGCGGCGCTATGTCGCCTGGCGCGGCGAGATAACTCACGGCGCCGTGGTGTTCGACGCTTCGGAATTGAGACTCCGGTACGGCGGGGCCGGTCCCAGCCAGTTGGATCTCGCCGCAAACGTTTCCGAGGCTGCTCTGCCTATAAACCACTTTGGCACGATCGCCACCACGCGAATCCTGTTTCCAGCCGGTGCGTGGCGACTGCGCACCACGTCCGACGACGGCATCCGCGTCCGGCTCGACGAGGAGTTGGTCATCGACGATTGGACCTGGCATGGTCCGAAGGAACACAGCTATGAATTCAAGCTCGACGAAGCAAGGGAACTGACCATCCGCGTCGAGCACTTCGAGTTGGATGGCTACGCGATTCTCACGTTAGACATCGAGGCGGTGGACAAACAGGGAGAGTAGCCACAGATAAACACGGATGGACACAGATGGTTTAGCCGCCGGGCTTGACCCGGCGAGGATAAGTACAGTCACCTCCCGTTTAGCGGCCGACGCGCAGCGTCCCTAGAGCGCGCAAGGGAAAGAGTGGTCGTTTGTTGGTAAACCCCGCCGCCCCCGGCGGGTCGATCGTCAACACCCGCCCGTCACCCTCGTCTCCGCCCAGTTCAGTCAGCCCCACCCGCGCTATACAATCTGGCAGACCTTCGCGAGCCTAGAAAGGATCTGAATGCTATGACTTCAGAATGGAGCGGCCTGAATGCGTTGGAGGAAATCGAACGACGGCTAGGAAAGGCTCGGCGAACAGTGAGGCTCCGGCCCTG
The DNA here is from genome assembly GCA_022563315.1 of Planctomycetota bacterium. Taxonomy (GTDB): domain Bacteria; phylum Planctomycetota; class Phycisphaerae; order Phycisphaerales; family SM1A02; genus JADFNO01. Next base: position 171 of record JADFNO010000123.1, on the reverse strand, counting down.
GACGTACGAGCTAATTCAGGGACTCGGCATCGCAGAGTACAAGTGTGAACGAGCGAGAACGTACCTTACGGCATCGTTATGGAGTGGAGCAGGTGCAGTCATCCTTGCCACACTTTGGTTCTTTACGGGCTGGGGCAGTTGGGGTTATCCTGCCGGTGCCGCCTTTCTCTT
>JADFNO010000275.1 GCA_022563315.1 Planctomycetota bacterium | reverse complement strand
CCCGCAAGGGCCCCGGATCGCAAACGGTCCGTCGTCGTCAGCGTCGCCGGTCGCAGTCGCGGCAAGCCTCCGGCGGGGAGAATATGGGGCGCATCCCCGGCCGATCGGGCGGGAGCTATTCTAATAGCCATGCCAAGCGAACCACTCGAACTCGACGGCCAGGCGTTGGCGTTGGATGACGTCTCGTCGGTGGCGCGGACCGGTCGAGCGGTTCAGCTCGGCGCCGGGGCACAGACCGCGATGCAGGCGGCCCGGCAACTCCTGGAGCGCCGCGCCGAGGAGGCCGAACCGATCTACGGCGTCAATACGGGCTTCGGCTCATTGGCGAGCGTTCGCATCGAGCCGGAGGCAATCCGCGAAGTCCAGCGAAACTTGATCCGCTCACACGCGGCAGGTGTCGGCGATCCGCTGTCGGACGACGTTGTACGCGCGATGCTGGTCATTTTGGCGGCGAGTCTTTGCCGCGGTCGATCGGGTGTGCGCATCGAGCTCGTCACACGCATCATTGATTTGCTGAATGCTGGCATTACCCCTGTCGTTCCGTCGCGCGGCTCGGTTGGCGCTTCCGGCGACTTGGCGCCGCTAGCGCACGCAGCACTGGTGTTGATCGGCGAAGGTGAAGCGCGCGTGAACGATCGTCAATGCTCCGGCGCTTCGGCGCTCAAGGCCGCAGGCCTCGAACCGATCACCTTGGACGCCAAGGAAGGTCTTGCCCTGATCAACGGCACGCACCTGATGTCCGCCATCGGCTCGCTTGTGTTGTGCGACGTGCAGTCGTTGAGCGACGCGTCGATCGCGGCTGCGGCAATGGGGATCGACGCCTGCCGGGCGACGGACGCGACGCTCGATGAACGTCTGCACGCCGCCCGCGGGCAGTCGGGTCAGGTGCGCGTGGCTGAGCAACTTCGCCGGCATCTGGTCGGCTCGCAAATTATCGAAGCGCACAAGATCGACGATCCTCGCGTTCAGGATCCATACTGTCTGCGGGCAGCACCGCAGGTCATGGGCGCGGCGTTCGACTCGATCGACTTTGTTCGCGATGTCTTCGAGAAGGAACTCGGGGCCGTGACCGACAACCCGCTGGTGTTTGCGGATGATGGCGACATCGTGCCCGGCGGAAACTTCCACGGTATGCCGTTGGCCATCGCACTGGATACGCTGACCATCGCACTGTGTCACATCGCCGGGATCGCCGAGCGGCGTATCAACTGGCTGCTGACGGCTTCCGATAGCGAGAACCCCGTCCATATCTACCTCAGTCCTCAGCCGGGGCTTCATAGCGGATTGATGATTACGCAGTACACCGCGGCCGCGTGCTGTAACGAGCTGCAAACGCTCGCGGCGCCGGCAAGTGTGGCCAACATTCCCACTTCGGCCGGGATTGAAGATTACAACTCCTTTGGCGTGACCTCCGCGCACCAAGCTCGGGCGGCCGTTGATCTTGCTATCAACGTCGTGGCGATCGAATTGCTGGTCATGGCCGAAGCGCTTGAGTATCAACGACCGCTAAGAAGTGGTGAAGGCGTGGAGCGAACACACGAGCTGGTACGATCAGTGGCGCCGAAGTTGACGGCCGACCGCCCCCCCGCCCCGGATATCGCCGCGATAGCCAAGTTGATTCGTGCCGGCGCATTCGGGTCTAATACCATATGATCAACCTTCCCGAACAAATTGGCTTTATGAGATCATCGGTGAGATTGACCGGTGGAGACGGATCACCCTTGCGACAGAATAGATTAGTAAGGGCATAATCCAGGATTCGCTTGACTCGAAGGGAACGCTCTATGCCGTCCATACCCACAACACTTCCGTGGACCGCCACTGGCAAAACGATTGGTGCGGGTCGTCAAGCCCAGGTAGTTGAGGTGAAACCGTCTAACTCTGAAGTACCATCACAAACGGCTGTTATGAAGGTTCTGTCAAATACGGGCTCCGCGCAGGCATTGAAACGATTTTATCGCGAGATCAAGGCCATAGGTGAGATCGATGATCCAAGAATCGTGAGGATTCTCGATCATTCCTTGCAGGACAATTCGGACGATTTTCATTTCTATGTAATGCCTGTGTACGAGAATACAGTCCTGCTCGATTCAATCGCTTGGGGCGACGCTGGACATTTTCGGGCACGGCCGAAGGAGTTGCTTGAATTCATCGCTCAATGTGCAGAAGCGGTGGCGCTCGTTCATTCTGCGGATGTTATTCACAGGGACATCAAGCCCTCAAACATTCTTTTGGATCAAGAGTCCGGATTGCCTGTCATCCTCGACTTCGGGTGTTGTTACATGAATGAAGAGGGGAACGCAGTCACCCTAATTGATGAAGGCGTGGGAACCCCAAACTATATGGCACCGGAGAGTGAGATAGGGTCAGATACGAAGGTGGAGCGCGCCGCCGATGTCTATTCCCTCGGCAAACTTCTGTGGGCTCTTCTCACGGGGGAGCGCGCGTTTGCACGCGAGCGCCCTGCATTTACAAACAAGCAATTGAAAAATGTTCTACCGAATGATCCAGACTGCTGGCACGCAATGGAGATCGTTCGGCGCTCGATACGGCGCATGCCTCTTGATCGGTACCACAACGCAGCGGAGATGGCCGAGCACTGCAATCACATTGCCCGTCAGGTTGTTGGCATTCTACGACCTCTGGAAACGGTGGCTCGACGATGTCCGGCGTGTGGTGGAACCGATTTAATAGAGTCTAACCATCGAATAACTGAGCCACTCAATATCGATATGTTCTGTATCATAGGAAATGCTGCTAACAATCCAGAGCTCGTTGGACGTTTCTGTAAACGCTGTGGTTATATCTCGATCTTTGACACCCGTCCTGTGAAAATGTACGAAAAATCGCTCGAGGGAATTGATTAGCTAACTATGGCCGTCAGCTTCTCGCGGCGAGGAACTCGACCATGTCGATCTTGCCGATGATGCCGATCACTTGATCGTTCTCAACCACGACGGCCACGTTGTCATCGTC
>JADFNO010000274.1 GCA_022563315.1 Planctomycetota bacterium | reverse complement strand
GAAGAATCCCGCCCAAGGCCATCATCACGGCCACGACGACCAATCCGAGCGATGGATTCACGCCGATACTCCCTGACGCAAGCAACAGCGCCATGATTTTGGGGGTGTCATTGAGTCCGCGGGCAAACCCCAACGAGAGCCCGGATGTCAGGTGCAAGCTGTCGATGGCGCCTTGGGCGGAGATTCCCAGCACCGATCCGCTGTAACGACGCTGACAGGCTTGCGCCTGCTCGACGGTGAGCGACAGTCCGGTTTTCATCGCCACGAGACCGCCATCTGATGTGATCGCCACGGGCATCACCTCTTTCCCCACGCACAGGCAGGTCACCTCATCGATGCCGAGTCGCTTCCTGACATGTCGGGCCATGGGATAGAGCGTCGCCGCGATTGCAAACGCAAGAAACGGACTTATCAGCAACGGAAGAAGGAAGACCGCGCCGAGACTCGCCCACGCCACGCCGTTCGGCGACATCGCGACCCCCGCCCCCACGAGTCCTCCGATGATCGAATGTGTCGTCGAGATGGGCAATCCAATGCGTGTGGCCAGGAGGACCGTCGCGCCGGCGCCAAGCGCGACCGCCACGATGAATCGCCCATCGGCAAGCGTGTCCGGCCCAACCAATCCCTGGCCCGTGAATTTGGCCAGCAACGCGCCCGCAAGGACGACCGAGGCGATTGATCCGAGGATCTGTGCGACTGTCGCCAGCGCCAGCGCTCGCCGATAGCTCAGGGTCGAGGAGCCGTAGATCGTCGCCACGGCCTTGAAGTTGTCGTTCGCGCCGTTGGCGTAGCTCAAGAGCAGCGTCGCCAGCGCCAGTAGTACGTACATCATGGTGGTTGACCAACCCGCACGAGGCGTTGGATGTTCCCCAACATCACGTTCGATATCGCCCCTAACGCCGCTTGGCGTTCAAAACGGCCGCGGGCAACGCCGATCGTGGAGGTATGAGCGTCTCCCCCATTTCCGGGTCGAGCTTTGCAGCGATCGCCGGCGGCGTGCAGGCCCAGTTCAACGCGACCTCCCGAAAAAGGGGTCGGGAGTCTTTTTCCATTTTCGTGGTTTATTGTATCAAAAACGCGGAATCTGGGAAAAGACTCCCGACCCCTTTTTCGGACCACGCCACCTGATCGCCTGGCTTCAGCGTCGATGTCAAGACCCGCTCTGCGAATGCGGAAGAGGCCTCGTCGGCCACCATGCGCACTACGACAAACGAGCACCTCGGCGGCAGCGCGGTCGGCAAGCCGAGTGCCGAAGGAGGGTTTCGCCCGAGCCCTCTTTTCGCTACGCCGCTTTGGGCTCCAACACAAACGAACCGACCAGCGACGGCGCTTTGCCGCGATCAAACGTCGCTAGCGTTTCGTTCGGGGCGATGATGTCGAAGTTGAAGTTGAACCACCGACCGATGATCGCCAGCGCTTTGGACATGCCCGCCACGACGAACCATTGCCCAGCTTCCGGGTTGAAATGGAACATCTCGAACGACATGTAACACACGCCGTCCGGCGCTAGGATTCGTTTGATCTCCTCGCAATGGCGCTCGACCTGATTCGCCAGCAAGATACTTCGCAGCGCCTCCATGCTCGGCAGCAGGCGGCTCTCCTCGCGCTGCTTCGGCCGGCCCAGCAGTTCACCGGCCCGGTAGGAGAAATAATCGTACGGCTCCTCATCGAGTTGCGATACGACCATCGACGAGGTGACGAGATCGACACTGTCGTCGTCAATGCTCAGCGGCGTGCGATGGCTCTTGACGCGCTGGGCCAAGTCGCTGATCTCGACAAACGCTTGTTTCCAAGTGCGGACGCCACGGAGTGTTTGGGAAACACGATGGCCGAATTCGCTTGCGTACCCGCCCGTGACGTCTTCATACCGTACATCAGGCTCGTCGCCGCGGGCAAACGCGGCACACCGGGGTGGATCGCTCGGCGCCTGCTTGTACTCGTCGCACACTGCCGTATCCGACGACTTTTGGCGGCGATAATGACGACAGTACGCCTCCGGACATTCCACGGACGGATCGCAGTACACACAGCGCGGACATCCATTCTCATCAACATCAATGATCGACAGACCGATCCCAGCCTCGATGGAGCTGGGCATCCAATCCACGAGATGAACCTTCGCCCCGCTGCGAACAAACAGGTCATACGGGATGTCATTGAGAACCCCCGCCCCGAGACATGCGATCACCTTCGGCGACTTCGCCTCGAACACCCGGGTAATGTTGGTCCGCTGTTGTTCGAACGCCTCACGAAAACGCAAACAACATTCCCGGTAGGTCTCGGCGTCACCTTTGTGAGCGGAGAGGTAGTCCTTCCAAGTGACCGTCATGGCAATTGTCTCCGGCATCCTGGCCGTTCGGTGAGCACCTGCACCGCCCCGACCTAACAACTTCGGCAAGCCCTAGGTCACGAACTTTAGGAAAGTCGCCATAATCGCCCGGCGGGTCGAGCCCGCCGGCGAAACGCTGCCCTCAGCGCCTTCTCTGATGCCAAATGCCCCAATGCCTCGATGCCTTCCCTAGAACTCTGCGTTCTTGGGTCTTCGTGCCTCGGGCGATGATCCGGTCATGCGGCGTAGTGGAGAATCTCAACCTCGGCGCCGCTCTTCGCCGCCGTCTCCGCCCGCATAAGCAGCTGCTTCGTGACCGTATCGCTCAGGTAATACTCGCCACAGTTATCACAAACATCCGCAGGGACACCCTTGATGATTACGGTGCAGTCGCCGCGCTGTAGTGTTACTGCGACATCGCCCGGGCGAGTCTGACCGTGCTTGCAAATCACACAATTCATCGGTCTCTCCTGGTCGTGAAGTCATCACTCCAAAGCTCTGGATCAGCAACATACACGGTTACCACATACCCGCAGCGCGTCTGGTCATCATATGCCAGCACAGGGTGGATCGGTCTGTGCAATTCGGCCGAGACCGCTCGCGAGGACGCGGCGGCTCGCTCCTCATGCCTCGGTGCCTCGATGCCTTG
>JADFNO010000122.1 GCA_022563315.1 Planctomycetota bacterium | reverse complement strand
GGCCGTCACTTGCCGGATGAGCGCACCGGATACATCGACGTGATCCGAGGCATGCTCGACATGCTCGCATGGCGGCTCGACCGCATCCAGCACGTTACTCACGCTCCAGCCACAGCGCGCCACATGGCCGAGGGTGACTACTGGCACGGCGAAGTGAGAGGCGCTGTCGAGCGCACAACCGAGGATGACGAGACTCGCGAGCCCGAGCTTGCCCCGCTGCCGTCGTCGGATACCCTCGACGATTGCGGTGCCATCCTCATGGCGATCGAAGATCAACTGTCGTGGCTGGTCGAGTCCAATATCAGCACGGAGCATGTAGATTCTCGGGAGCGCTCGATACTGCGAACCACGCTCAAGATGCTGGTGGCATTTGAGGGCGATTGTCGCATCCGCAAGACTCGCCCCGAGGATGAAGAACCGATCAATCGGCTCATCATCGAAGATGCTGCTAGTTGCAAGGTACTCGCGGCTCGTCTTGACGCGAATGTCCACGAAGCGGTACGTCACAAGCTGCTCGCGTTCGACGCGGCCGGCGTCCTGCACGTCGCCGACAAAGGCCGAGCGTTGATCGGAGCGAAGTAACGCGGCGCCTGCCATCTGCTGACCAATTGGTCGGCCACGGATCTCAACGACACCATCCAGCACTGTTCGGATTTCTGGTTGATCCGCCAAGCTCACGACATCAACGACGATGGCTGGATCATCGGGTGGGCTGATGCCAGCGAGGGTGGGCCGGCCGACTTCCGCGCCGTGATCCTCTTCCCCGACCAGGACTGCCAAGTGTGCTGCTTGGCCGACCTGGATTGCGACGGGTACGTGGGGGTAAAGGACCTGCTCATCCTCCTTGGCGCCTGGGGTCCGTGCCCGGCACCGCCCGCACCGTGTGATGCGGACCTGGACTGTGACGGCACGGTGGGCGTGCCCGACCTGCTCATCCTGCTGGGCGAGTGGGGGCCGTGCGGGGCAGCCATCGCCAGCGGGGTGCCGCAGACCATCCAGGACTGCATGGATCGCTTCTCCGCCGAATCCGAGGACGAGCTGGCCTTGATCAAGTGCCTGGAAACCGTCTCCCAGTGATCGTGAGGTTCGTTTGAGCTCGACTTTGTTTCCCGGCTGGGGCCCCGCACGGAGGCGGGGCGCCCCTTTGGATAAAAAAATCCCCCAAATGGCGCAAGGAACAGCCAAAACCGGCGTATAGAAGGGTAGGGATGGCATGAAGAAGGCATCTAGGCATCGTGGCATGAAGGAAGAAGAACGCGCGAAGTATAAAGCCGCGACCGGTGGTCGCGTGAGGAACGAACAATGGGCAAACGATTCCTGTCAACACTGGGGGTGATAGCGATGCTGGGGGGACTTCTTGGTCTTGCGGCGACACCCGCCTCGGCCCAATGTCTCGCCAACGAAATCCAGAAGCTCACCGCATCGGACGCCACACCCTCAGATCACTTCGGCACTTCTGTGCGCATTATCGGCGACCTAGTCGTCGTGGGCGCGAACGCAGGCGGCGATCTGGCAAACTCCGGGGCGGCGTATCTCTTCCGCCTCGATCAAAACACCGGTCAGTGGGCGCAGGAGCAAAGGATTACACCGATTGATGCGGGAGTCGGAGATGACTTCGGGATTTCGGCGGCCATCAATCCGGTCGACCCAAACGTGATCATTGTCGGAGCGTATCTCGACGACGATAATGGATTCAACTCCGGCTCGGCCTATGTGTTCCGTTACAACCCCGATTCCCAGCTGTGGGTTCAGGAGCAAAAACTCACGGCATGGGATGGCGACCCAAATGACCACTTCGGCTGGTCGGTCGCCGTCTGGGGCAACGTGGCCATGATCGGGGCGAGGCTGGATGAAGACCCCGAGCCGGCTACAGGCTCCGTCTACGTCTTTGCATATGATGCACCGTCGGGGACTTGGGTCCAGCAACAAAAGCTCATCCCCTCCGACACGCAGTTCAATGGCGGGTTCGGCGCGTCGCTCTCCCTCCAAGGCAATGTGGTGCTGATCGGCGCCTCCACCGATTCCGAGCAAGGCTTCGGGGCGGGGGCGGCGTATATTTTTCGCTACGATCCAAATACACAGACTTGGCTCCAGCAGCAGAAGTTACTCGCCTCCGACGGCGCGGCCGGGAACGCCTTCGGTTGGTGGCACATCGCTCTGGACGGAGACACCGCCCTCATCGGGGCCTACTTCGGCAGCGCGCCACCGGTATTCGGCGCCGGCGCCGCCTACGTGTTTCGCTTTGATCCCGATGGATCGGGACAATGGGTCCAGGAGCAAAAGCTCACCGCCTCCGACGCCGCCGTCGAAGACTTCTTCGGCTGGTCGGTGTCGTTACACGGCGATCTGGCGCTGGTTGGAGCGATACTTGACGATGACTACGCCAACGGCTCCGGCTCCGCCTACATCTACACGTTCGACGGCAAACAGTGGAGCGAAGCCGCCAAGTTGCGGTACGAACAGGTCCAAGGCGTTCACGCCTTCGGCGTCTCGGTCTCCACCGACGGTGAGCATGTGTTGGTCGGCGCGAATTTCACCACGGTCGACGGTGATGCGGAAGCCGGCGCCGCATACATCTACGGCGGGCTCGGGGACTGCAACGACAACGGCGAGCTCGACCTCTGCGACATCGCCGACGGGTTCAGCCCCGACGACAACAACAACGGCATCCCGGATGAATGTGAACCCCCGGACTGCCCGTGGGACCTTGACGGCGACGCAGTCGTCGGCGTGCCCGATTTGCTCTGGCTGCTGGGAAGTTGGGGCCCGTGTCCGCCGAAGGGAGATTGTCTCGCCGACTTCGACAACACCGGCGACGTTGGCGTCAAGGACCTGCTCATCTTGCTCGGCAACTGGGGGCCGTGTCCTTGAAGAAGGCTTGAGGGATGAGGAAGTGGGGTCCCGAGGGAGTCGGGACGCGTCAACCGCTACACGCGGTTGTTTGGGTTGGCCTTGGACGTTGGGTCAAGCCCAACGGCTAAACTCGTACCAATCCATATCTGTGTCTATCTGTGGTTCTCTGTGATTTCACGCTGAGATCAGCCACCAGATGAGGAGGGCGGTGGCGGCGAGGGCGGTAACGGCGGCGGCGAGCCAGCGGGCCCAGGTCTCGTGCTGGGTCGGGCGAGGTCGCGGATCACGCAGCAGGGTCAGGGTATCGGCGGCCTTGGCCAGCGGCGAGCCTCGTCGGGCGTGATCCTGCACGATAGCGATGATGACGCTGGCTTCAAATGGTCGCACCCCGAGTTGTCGAGCGGTGCGCAGGACACGCGCCCGCCGTTCGGGCGTGAGAGTCGAGCCCTGGAGCTGTGAATGGGTGCGCGCGGCCAGGACCCAGCGGGGATCGGTCGGATCAAGGCTGGGGTTGCCAGCCGCGGCGCGATTCTCGTCGGCGACGTCACGCGCCGCCCGCCAGGAAGTCACCGCCTTGGGGTCATCCGAGCCGACCAGGCGCAGGCGAGGTTGTGACGGGTGTATATCCATATCTCCAGGCTCCATTCCCATCGAGCGGTGGCGGTTGCAGGCGAAATTACAGCCGCTTCAACTCTACACCAGAGGCGCGTCCCTGCGAACTGGATAACTCAAAACGGACGTACAAAGCAACGCGTTTTGTCTCTGGGGGAGCTGCGCGCTTGTGACGAGACTTCGATGGCCGGCGAGAATGGCGGGGGACGAGGCTTAGGTTCTGTCTGAGGGGTAGTGGGACGGGCATCTTGCCCGTCTGAAACAGTGAAACGGACAGGCTGGAAGCCCGTCCCACCAAGCAATCAGCGCAACCTGGTGATCCATCAGACAGAACTTAGGGCGGGGAAACCGTCGCTCGTGCATGACCGTCAGCGTCCCAGACGCTGATGAGGCCGTCGTCGTTCTCGGCGGCCCCGGCCTCGACGATCTGCCGACCGCGGCGGTTGCGAAGCGTCAGGGCGCCGGCCAAGGTGTCGAGCGAGGCGCCGGCGGCGACGACAACATGGCCCTTGGGATTCATCAGGTTCAGCAGGCCGCCGGCGGGGGTTGTCCCCACGAGAAACAGCTTGACGCCCGCGCTATCCATCATGGCGAGCACGGCCCCGGAATCTTGGATGGCGTCAACGCTAAAGACCGCCCCGCCCAGCTCATTGGCCAGGTCGAGCCGACCACCACCGTCAGCCTCGGCCGCGACGGTGAAGACGCTCACGCCCTTGTGATTCTGCACGTGTAGGAATCCCCCGGCATGTTCGATCGAAGCCCCTCCGGTGACTACGGGTTCCGCTGCGCTGCCGTACAGGCGCACCACGCTGCCGTCGGCGGATGGACCCGCAGCGAAACGACGTCGGCCGGTCTGATCATTGACCTCCAGTAGCCCCGATCCCTGTTGCGTTGCGAGCTGTCGTATAACAACCTGCCCGGCTTGATTGGCAAGCACGGTCCGCCCGCCGATCTCGGTCGCCGAGGCCTCGAACAGGTCGACGCCCGCGGTGTTGGCCACGACGATCGCCCCGCCATTGTCCCGACTTACCGCGGTAAAGACCGGGACCTGATGACGGGCGTCGAGCAAGTCAATCCGACCGCCGTGCTCGTTCGCCTGGGCGCGGTAGACGCGCTGGCCGTCGGAGTTCCACAGCGCCATTTCACCGCCATCGGTCCCGGCGAATGCGGCGAAGACGTTCTTGCCTTGGCTATTCCACATCGCGAGATCGCCGCCGTGTTCGTTGGACCAGAGACGCAGCACGTTTTGGCCGTTCGCCCCCCACAGATCGAGCTGTCCACCCGCTTCTCCGGCGCTGGCGACGAGTACGACACGCCCCTCGTTATCGACAACCTCGAATCGTTCAGCTTGGATGACCTGAGGCGCTGCCTGATCTCGTGTCGCCGCCATGGTGACGATGCTCATCACCGCCGCTGCGCCAAGGACCACCAGCCGCCGGGATCGAGCCGCGGCCCGTTGGGTGCGACCAAGTTGCTTCTCAAGGGTTGCGATTCGTTCCTCCAGCCCGCATTGAGCGATCGTCATGACATCTCCTCGAAGATTGAGTTGTGGTTCGTCGTAGGCGGATAATCGCCGAGCCGGGCCGGTCACGCAAGGCCGGCCTTGTCCGGAGCCGCACGACAGCGTGGCGGGACATGTTGCCGATACAGTTGGGCGACCCCCATGGAAACCTTCGCCCATCGCCGGTTGAAGGAGCTTGCCGTGTCGTTTCTGCGCGATGGCGGCTGTCTGGCCGTGGCCACGGAGGTCCGCTGCCCCATCAGCCGATATCGAGTCGATGCGGCGGGGTACCAGGACTCGGTTCGGGATGGGGCGCCCAACCGCCGGCGAAGGCGACGCTGCCCGCCCACGACCATCGTCATCGAGTGCAAGCAGTCGCGCGCTGACTTCTTCCGCGACGCCGAGCAGACCGAGGCTCTGCTGGCTCGCCGTGCCGATTTGCAACTGATTCGTCAATCGATCGAGGAGCATCGCGTCAAACTCGAGGAGCCGCACCTTCGGCGCTCCGGCTCGGCGCTGTTTGTTGAGTTAGAGGAATGGGACTTCGCCGCCAGCCGACTGCCGAGCTATCGCAAAGTGCTGGGCCAGTTACAACTGGTGGACGAGAAGCTGCACGGCCATACGAAGTTCCACCTCATTACACGGTATCAACTGGCGGATCGGCTTTATCTCGCCGCGCCGCGCGGGATGATTCGGCATTGTGAAGTTCCGCCGGGATGGGGATTGCTGGAATGTCCACCGCAATGGTTGGACCAAGACCGAGCCGACGAACGCCAAGAGGAACCAGCCGCGTTGCGAACGACGGTAGAGGCCCCTGAGCTTCGTAGTCGTGACGATCGTCGCGTGAGACTGCTGCGCAACATCGCCGTTTCCGCCAGCTTCGCGGCGCTAGACAGCACGGGGCCCCGGCGTGTTCATGAACCTGCGAATCACGCGCGCTCGTAACGTCACCATCAACCGCGCCGAGGCTTGGTCAACAGACTCACGACGATGTTCACAAGAAGCGCACAGACGAACGCCAACGGTAGGTTGTAGATCTCGACACCGGCGAACGCATTCTGCAACGATGCGGTCACGTCGGGCAAGAGCGATTCCGCTGGATTCGCCTTGGCGAGTTTGTCCAGTGGATCGAGCAACTTCCACAGCCCCGCGACTCCAAACCCGGTCACCATTCCCGCGATGCAACCTGCATATGTTGCGCGCTTCCACAAGAGCACGAGTATGAGTTGCGGTCCGAACGATGCGCCGAGGATTGCCCAGCCATATTCGAGAACGAATGTGTAGACGTCTTTACTGCCCCAAATAACCAGCAGCACCGCACCGACTCCCAGACCCAGCACGACAAGCCGGTTGACCAACATGTGGGCCTTCTTACGGCCTCGCGCAAAGAGCTGAGCGTAGACATCGTTGGCGCCGGCGCTGGCGGCGACGATGAGTTGACTGTCGGCGGTGGAGCAAATCGCCGCCAGGACAGCCGCCAAGACCACGCCGGACAATACGCCCGGCAACATGTACTTTGCGGCCAGCACCAAGCCGGTTTGTCCAGCTCCGTCGGCTCCGATTTGGGTCGCAAGATCGCCGGTCCACGGTGCGCCGTCCTGCGTCATCGCACGCACGATAATTCCGATCGTCACCGCCCCCCAGATGATCATCGCAGCCCAGGTGACCGCAACGACTCCGCCGATGATCGCATCCTTGCGTCGCCGCAATGCCATAAAGCGAACGAGCACGTGCGGTTGACCGGCGAAGCCGAAGTTGATTCCAAGCGCGCCGCTTCCTAACAAAAATCCAATGAGGGCAGCCCCGGTCTTGTCGGGCCAGAAGGTAAGCATTGACGGCTCGTCCGCCGACGCGCGCTGGGCATCGATTGACGTCAGTTGCTGCTGGATAAAATCAAACCCGCCAATGTGGACGAGCAAATAGATCGGGAAGATGACCAGCACGCCGACCATCAAGAGGCCCTGCACGAAATCAGTCCAGCAGGCCGCCCGAAAGCCGCCAATGACGGTGTACGCCAAGACGATACCCGCGCCGATCAGGACGCCGACGCGATAATCAATAGTATCGAAGGCCGCATCGAACGCATCGCCCGCAGCACTGAATTGCGCCGCGACATACAGCCACATCGCGGTGAGAATGACCACGACCGACAAAAGGCGAAGCACCGGCACGCGCTCGTTGAAGTGTTTGGCAAAAAAGTCCGGCAACGTCAAAGCGCCGAGGCTCTTGGATCGATCTTGCATTGGCCCCGCTATGACGAACCAATTGAAGATGAAGCCCAAAAGGACGCCGGGAACAATCCAATACGCCGCCATACCGGTGCGAAACGCCATGCCCACCAGACCGAGCGTTACCCAACCTGATTCACTGGACGCCGAGGCCGACAGCGCCGCCACCCACGGCCCGAGCTTGCGCCCCGCCAGAAAGTAATCTTCATCAGTGCGTTTGGCGAACCGAGCGGAGTAGATCCCGATGGCAACGATGGCCAATGTGTAAACCGCAAACGAAACCGCAAAGACAGACATAGCGCCGCTCCCAAGGGCGAGGGAGAATACCACGGCGACACCGTCTCGGTGGGGGTCCCCGCGGGTATGCACCCGCAGCTATGAAAAGGACTTCTTCGTAGCGATCGGCGTAACACGCTCGGAGGGAGGCCAACGGTCAACCTGTGGTAACCATCCGACGCCACGACACATGCGGAATCGTAAGTCCCGGCCTGGCCTACACTTCACTCCATTGCCCACCGAGGAGGCCCTCTCGAAACCCGGGGCAGATCCAGAGGCTGGCAAACCCTCGCTCACTTGGTATGATTCGGGACGTTCATTGACGGTGTATCCGTCACAGGCTCTAGCACGATCGATGTAGCGTCTGCAAAGGAGAGAGAGAAGTGAGTCGAGAGAGCACCTGCTGCGCAATTCTTGTGTTGACGACCTTGGCCGGAACCGCGGTTGCCGGCGTAGATGTCGAGTTCCTTTTTCCCGATACACCGTACCTGTCAGCGGCCGATAGTCCGTTCGACTTGTTCGGCAAGGGCAGCGACTTCCTGCTCGAGGACTTTGAGGACGGGCTGCTCAATTCGCTGGGCCTCCTGGGCTTCGGCGGAGACGTCAGGTTCCCCAGTTCCTTCACCGACTCTGTCGACGCCGACGACGGTTTGATTGATGGATTCGGCACCGACGGCCACGACTACTGGACGTCTGCCGGCCTGAAAGGCGGTCCGGCTGCACGCTTTGAGTTTGATCCGAAGGCGCTCGGCGCACTGCCCCGCTCAGTCGGCATCGTATGGACCGACGGCAACGTCGATGCCATAACCATATTCGAGGCGTTCGGCCCGGACGGACGGTCCCTGGGAACGATGGAGTTCTTCGCATTGGATGATGGCCGTGGCCAAGGCGGCACCGCAGAGGATCGGTTCATGGGCGTCATCTTTTCCGGCGGAATCTCGGCAATCGAGGTCAGAGCTGACCTCGGCCGGATCGAACTGGATCACGTGCAGTATGGCAACCTCGTCCCCGCACCCGGCGCATTGGGCCTGCTCAGCCTTGCCGGGCTGTTCGGCCGACGTTCACGCCGATCGTAGTGATTTCCCCCAACACGCCCGGAGGGACTCGAACCCCCAACCCTCGGTTCCGAAGACCGATGCTCTATCCAATTGAGCTACGGGCGCACGTCGGCGACACCAGTGTAGCACGACCCGCCGATGCGGGCCTCGCCGCGGCGCGGCTGGCCGAGCGAGCCGATCTGCGATACGCTCCCGCCTCATTCTCAATCGTGAGCGAATCGGAGCGTCACTTATGGGCTTGATGGACGGCAAACGCGGACTGGTGGTCGGCATCGCCAACGACCGCAGCTACGCCTATTTTATTGCTGAATCCCTACTCGAGCACGGGGCGACGTGCCTCTTCACCCACCTGCCGGGCGACAAGATGAACCGGCGGGTGGGAAAAGCCATCGACCAGTTGGGCGTCGCGAAGCCTTGGCTGGAGTCGATGGACGCCGGCAAAGATGACGATCTGGACCGCGTGTTTGGGAAGATCGGCGACGATTTCGGTTCGATCGACTTTCTCGTTCATTCGATCGCCTTCGCCAATCGGGACTGGCTCGCCATTGACAACTTCACCAACACGCCGCGCGATGTTTATGCGCAGGCGATTGATCTCAGCGCGTATACCTACGTGGCGATGGCCTCTCGCGCGGTTCCGTTAATGACGCCCAGGGGCGGCGGGTCGATGATCGCGATGAGCTATTACGGCGCGGTGAAAGCGGTGCCGGGATACAACGTCATGGGCGTGGCCAAGGCGGCGCTGGAAAGCTCCACTCGATATCTCGCCCGTGAACTCGGGGCGAAGAACATTCGCGTGAACACGATCTCCGGCGGACCGCTGCGCACGTTGTCCGCTCTGGCTGTCGGGAGGTTCGGTGAGCTTCAGGACTGGGTGGAGAAGAGAGCGCCGCTCAAACGCAACGTGACGGGAAAAGACGTCGGCGATACGGCGGTATATCTGCTGAGCGATCTTGCCTCCGGCGTGACCGGCCAGAATATCTACGTCGATTGCGGCTACAGCTCGATCGGGGTGTAACGAAGGGACGCTGCGCGTCACCCGCTAAACGGGTTGAAGCAACCGCTCTCGTTGGGTCCGCTGTGCGGACCGTTTTCGGTAGCCTATGCTTTTCGATGAACCGTTCGGCACACGGTACACGGATTCCACAGAATGCCTACTTCAGCACCGAACCCCGGTGAGCACGTCAAGGCGGTGCGATTCACCGACGAGAATCTCACCGTCGATCTTCACGACGGGCGGACGATCCTCGTGCCACTGGCTTGGTATCCACGTCTCTTGCGAGCGTCGCCGTCACACAGAGCGAATTGGCAGATCGCCGGCGGCGGCTTCGGCATCCACTGGCCGGAGGTCGAGGAAGATCTCAGCACGGAAGGTCTGCTTCGCGGCGCGCGGTCGCCACAAGCTTCCCACTTGATGCGCTCAATCAAGCCTTGGCGGCAGTGAACCATGAACCCGCCCCGGCCCGCGAGTTCGCCCCCTCATCGCTGCATGAGCGAAGCTGAATTATCTGATCAGCGCACCTTACAAACCGGATATGTCATACTATTGACAAGTGTTTCGAGCTTCTGCAGCAATGAGTAGCCAGGTAGGGTGTTGAATGTACTGTCGCAAGTGCCTTTATCCGCTGAGAGGCTGTCCAGGCCGCTACTGTCCTGAATGCGGTTCTCCATTTGATCCGTCGCGATCAAAGACGTATCTGAAGCGCCCCCGCAAGTGGTGGATGCCGGTACTCAGCTGGGCCGGCGTCGCGCTGGCATATGTTAGTGCTCTTGCCATCGGCGTAACGGTCGAGCTAGAACTCGCCTCAGGGTATGGTTACGAAGCCTTGGGCGTCTGGAATCCACCGAACAGTGGCCTGTTTCGTCAACTGATGGGTGTTGTCGCCTTGAGTTCACTCGCCCTCAGCTTGACGTGTTGTGTGTTCGTGTTGATCCGCGGACCAAAGTGGCCGCGAATCGCGGTGATACCCTGTCTCGTCGTCCTGAGCCTTCTCATTTACGTACGGCTCGGCTAGCTAGACTGGCGTGATCCGGAGACCAGTTCGCACCGCTCTCAGTGAGGCGCGTCCTTCCCGGTCCGCTACACAGGTCGGATCCGCTTGGCCTCTTCCAAGAAAGCGATTACTTGCTTGCGAGTGACGCTGGGAAAACCTTCGAGGAACTCGTCCATCGTTTCACCAGCCTCGATGTAATCCAGAAACGTTTGGATCGGCACCCTTGTCCCGCTGAACACGGGGGTACCGCCCATCACATCAGCCGATGAACTCACAATGTTTGTATCCATCGACGGTATTGTCGCCAACGGTGGGGTGGAAATCAATGGTCCTTGCGGATGTGAGGAAAGCGGATGGTGGCCGTCGAACCGCTCGTAGGGTCCGCTGTGCGGACCGTCTTCGATGAAAGGCGTAATTCTCGATGGTCCGCCCAGCGGACCCTACACAGATTCGATGAGCCGATCGTCGAACAACCACGGGCCGGCGTTTTGCAAGTCGGCGGGGGGGACGAGGTGATCGCGCACAGTGGTGACAAGTTCGGCGAGTCCGGTGCCGTGCAGTGCGCTGATGGAGAGAAGACCCTCACCCCCGGCCCCTCTCCCGGAGGGAGCGGGGAGTAAGTCAATCTTGTTGAATACGCGCAACTCGGGTTGGCGCGACAACTGCGGGTAAGCGGATTCGTGGTCGGTTAGAGCGATCAGCAAATCAGCGCGTTCAATAAGTGAGCGGGCGAGATCGATCGCTTTGCGCTCGATGGGGTCAACAGTTTCGCGCAGGCCGGGGGTGTCGTGCCAGTTAACGACCAGTCCGGCCAAGTCGATTCGGCCTGATGTGTAATCCCTCGTTGTACCGGGCAGATCGGCGGTGATGGACATCGACCGGCCGAACAGAGCGTTGCTGAGCGTGCTCTTGCCGACGTTGGCCGCGCCGACGACAACGACCAATGGGGGATTGATGAGTCGATCGAGGCGGCGCGAACGAGCGAGGTCTTCTTCAGACAGTGGGATTTGACCCACCCCCGGGCCCCCTCTCTGGGAGGGAGGGGGAGAAAGACCGCGCCATCGGCGGGGCTGATCGAGGAGAAGATCTATGGCCAACGGACTGGCGGCGCGGGCGACGCCGGCCAGCGCTAACGCCTCGAACTGATCGGCG
>JADFNO010000121.1 GCA_022563315.1 Planctomycetota bacterium | reverse complement strand
GAATGAGTGCAAGCCTTGTTGCGATGCGCGGACGATCGAATGGTGCGGGTCGTAGCCGAAGCCGGTCATGAGGATGATCGGCGTGTCGGGCGACAGCTCCTTGGAGGCGAGGAACACCTCGTAGCCGCTGTGATCGGGCATCTTGATGTCGGAGATCACGAGATCAAAATCAGCATGATTGCCGTTGGCCGCTTTGAGCGTGTCGAGGGTTTCTAAGCCGGTCGCGCAAGATGTGACGTCGCATCCTTTGTGCGTGAGCAGCTCGGTGACACTCTTGAGAATCCTGTCGTCATCATCGGCGACAAGGACGCGCTTGCCCTTCATGGCCGGATCAGGCTCGCCCCAGTGCAGCTCATGTTCAGCCCCGAGGATCGTGCGCGGACCGGCGGTGCAGCTCTCAACACGCCGGCGAATCCGCCCGGCAGCGTCGATGATCTGATCCAACTGCTTGCGAATCTTGGGGTCGGCCAAGTGCTCGTCGCGTAGTTTCTCGGCGTACCCGGTGATTTCCGTCAACGGCTCGCTCAGTTCACCGAGCACGGTCTGTGACATCTGTTCGTTGGTGGTGAAGCGCTCAGCCACGAGCAGATCGAGAATGTTCATGGCCATGGCGATATAGCGCCCGAAGATCGTGGCGAATCGGCGGTCGTTCTCGTCGAACCCGTTGAGCTTCGACGATTCGATATTGAACACGCCGATGACTTCATCGTGGAGTCGCAACGGCACGGTGAGGGAGCTGGCGGCGTTGTCGAGGCCCTCGCGATAGAGCGGGTCCTCCTTGACGTTCGGACAGAGATAGCTTTGTCCAGTGGCGGCGACGTGGCCGGTGATCCCGCTGCCCTGGAGTTCGGGGTTGATCACCTCGCCGATCCGGTCGGCGGTAATGCCCACGGCCATGACCAACTCGAGCCGGCCGGTCTCTCGATCCACTAAGCGAAGCTCGAAGTTGTCGAACCCCAGCAGGTCGTGAATGTAGCGGGCGATCTTTTGCTCGAGCATATCGAGTCGTTCGGCGGCGTTGAGTTTGGTGATCTCGCTTGCTTCGAGCTTCATGAGCGCCGAGCCTGCGGCGTCGATCGCATCGAGCTTGTCGAGCAGGTGACGGGTGCGGGTGACATCCCAGAGCACGCCGATCACCGCGTCGACTTGATCGGGATCGGACGTTCCCGACGATGCCCGCGATGTCACGAGTTCGTAATGTCGAGAGTCAGCCTCGAAGGAAAACCTGTGGTTCTGGTGTTGGTCGCCGGTGGAAGCGTCGGCCCCAGCCTCATTGAACAGTGATACGGATTCACGACACATGTCGACGAACTGTCGGCGGACTTGCTGGCTGAATTGGCGGAGCTTGACGTTGGTCCATTTGAGGTTGCCATCGGCATCGACGATCCCCATCCCATCGCCGATCTCGTGCACGGCGCCGGTCGAGGCGTCCTCAGCGGATCGTTCCACAAGAGCCGACAGCGCGTCTGCCGAGCACAGCAGCATGGCGCCGGCCTCGTCTCGCACGAGCTGCTGGGCGGCGGCCTGATCCTTGGCTTCGACGATCTCGAAGATCGACCGCAGCGATTCCATCAGGTGTGGATCAAGTGGCGCCTCACCCGGCACCAAAACCAGCCGTGGACGGGAAACAGTCATCGTACGATCGTCAGAAGACCTCCCCCCGGCCGAATCGAGTAGTCTACGACGAATTGCCGAGCCATTCCAGCGATTGCATGTAGAGTGGCTCGTCGGCGGCTTGACAAGCGGTGATACGGGTCGAGAATCGCTTGGCTCCGCCTCCGGGGCCCCCGGGTGTGGACCCGCCGGCTCAGAACGCCGCGCCCCTCGTGTAGGGACGCTGATCGATCGAAATCCTCGTTGCCTTGCCGCTTGCGCATGATTGTTGCCCGCCGCCTCACAAAGAAGTTCGGCCAAACGACGGCGGTAGATTCGGTCGATTTCGATATCCCCAAAGGTCAAGTGGTCGGTTTCCTCGGACCCAACGGGGCTGGGAAGACCACGACCATCCGGATGATCTGCGGGTATCTGCATCCCACCGCCGGTCATGTCCAGGTGGGGGGGCTGGACGTGGCTAAGCACTCGTTAGAGGTGCGTCGGCAGATCGGGTACCTGCCTGAGTCGGCCCCGAGCTACCCCGAGATGCGGGTGGGCGAATATCTGAAGTTTCGCGCGGGGCTGTTCGGACTCAGCCGGACCGAGCGTCGCCGGGCCATCGCGTTTGTACTGAAACGGTGCTGGCTTCAGGAGGTGCGTCGCCGGCCGATCCATCAGTTGTCCAAGGGCTTCCGCCAGCGGGTCGGGCTCGCCGCGGCATTGCTCCATTCCCCGCCCGTGTTGATCCTCGATGAGCCGACGGCCGGGCTCGATCCGACGCAGATTCAAGAGGTGCGGGGGTTGATCGGTGAATTGGCGGGTGAGCACACAATCTTGTTATCGACCCACATTCTGCCGGAGGTGGAGCTGACGTGTAGTCGGATCATCATGCTGGCCCGAGGGCGAATTCGCGCCGCCGGCGCTATCGACGAGCTTCGCGCCAAAGCTGCGGGCGAAGCGAGATACATCGTCGAGACGAACACCGGTTCGGCCCATAAGGCCCTGACGGGGACTGCCGCCGTGGCCACGGTTCAGTCCAAGATGCTCGACGACGGTTGGCACCGCCTGACCGTGGTCGCCCGTGCGGATTCATCGGACCTTCGTGAGACGATTTCGCGCACGATTACGAGCGTCGGCGGCGTCGTGCGGGAGCTTCACCGTGACACCCCGTCGCTGGAGCAGTTGTTCATGCGCATGATCGGTGATGCAGACAGCTCTGCGACCCAATCGCCCAGGGAGAATGGATCGTGATGCGCATCGGCGCCATCGCGGCTCGAGAGCTGCCCGCCTACCTTCTCTCACCGGCGGGGTACGTGATCACGGCCCTGTTTCTGTTGATCACCGGCTTCCTTTTTGCGTTCGCCGGATTCGAGCAAGGTCAAACGGCTTCGTTGCGACCGACGTTCGACGTGATCACCTGGGTGTTGTTATTCATCTGCCCCGCCGTCGCTATGCGAACGATCAGCGAGGAATTTCGATCAGGAACATTCGAGGCGCTGATGACGGCTCCGGTCACCGAGGCGGAGGTCATCATGGGGAAGTTCCTCGGTTCGGCCGCGTTCCTGATTCTGATGCTGCTCCCCACGGGGATGTACGTGGTTGCTTTGGAATTGTATGGAAGGCCGGACTATGGCGAATTGTTGTGTGGATACCTCGGGGTGATCCTGGCGGGCGCGGCGTATCTGGCGGGCGGAATCCTTGCCTCGACCCTCACGTCAAGTCAGGTCGTGGCGTTTCTCGTATCCGTGTTCTTCTGGGTCGCTCTGGTCTTCGGCACCAAGCTGCTGCCGGCGAGGTTGGACGAGAACTGGGCCGAGCTGGTCCGCGCGCTCGATCCTGATCTTCGCCTTGGGAACTTCTCGATCGGACTTCTTGACACGTCCGATGTCGTGTATTTCCTCTCGATGACCGCACTGTTCTTGACCGCGTCCGTCAAATCGCTACAGGTGCGCCGACTGCGATGAATCCCACTCCCGCGAAATCCGCAGGCGGACTGCTCCGCCAAATCGGCCTTGGGTTGAATGTGACGGCGTTCATGCTGGGCATGATCGCGCTGGCGGTGGTGCTGAACTTCTTCGCGCAGCGCGAGAATCTGCGCCTTCGCATCGACTCCACCAAGACTCGGGCGTATTCACTGAGCGAGCAGACGCAAATACTCCTGGCCGACCTTCAAGGCGAGTGGACGATCGCCATCGTGATGGTCGAGGCGAATGTCGACCGCGCGGTGCGCCGCCAGGTCAACGAAGTGCTTCGGCGTTTCACGCAGGCGTCGCCTCGAATCACCGCCGTCAGAATCGATCCGACCGATCCCGCTACGCTCGATGATTACGAGGCGCTGCTCGCGAATCTGCGGGTGATCTATAAGGACCGAATCGAGGCGTATGAGACGGCCCTGAAGCAGGGCGAACAGGCGATCGGGTCGTTTGATCTGTTTCTCCAGCAATTGGCCGGGCGGTTGGACACGCTTGCGCGAGACGTCCAGAGGGACGATCCGATCCGGGCTGAACTCGACCAGTTGCTCGGGATCGTGTCGCTGCGTCAGCAACAGGGCGGCCAGGTGCGGCTGGAGCTGGACAAGGCGATGCGCGAAGATGACACCCGGCCGGTGCGCGACTACGAGACGGCGCGCAGCCTGCTCGCGGCAGCCCTCTCGGGGTGGGCGGACGAGCTGTACGGCATCGCCCGAATGTTTGATCGATGGCGAGCGGACCCGAAGCTCAACCCGGCGGTCCGCGCCTTTACCGGATGGGCCAAAGACGAGTTGGATCAGCAGGCTCAAGCGCTGGCGGTGGTCGCCGATCCATTGAAGCGCTTGCCGACGATGGAGCTGGGAACGATCGGCCGACAGATCGAGCGCGGTGAGGCGGCGGTGGTTGTCGGTCCGGGCGGGGCGGCGTTGATTCCATCGGGTCAGATATTCCCGCAGGTGGGGGCGACCGGCGGGGCCAACGTGACGTTCGACCAACGGTTTCGCGGCGAGCTGGTTATCGCCTCGGCGATTCGTTCGCTGCGTGTTGAGCACATGCCGATGGTCGTTTTCGTCCACGCCCAGGAGGACTCGCTGTTTGGGCGACGCGAGACGAGCATCGATCTGGCCGGGGCGGTCGGCATGTTGGATGTTTCACGATATCAAGTCCAAGAATGGATCGTGATGCAGGGCGACCGACCAACGCCTCGGCGTGGACAGGCGGTGGTCTGGGTCGTGATCCCACCGCCGGTGCTGGAACGACGAAGTCTCGCGCCGACGAGAGAAGAATACGCCCTGATCGATGCGGTCAAGCGGCTCATCGCCGACGGCGAAGCGGTGATGTTGAACTTCACGCCCAGCTTCTTGCCCAAGTTCGGCCAGGTCGATCCTTGGCAGAGCATCACCCCCGTGCTGGGACTCGACGTTGATACTTCGCGCGTGGTGATTGAAAAGCTGCGCGACGAGCAGGGCGCGGATGTCATCCAACGCGTTGCCCAGATGACGGATTTTGCCCACGGTCACCCGATCGCCGCCGCCGTGCACGGGTTGCAAACGTCGTTCGATCTGCCGGTTGTCGTGCGGCCCGCCGAACTGATTCCCACCGGAGTACGCCATACGGATCTCGCGCTCATCAAGCCGGCGCCGCATCGTTGGCTCGAAACCGACTGGGCGGTGAACCCAGCGTCAATCAATCAGCCGATCGATCGATCGGCGTTTGACGAGCCGCTTCCGATCGCGGTGGCAGTCGAGCGAACCCACCCGATCGACGGCGGCCTCCAGCGCTGCATCGTCATCGGTTCGGGCGGGTGGCTTATGAGTTACCTGGCGGATCGTGTCGTCGATGCCGGCGGCGAGCGCGTGATGCTCGTGAACCCTGGTAATTACGAGCTTCTTCTGGCGAGCATCGCCTGGCTGGCGGGACAGGATGAGATGATCGCACCCAGCGCCGTGAGCCAGCAGGTGTCTCGACTCGATGGAATCACGCCTGCGGTCCGCACGCGCTGGCGGTGGATTGCGGTCGTCGTGATGCCGGGCGGGTGCCTGATGCTGGGGGCAGTCGTGTGGTTCATTCGTCGGCGGTAGAGTTACATGAGTTGGAAACCGACCATTCTGGTGCTGGTGCTGGCGACGTTCGGCGTTATAGGGGCCGTTCTCGTTTGGCAACGCGATCTGGAAGGTGTTGGAAAAACTGCCGGCCCGACGGTGGTCCTGAGCCGCGAACAGTTGCCCATCGATCAGGTGACCACGATCACCCTGCGGCGCGGCGATGAGCCGACATTGGTGTTCCAACGCAGCGACCGAGGCTGGCAGCAGATCGAACCGTTTGCGCACCCGCTGGAGATGTTTTCGATCCGCCAGTTGTTGGTCCAAGCCGCCCACATCGAAGTCACCGAGCAGCTCGACCTGCGCGAGCTTCAAGGCGCGCGCTCCACCGAAGCGCTGGCCCTCGATCCGCCGCGGGCGGAATTGACGTTTCAATGGCCGGAGGGGGCGGTCACGTTGCAGTTCGGCCGGCGGGCGGTGGCTGGCCGGTGGTATGTGCGGATCAGAGGGTATGAGCACGTCTACGTCGCCAGCGGCGAGTTGCACGATCGGGCCGTCGAGATGGACCCGAAGGAGTGGCGCGACCGCACAATCTTCGCCGGCGCGGACGTCGATGCCGACCAGATCATCGTGCAGCGAGGCGCCGATCGCACGGTGTTGAAGCGCGAGCGCAAGCAATGGTGGATGACGGAGCCGGTTCGGACCCGGCTCAGCGATCCGGCCCGCGACGAACTCTTTTCGGCCCTGGGGCGGGCTCGGTCAGGCGGGTTCATTCTTGATCAGCCGGACGATCTGGCGAAGTTCGGCCTGGCCCAGCCGATCGCTTCAATCGAAGTCATCACCACGCGCGTCGAATCACAGGATGATGAACTGGTGCGAGTGGAGTCGACTCAGCGACTTCTTGTCGGCGCGCGCCTAGCGATCGGTTCCGACGACCGCTTCGGGATGATCGAAGGCCGACCCGTCATCGTTCGACTCCCAAAAGCCGTACTGCGCGCGTTCTTTGGTTCGCCGGAGTCGCTGATCGCACTGACCGCGTCCGGTGTGGTGCCCGCCGACGTCAAGCGTCTCGTCATTCGCACCGAGCAAGGCGAGTTACGGCTGGTCCGTGACCTGGATCGATGGAGAGCGCCGGAGTTTTCCATGGAAGTTCCCGCCGGTATGGTCAACGAACTTCTGGAACAGCTCACCTCGCTACAAGCCGCACAGATCACGATTCGGGAGTACCCACACGAGCTGGAAGTCGCCACGATCACGATGCGAGGATTCGACGACGTACCGATCGACACGGTGCGGATTGCCCGAGAAGAGGGCACCGGTCGATGGTGGTTGGAAAACGGCGATAACGTTCTGAGGGTATTCGCCGAAAGCTTGCAGCTTCGACTCACGCCGGGCGACTTCGGCCTTCAACCCCCGCCCCCCGACACCCGATAGCGCAGCACCACATCACCACCGCGAACACGAGCGTCTTGCAGGGTGAGTTGAAGACCCTCGGTCACGTCGTCGACGGTGCGTCCGCCCAGGCAGGGGTACGCTTGCTCATCTGCCCACAATGTCGGCGCGACGAACACCCACGCCTCATTGACGAGCCGCTGCTGGAACAGTTCGCCCAGCAGACCCGCGCCGGCTTCGACGAGTATCGTACTCACGTCGTACCGCTGGGATAACCGGCCAAGCGCCTTGGACAACTCCAGGCGACCGTTCGTCGCCGGCACGCCGAGCAGTTCCACACCGCGCTCACGCAGTTGGGCCGCCTTATTCGCCTGTGATTGAAACACCGCTTCGTCGCAGATCATAATGGTTGGCGCTTGATCGAGACTTGTCACAAGCTGGGCGTCCAGTGGAATGGCGAGACTCGGATTGATAACTACGCGCTTGGCGACGCGTCGCTGCCGAACGTCGCGCGCGGTAAGTAACGGGTCGTCCGCCAAGACCGTGCCGATGCCCGTCAAAATCGCATCGACTCTCCCGCGCTCCCGATGCACCATGCGCCGGCTGCGATCGTTGCTGATCCACCGGCTCTTGCCGGTTCGGGTCGCGATACGGCCGTCGAGAGTTTGGGCCCACTTGGCGATGACCCAGGGCAGGCCGGTCTTGACGCGGTGAACAAAGGGGTCACTGACCGCGATCGCCCCCGGGCAGTTGGTGATCAATTGCGTTTCGATCCCGGCGGCGCGCAAGCGATCGGCCCCGCCCGACGCATCTGGGCTGGGATCATCGCGTGCGTAGACGACTCGCCGGACGCCGGCTTCGATGAGCGCTTCACTACACGGGCCGGTCTTGGCCGTGTGATTGCACGGCTCGAGCGTGAGATAGACGGTCGAATCCGGCGCGCGGTTGCCGGCCCGTTTGAGGGCGTCGATCTCGGCGTGCGGCCCACCGTATCGGCGGTGATATCCCCATCCGACGACCTCGCCAACGCGCGACACGATGACGCACCCCACGAGTGGATTGGGCTCCGCGCCGCCGTGTCCGCGCAACGCCAGCCGCGCCGCCATTTGCAGATATCGCCGATCATCATCGAGCCGATCGCTCATGATCGTGCCACTGCCGCCGTAGCGCTTTTGGTCTCGAGGCGCGTGGAAACAAACGTCAGCGCGGTCACGAGCACGTCGTCCTCGGCACGGCCGGCCTTATGCTTATCCACATGCGAGCAGATGAACTGCGGCCAATTCTTCGGCGACGGCTGACCGTGCAGGATGTCACGCAGACTGTCGAGCCCGAGTTGGCGACCCATTCGGTCGCGCGCCTCGAAAGCGCCATCGGTATAGGCGACGATCACATCGCCGGGCACGAGCTCCATTGACTTGTCCGGGGCTTCGAATTCTTCATCAGTCAGCGCACCGAGCACGACGCCGGTGGCGGGGAGCTGGCGCACCACGCCGTTGACGCCGCGGAGGAATGCCGGCGGATGACCCGCGCTGGCCCAGCGGATCTCGCCTGCATAGGGATCGAGTTGCAGAATGATGGCGGTGGCGTAGATGTTGTGCCGCGCCATCGTGAGGTTGATGTAGCGATTGAGAAGTTGCAGGACCTCGGCCGGCGTGGCGCGGAGTGCTTCGCCGCGGATTCGCTCCAACTCGCCGTAGAGGCGGTTGACGGTGAGCGCCGCCGCGAGTCCATGGCCGGTCACGTCGATTAGCGTGAGATGCACAACTCCCTCGGCGCCGATGTGCATGTGCAGAAAGTCCCCGCCGAGTTCTCGCATCGGCACATACGTGTATTGGAACTTGACATACCCGTCATCATACTCAGCGGGAAACATCGCTTCATGTATCCCACGGGCCCGAGTGAACTCTTGGCGCAACGTTCGGAAATGCCGGCCGAGCATCGTGCTGCGGAAGCGCCGGCTATGGCGCCGAAGTCTCCAGGCGCAGATCAGCAGCCCGGGAATAAGAATCCCGGGGCCAAAGATGACGACGAGCACGCGAGAGGTTTCGTCTTCCGAGCCGAAGAACAACGTGTAGCCCGCCCATATCGCGAGCAAAGGCAAGATCGGGCGCAGCGACTCGCCCGGCGTCCAGGGGAGAAACAGGCACGCGGTGAAGTGCCAGAAGAAGATCGCCAGCAGGATACTGGGAAAGATTTTCAGCTCGAACCAGTCCGCACCGATCCACGCTGAAATGTAGACAGCGCCCAAGGCGAGAATCATTCTCGCCAAACCGCGCAGGACGGCTTCGCGCGTCTCAAAGCGATCTCGCTCCAGGAAAAAGTACGCGACGATGCACAGCGACAGCATCGTGCTGACGGCGCCGACGATGGCGCCGCCGAGGTCGCCCGGAGCTGTCGGCCCGAACATCCCAACGATGCTTGCGATCAGTTGGATAAGCCCAAGCGCGACGAACGTCGTGCACAGATAGCCGAAGCGGACGCGCAGCCACGTCTCAAGCTCGTGCTCGTACTCCCGCCGGAAGAGAACCTGACTGGTATCCGGACTTTTGGTCACAGTGGCTGGCCTGTCAAAACCGGTTCGTCGCCCATTCTTGGGAACGGCTCGGTCGAGTTTCAGGTACGGGCCAGAACTTCATCGCGGAGCCGGTCCGGCATCAACCGGTATTCGTTGGGCTCCATCGAACTGGATGCGCGTCCTTGCGTCAAGCCCCGCAGGATCGTCGTGTAGCCGAACATCTCGACCAGGGGCACCTCGGCGGTGATCACCCGGACCGTGCCGCGAAGCTGCGTGTCCACGATCTGCCCGCGCCGGGAGGCGAGGTCCCCGCTGACCGGGCCGAAGTAATCGTCCGGCGTCAGGACGGTGACCTTCATGATCGGCTCTAGAAGCGCGATGCCGGCTCGGGTGCATGCCTCGCGGAACGCCAGCGCTCCCGCCTGCTCGAACGCAATCTGACTGGAATCCACCTCGTGATGTGATCCATCGATGAGCTCGATCAGGACATTGACGACGGGATAGCCGCCGAGGATTCCCGATTTGGCCGCGTTTCGAACCCCGTTTTTGACGGGCGTGATGAACTCCCTGGGGATGACGCCGCCGGTGATCTTCTCGACGAAAACCACCCCGTCCTTCATTTCCAGCCCCTGCGCCTCCGCCTCGACCTTGGTTATTGGGCGAGCATTGACCACGACATCGCCGAACTGTCCACGCCCGCCGGTCTGCTTGATGAACCGTCCGCGAACCTCCAACGCCGTCCCGGTGATCGTCTCACGATAACTAACGCGCGGCGTTCCGACGGTCACGGCGATCTTGCGGTCACGCACCAGCTTGTGCTTGATGATCTCCAAGTGCAGTTCACCCATGCCGGCAATGATCGTCTCGCCGGTCTCCTCGTTGTACGAGAAGTGGAACGAAGGGTCTTCACGATGGATGGTGCTCATGGCCTCGGCCAGTCGCGTCTTGTCGTCGTTCGTCTGCGGCTCGATCGACATTGTGATGACCGGCTCGGGGAACTGGATCCGTTCCAGGATAATTGGATGCTCCGGATCGCACAGCGTGTCACCCGTCACCGAGTGCTTCGGGCCGATCACCGCGACGATCTGTCCGGCCCCGACGCGCTCCAGGGGGTCGCGGTTCTTGGCGTGCATCTCGTAGATGCGCGAGATGATCTCTTTCTTATTGTTGTTGGAATTCAGGACCCGGGCGCCTTTGGTCAATCGTCCGGAATAGACGCGCATGTAGGTCAAGTCACCGTGGCTGTCGGAAACGACCTTGAAGACCAGCGCGGAGAACGGCGCGTCCTCGGTGTGCTGCCGAGTAAGTTTGGCGGCGCCTTTGCGCGGGCTGACGCCTTGGGTATCCTTGATCTGGGTCGGGTCGGGCAGATAATCGATGACGCCGTTGAGCAGTCGCTGAATGCCGATGTTCCGCAGGGCCGCGCCGCAAAAAACGGGCGTGCAGCGCAACTCGATCGTTCCCCGTTGCAATGCCGCCTTGATCTGCGCCGTGGTGATCGATTCTTCGTCCTCCAGGAATTGCTCGAGCAGCGTATCATCGACGTCAGCAGCCTGTTCGACGAGTTCGTGACGCCACATCTGAGCCTTGTCGAGCAACGGTTCGGGGATTGCACGCTGCTCGATGCGCGCACCGAGTTCGCTCGCATCAAAGTAGTACGCTTTCATCTCCAGCAGATCGATGATGCCCTCGAACTCGTCGGCCGACCCAATGGGTAGTTGCACCGCGATCGGGTTCGCGCCCAGCCGATCTCGAATCGACTCAAAGCTGAACTCAAAGTCCGCCCCGATCTTGTCCATCTTGTTGACGAAACAAATCCGCGGCACGTTGTAGCGATCAGCTTGCCGCCAGACCGTCTCGGATTGCGCCTCGACGCCTTCCTTTGCGTCAAAGACGGCGACGGCCCCATCCAACACCCGCAGCGATCGCTCGACCTCGATGGTGAAATCCACGTGCCCCGGCGTGTCGATGAGATTGATCGTGTAAGTGTTGCCCTCATATTCCCAGGGACACGTGGTGGCGGCGCACTGGATCGTGATTCCGCGCTCCTGCTCTTCGGCCAGGAAATCCATCGTGGCCGTGCCTTCGTGAACCTCGCCGAGCTTGTAGTTACGGCCGGTGTAGTACAGCACGCGCTCGGTGACGGTGGTCTTGCCAGCGTCGATGTGGGCGCAGATGCCGATGTTACGAAC
>JADFNO010000011.1 GCA_022563315.1 Planctomycetota bacterium | reverse complement strand
CGCCGGCCCCGCGAGGGGTTCCAGACTGAGCGTTTGAGAGTGCGTGTCAACTGACATGCGGTTGAATTCCTTCCAAACTCCTTGACCGCCCGTCTTTCTATCGTGGAGAACAGCGTCGTTCTCATGTGCACACGTGCCTGACGGAGTCGAGTGAAGAGCCAGACGTCGACGTCTTACGCTTCACCGTGCATCAAATGATCCACAAGCTTATGGCAAAGAGCGTAAAGCCACCTGCGAAGACGGCGAGTATCATCAAATCTATATTCGACCAATACCACCACCAGGGGAACATTGGGCTACCAATACCGGGGGAGGCTGAACTGGTCTGACGAATATCTATTGCCAGCGCATAATTGGCTTGAGCCAATTCCTCATTAGAGAGTGATTCAGGACGTTTGTTCTGAATGTTTCGATAAAGATCCGGGTAGGCTGAAGGCTCATCCCAGAAAGTTACGTTTCTGCTCACTGGGTCGAGCGCCGGCATATCGATTTCATCGATATCAAGAAGCGTTGGATTTAAGGAGTACTCCAGCGTGTGCTTGAGGTACGTCAAGAATGCCTTCGCTCCGTCTTCAAATGAATCCGGATAGTCTTTCAAAAGGGCGGCGGCAATATCCCTTGATGTCGCAGTTATTGGCGGACGAACCAATTCACGGGTTACGCTTCCCAACCGAGCTTCCAGCGATGCGCTTATCCCTTCGCGGGATGCCCATTTTGCCAAAACCTCAGACGTAACTTCTCTTACCATATTTTCTGTTTCTCGTCTCATTATTTCTACGTTATCTGCATCTGCTTCTATCATAAATTTTTCCCACCAAAATACCCTATTTTGCATCATCGATATTTCCACAAATATGAGATGAAGCAATTCGATCGCATCCCGGATGTTCGGATCGGAATGAAACGCCGATTCGGTGTCGGGAGGAGAATCAATTTGCTCAGTCAATTTCAGAAGAATGGAATTATTGCGTTTAGTCAACTCTCGAACGACACTACCATACCAGTGAGTCTGCGCTTGAAGATCAGCAAGCCTAAATACAAGTTGTTGAGCGATGCGATGCTGACTCGAACGGCGATCCATCTGCACGATGAACTGGGTCGCCACGAAACTGGCGATCGCCAGCACCGCCGCCGTTGCAGAAAGCACTCCGCGGTGTTTGCGGAGACGACGACGCAGACGATAGTACCTTCCCGGGGCTCTCGCCAGAACGGGTTCACCATTGATGTAACGCTCGGCATCCGCGGCGAATTCGGAGGCGGAGCCATACCGCAGGCTGCGATCCTTCGCCAGAGCCTTCATCGTGATCGCGTCGAGTTCGCCGCGAATCTCCCTCGACAACGATCGCCGGTCCACATGGTGCAACTTCGCAACGCTGGACGATTCCTTCTCATCCATCGAGGTCAGACGCGTACTCGGACGGGGAGGCTCTTCCTCCCGGATGATCCGCTGGATCTCCGCCAGACCGGCCTTGCGCAGCGATTTGGGATCGAAGGGCAGTGAGCCGGTGAGCAGTTCATACAGCAGCACGCCCAGCGAGTAAATGTCCGTACGGGTGTCGATGTCGAGGGCGCCCATCTCCGCCTGTTCCGGACTCATGTACTCGGGCGTGCCGATGAGTTGTCCCTGTTCAGTGTAGATCGTCTGCTCGGTCAGCCGGTGCTCGATCGCCTTCGCCACTCCGAAGTCGATCACCTTGACATTGGGCTTGCCCTCCAGGACCGTCACCAGCACGTTGGAAGGTTTGATGTCGCGATGGATGATCGCTTTCTGATGCGCGTGCTGCACGGCTTCGCAGGTCTGTTTGAACAATTCGAGACGCTGGGCCGTCGTCAGCCGGTGTCGATCGCAATAGTCGGTGATGGGTTCGCCGGGAACGAGTTCCATGACGAAGTACGGCCTGCCCGCTTCCGTCGAACCCGCGTCGAAGATCCTGGCCACGTGAGGATGGCTCATCTTCGCCAGGGCCTGTCGTTCCGCCTCGAACCGGGCGATGACCTGCCGGCTGTCCATGCCGGGCTTGATGATCTTCAACGCGACCCGGCGGGTGACCGGTTCGGTCTGCTCGGCGAGATAGACGATGGCGAAACCGCCCTCGCCGAGCTTTTGGCGAATAATGTAATGGTCGATGCGTTCGCCGATCTGTAGTTCAGACGGATCGCGCTGACCTCGCTCAGAAATACTCACATCACCAGACAGACTGGCGGTATCTTTCGTGGTCGATTCATCTGGTTCCACGTTCCCTCCCATCGCTATGAAACACTTACCCGACAATTTTCGTATGACCTTCGTCCGGCACCATCGCCCGGTCACGTTGCTCCAGTATAACGCCCGTCTCGCGATATTGAAGCCGAATCGGCACGCTCAAAGCATCACCAAGCGGCTTTTTGGCCGTCTCTGAGGGTCGAGCGAGCGTATCGCACAGGATGGGACAAGTACGTTTGTTAATGGTGATTTTACCATCCAAAACCAAGCTGTCGTTGTGAGAGCCCCGAAGACCTCCGGCTGAGCTCAGGAGATTTGGGCATGAAAACGGGAGGAATACGTGGCAGAAAAGAAACTATGAAATACGGCTCTCCCGGTGAGTGGTCGGCGGGGTCGGACACTTGCGCCCCATTCGACGGCTCGTCGAAAAATCACACCCCACGCTGGTGACCCAACATGCCCCCGGAACGGACGACTCCGATTCTCACCCTCAACCACGGTAAGTTCAAGTCCGTCTCCTGCGCCTATGAACCGGCCCCCTCTCCGCCCCGTTTCTCGGGGATGAAGTCGTCTCCTTCCGCCATCGGCTGAACGTCTCGGAGCGGCGGGTGGATGTGTGAGAATAAGACTCACGAGTGCTCTGTAGAAAACCCCTGTTTGCGAGCCCGATTCGTCACGTCGCGTCTTGGACCGACTCTGCAAAACAAGCACTAGTTGAAATCGACCATACCGCTGAGGAGCCTGTATTCTAAGGTTTTCTACAGGGCAACTCACGAGCCTTTTTCCTCCCGCTTCACCTGCATCTTGCGGCTTGGCGTGCTATACAATAACTACGGACACAGAGAACCCTTGCCAGGAGACCGGCCATGGTGATTCATCGTTTTCCCAGTGTACTCCTCGGTCTCATTGCCATCTGGGTCATCGCAACCCTCGGCTGTGAGTCGTCAACCCGGGTGGCGAGGCTTTCGGATGAGCCTGTGTTCCTCGATGAGGGAGGGATGATATCACTTGACAACTCGCTTGAACCCCTGATCGAGCGATTCAACGCGGATCGAGACAAGCCGCGGGTGGTGGCGATCGTTTCAGCCACTTGCGGCGCTTGCGTTAGGGGTGCAATTGCCGTCAATGAGTCGGTGGTGAATGCGTACCCCCGCGCGGACGTCAGCATCTTCATCGTGTGGATCGATATTCTGGCCACGGATGACTACGCAGCGGCGCAACGAATGGCCGGCATCTTCAACGATCCGCGCGTACGTCAATTCCACGATCCGAACCGCCTTGTAGGCGATGCGTTCGCCAAGGGTCTCTTGGATGAACCACCAGCCTGGGATATGTACTTGCTCTATGCCGCCTCGCCGCAGCAACTATGGGTTGATTATCCCCCCAAACCGGCGGACTGGATGCACCAGCTCGGTGCGCCCGATGTTGATCCAACCCGACGGCGACTTGGACATGAACTGGTCGTGGGTCTCTATGACGCCATGTCCAGTCTGGGCTTTGATCCGGCGATCGAATCACCGCCGAGCGAGCAGAAAATAGCGGCTGCCGTGCGTTCGACGAACGCATCGGTCAACGCTGCACTGAGAGAAGTCGCCTTGAGAGACCCCAGCCAGGCGACGCTCGCACAGTGCGACGATTGCGCCAAGATGGGCTTCATCGGTCAATGCTCCCTTGGCGGCTTTCGGCAAATAGTGGCTGTCCGTCAACAGATCGGCGATGACCCCTCCGTACTAGGCGTTGGCATCGCCGGGACCAACGATCCAATCGACTCCCCGATACCGCTTGATTTCGATCCTCGGCTCGGCCCCATCAGCGGTGAGGTGATCGTGCTGGATGTCGAGGGCATGCGCTGCCCCGATTGCCCCTCCAAGCTTGCGATGTCAATGTTGTTTCTTCCCGGCGTGAAGCGCGTCTTGGTCGATTTCGACGCGGGTGAAGCGCGCGTGACCATCGACCCCCCGAACAGCACCCGTCCCGAAATGTTGATCGCGACGATTGAGCAATCCGGGTTTTCCGCAACGCTCCGCGACGAGAACTAATCGACCGATCTCCTGCCAGTCCGACCCGCACCTTCCCGCCAAGGGGGGATTGTCGACCTCACTTGCCCGTACCCGGACCTTCCTCGTTCGCTAGCGCTCGCTCGTCAGGTCCGGCTTCACCGGATACCACACTTCTACCCTATCCGTGTTCATCTGTGGCCTACTTCTGGAGTTCCTGGGCTCGGTCGTGATGCGCGGCCGCTTCTTCGCCTCGACCCAGTGTCTCCAGCAGCTCAGCTATTTGCCGGTGCAATCGAAAATTCTCGGGGTCCAATTCAATTGCCTCGAGCATCGACTGGTGCGCCTCGTCGTGTTGACCCAGCTTGATGAGCGCTGACGCCAAGGCTGAGTATGCGGACGCGTTATCCGGATCGATCAGAAGCGTCTGTCGAATTAGGTCGACACCGTCTTGGACACGATCCGAATCGATAAGCAGGAGCGACAACCAGCGCATCGTGCGCAGGTGCTCGGGGTCTTTGTTCAGGCGCTTTCGACAGACGTCGACGGCCTGGGCGAACAATCCCTCTTGGCGACACAGAACCACGAAGTCGTCGAGCATGTTGTTGTAGGTCATCTCCTCGGTGAGGATCTGGGCGTAATAGGCGAGCGCGTCGTCAACGCGAAGTTGCGCCCGCAACACCCAGGCTAGGCTTTGGCAGAACGCCTCGTTGCGGCCGTCGCGATCGAGCGCATGACGCAGCAGGTCTTCGGCGGCATCGAAATCGAGCTTCGCGGCCAGTAATCGTGCGCGGCGCATGTCAATCTCGCCTTGCCAGGCCGTCGATAGACCGATCCCGCCTTCGGCGAAGCTCGAGCACGCGTGGTACAGCTTCAGCGCCTTGTCCGCATGCTCCATCATCGGCGCGGTCATGCGCACGGGATGGCTGGAGAAGATGACCTCCTGCGGGATCGTGACGCGGCGGTCGTGATACTCAGCGACGCGGAACGACGCCATAACCGCACCGCTGTGGATGATGACGAGCATGAGCAGCGCAACCGCAGCTGCATACAGCCACCCGGCGGGCCGGACCGCGCCCTTGTACTTGAACTGGAACTGATGGAAGCGCACGCTCGGCTCACGAATCATCTGCCAGAGTTTCCAGATGAGGAATGTCACAATGGCTGCGATTCCCCCCGCCAGCAGCATGGGGATCAGCCCGTAGACACCGCGCACGGCAAGGAAGGTGAACAGAAACACCACCGCCAGGGTCAATTCCTGGCGCAAAGTCAGGTCGTGCGTTTTCCTCGGCCGTTTGGGCTTGGATTGGCGCTTGGCGACGGCGGGTCGACCGAAGCCGAAGTACAGCGCATCGTTGGGACAGACGCTGACGCAGTCGAGGCATTTCATACATCCCGGATCGACGACCATGCCGTAGGTGGCCACTTCTTCGTGGACACGGACGTTGGAGGTGCAGACGGCGGTACAGTGGCCGCATTGTTCGCAGGCGTCCGTGACGCGAATCCGGGCCGGGGCGAACTCGTCGAGCGGGGCGAAGAACCCGCCGTAGGGGCAGCCATAGGTGCAGAATCCCTTAGCGCCCAGGAAGTAGA
Source organism: Planctomycetota bacterium (assembly GCA_022563315.1). Taxonomy (GTDB): domain Bacteria; phylum Planctomycetota; class Phycisphaerae; order Phycisphaerales; family SM1A02; genus JADFNO01. Next base: position 35,232 of record JADFNO010000011.1, on the reverse strand, counting down.
CCGCCCCGAAGCTGCAAATCAACAGGAAGGGAACGGCCACGAACAGGCCGGGGAAAGTCTGCCAGAACTCGGCCGTGGCGAGATGAACGGAAAAACCAGGCCAATCCGGAAGCGGTCTCGGCCCCGGGATCGCTGAAAACACACTCGCCAGCTTCTGCCAATTGGGGAGCACGCCCCAGCGAAAAAACGCCGGCCAGACGAACATATACAGCCCAAGGATCAACGGCACGTAGATGAGCAGCCGCGAACGGAACGGCTTGGGGCGCACGCCGAGCTTCTTCATCATCCATCCGCAAAGGTCCTGGAGCATCACGAGGTGGCAGCCCCAACCGCAGAACCACCGGCCGAGCACGAGCGTGGACAGCAGCGCGATCGCGAAGAAGATGAGCCCCGCGTTGATCACGCCTTGCTTTCCGAACTCCATCGCTTCGGAAGGCTCGATCGGCGTGGTGGTCCGGCCGGTGATGTACCACTGAAGCACGTGGGCGATGATCAACAGCTGAACGACCGCGAGCACGATCGCGCGGCGCTTGCCGGACTTGGATCGGCGTATGGTTCCGTGTGGATTATGTTCGTCCGCCAGGACGTGCAGGGGGACGTTCCCGCGTGTCTTCACGTCGGACCCGGTGCAACGAGATCGCCTGGGCCTATCGGGCGATGCCATAGGTTTCTCACCAAGGTCGGTGTCTGCGCAGCCGTACGGTGACTCTATGCCACAACCCGTCACTGAGCCACGGCACGGGACGATGGTCCCGCTGAAGGGGATCGGTCTTGTGGGCAGCGCAGTGAAAAAGAAAAACCCGACCCAGAAAGTTGGGTCGGGGATGGGGTTTCATCGAGCGGTTGAGCCCTCATGCGGCCGGGGAGCTCGCCTTTCCCTCTTCCTCCTGAGCTTCCTCTTCGTCCTGGCGATTCGCGTAAAGCTCGAGCGTCAGGCGGATCTTCTCCAGCGCCTTGTTCTGGATCTGGCGCACGCGTTCCTTGGTTACGCCGATGATCTGCCCGACCTGCTCCAGCGTCATGGGATCACCTCCGGCATCTTCACCCAGACCGAAGCGGTGGTGAATCACCGTCTGTTCGACGTTGGTGAGTTCAGCGTCGTTGGACAGAACGATGTACTTGACCTCGGCGGCGGCCTCCAGCTCATGCGTCCGGCGCAGCGTCTCCAGATGATTGGACTTCTCCAGAGCCGGGTCGAAATCGGTCGGGAAGCGCTGACGGTACTTGCTCAGCTTCATGCCCTGTCGAGAGAACGCTTTGAGGATCGCGCGGCAGGCGTAGGTCGAGAACTTGAAGCCTCGTCCACAGTCGAACTTGTCGACCGAGCGCAGCAAGGCCATGTTGCCTTCACTGACCAGGTCGGCGAAGTCCACCTCGCTCATGCGGGTCCGCTTGGCCATCGCCAGCACGAGCGCGAGGTTGGTCTCGGCGATCTGCTCGCGGTACCGGGACGCGTTGGAGTACCAATGAAGCAGTTCGCGGGCCATTTCCTCCGACGGTTCGGCGGGACCGATCTCCAACTGAAGCTGGCTCACGCGGTGACGGGCGTAGTTGTACTTGAGAAACAACACCCGCTCCTGAGCCGCAGTGAGCAGGACCGTGCCGGTGTTCTTCGCCTGCCGATCGGGCTGAGGGTCGTCCATGAGCGGGCGATACCACGACACGTCCGGTCGGGCGATCTCCTCGGCATCATGGTAGATTCGCTTCTCGGCCTTGGGATGGCGGAACTCATCGGAGTCGATGTAGTCCATGGGCTCGGACAGGATCTGCCGCAGGAGGCGCTCCTCGTCGAGGGTCAGGCCCCCGAACCGAGGATCGGCCTTGGACTCATCCCGCACCGACACCCGCTGCCGTTGTCGCAGCCGACTGAGCGGTGAGTTTTTGCCAAACATGGCCTGAAGCATTGCCTGCGTCCTGTACTGGTCCCGGAAGACTTCGCCCTCGTTGAAGGTATTCCTCGGAAACCCAAGATCATTTCATCGCCACAAGATTGTGAAGAACGTCACAATCTTGTCCCGAATCCCGACCCCTGGGTAGTCCTATACTCTGATGCCCATAAAACGGTTCATTGTCTTAGAAGTATTCTAAAAAACTTCCCTTGGGATTTCAAGAGCCTGCTTTATCGGGACAAGGCCGGTCATGGGCCCCCGGAGACCGCAGCACCCTGTGCCGGCGGGGCTGGTTTTGCCCCTGGTCGATGGGGTAGATCGGCCAAACCGCCCTTTCTACAGCCAATAATCCTTCGAGTTTTGGCCGTTTGAGGTAGGACGCCTCAGCGGCCAGCCCGGTTCCCGCAATTAGCCCCTATTCGGGGCTACCTGTGGAAAGGTCGTAGACCCAGCCCTCGATCGCCCGGTCGATCTCGACCAGCTCACCGGCGTCGAAAAAGAGGGCCAGCTCAAACTGAGCCGTCTCTGGGCTGTCGGAGCCGTGGATGAGGTTGAAGCTCTTGGAGACGCCGAAATCACCCCGGATCGTCCCCGGCTCAGCCTGGGGACCAAAGGTCGCCCCGATCAGTTTCCGGCAAATCTCGACCGCGCCCACGCCCCGGACGGCCATCACCAACACCGGCGAGGAGGTCATGAACTGCACCAGCCGTTCGTGGAAGGGTTTGCCCCGGTGGACCTCGTAGTGCCGCTCGGCCAGCTCCGGGCTGATCCGCATCATCTTGCACCCGACGATCTGGAGGCCCTTGTCCTCGAAACGGGACATGATCCGGCCCATGAGGCTGCGTTGCACCGCATCCGGCTTCAGGATGATCAACGTGGTCTGGATCTCAGCTGACATTGGTGGGTTCCGATCGATGCGCTAGGCGCGGGCCAGGAGCATAGTCTCGGTCCAGCCGGTCAGGCAAACCCGCGCCCAGGCCCCGGGAAATCGCCGGCCGGTCGCTCGGCCTGCAATGGAGCGCCCCGGCGGCGACATCTGGTTTCTAGCGAGCGCTTCTCCTGTTCGTGGGGAGAGAGACAGAGGGATCGACCTCGGGTCGATCTGATTTTCGCGGCGCGGTTCGGTGTGAGCTACGGGCGTACTCCTCACCCAGGTTCACACCGGGCCGGTCGTATCCGACGCCGACATGCACCAGCCCGCGGCCTGCCGGAGTGCCGGAGCCCGACTCCCTCCCCGACTGCGACCAAGCCCACCGGCGCGAGCCGATGGGCTTGGTCGGTTTGACGTGACCCGGCTCTTGGCTTGCGCTTGGATGTCCTTGGACTACATCGAACCGATCACACTCGGCACGACCGGGCGAGACGAAAGCGCTCAGTGAATGTTGGTTGCGCCCGGCCGCCGGCGCCTCACGCAAGATCGCAAAGCCTACGCAGTCGGCGAAATCTGCTCAGCCTCGGTGCGGTTGGGCCGATCATGTATCGTGAGTGGGCGCATGGCATGCCCACGGCCAGCGTATGATCCACGCGGCCAAGGATGGCATCCGATGTCCACGCTGTTGGCTGCACCAACGAAAAAGCCCAGAACGACGATGAGCAAGGCTCGCAAGCCGACGACGTCTCCGCAATCGCGCAAGACGAAGACGCGCAGGTCCAAGGCCACCGCCCAGACCCTGGCCGGCCAACAGCGCGAGATTTCCGTCAGCGAGTTCTTCGCCAAGAACCGCCACCTGCTCGGGTTCGACAATCCGCGCAAAGCGCTGCTGACGACGATCAAGGAGGCGGTGGACAACGCGATGGACGCCTGCGAGGAAGGCGGGATTCTGCCCGACATCTTCGTGCAGGTGCTTCAGCTCGGTGAGACGAGATTCAAGGTGACCGTGCGCGACAACGGGCCCGGGATTGTCAAGCAACAGATCGAGCACATCTTCGGGAAGCTGCTGTACGGATCGAAGTTCCATCGCCTGAAAATGAGCCGAGGTCAACAAGGCATCGGCATCAGCGCAGCGGGAATGTACGGCTTGATGACGACGGGAAAGCCCGTCTTGATCATCTCCAAACCGTCCAAGAATAAACCGGCGCACGAGATGCGCATCAAAATGGACACCTCCAAGAACCGCGCGGAGATCGTCAGCGACGAGGTGCATCAGGAGGACGACAAGCTCTTCCCGCAAGGGACCGGCACGCAAGTTGAGATCGAACTTGAAGGCAAGTACCTCAAGGGTCGCCAATCCATCGACGAATACCTCGAGCAGACGGCGATCGCCAACCCGCACGCGCAGATCACTTATGTCACCCCCGGCAATGAAACTCGCACATTCCCACGAAGTGTCGACGAGCTGCCGGACGAGCCGAAGGAAATCAAACCGCATCCCAAGGGCATCGAGCTGGGCACGCTGATCCAGATGCTCGAGCGCACCGAGGCCGCCAAGGTCGGCGCGTTTCTACAGAATGATTTTTGTCGCGTGGGACCGAGCAAGGCCAAGGAGATTTGCCACACGGCCGGCATCACCAACTTGACGTGGGTCAAGAACGTGGGCCATCGAGAAGCCGAAGCCCTGTACAACGCGATCCAGGCGGTCAAGTTGACGGTGCCGCCGACGGACTGTCTCGTGCCCATCGGGTCCAAGGCGCTGCTGGCGGGCCTGCTCAGGGGCGTGAAGGCGGAGTTTTACACCGCCTCCACGAGACCACCAGCGGTCTATCGCGGCAACCCCTTCCAGATCGAGGTCGGGCTGGCCTTCGGCGGCGAGCTTCCCGCGCAAGAAACGGCGCGCGTCATTCGCTTTGCCAACCGGGTGCCGCTGCTATATCAGCAGTCCGAGTGCTGCTCGTTCAAAGCCGTCCTGGACGCGAGCTGGAAGAACTACGAACTGAGCCAACCCAAAGGAAGCCTTCCCTTGGGCCCGTTGGTCGTGATGATCCACATGGCCAGCGTGTGGGTGCCGTTCACCAGTGAATCAAAGGAAGCGATCGCCGACTACGACGAAATCCGCAAGGAGATGAAGCTCGCGCTGCAAGAGTGCGGCAGAAAGTTGGGAACGTATCTCCGCCGGCGCAAGCGCATGCAGCGCGAATCGGAACGGCGAAGCATCTTCGAGCGCTACATCAGGGAGGTGGCGAAGTCCTGCGAGAAGATCACGGGAACCGACGCTAAGAAGCTCTATGAAGCGCTGCTGAGGCAAGCGGAGCGCCGAACCGCTCAGGCCGACCAACAACTCGACGACGAGGGCAGAATCCTCAACGAGACCGCTCGTCTCGCCAAGGATGAGCAGGTCGTGATCGTCCCGGCTCAGCAAGCCGACCCGGCAAACAACGGCAATGAGATCGGCGAGTCGCTCTTTGACGACAAGCCAAAGCCCCAACGACGCAAGACCACCAAACGATCGAGGAAGAAGTCCCGCTCACCGCGCCGCACCGCCAAACGTAAATAGCGGCCGGCCCCAAGACGCAAGCGGCGCCCATACCCCTTACGAGCGACGATCCATGGCCAAACAGAGATCGAAGAAAACGCCGACCATGAAGTCCACCAGCCCCCGGACCACCCCCGGCAGTTCAGCGACCGTCACCAAGGACCGCGACAAGAAAACGCTGATGAAGATCGACGAACTGGGCGAGGCGATCGTCAAGTCCAGCCTCGCGCAGCGCGATCCGCACGTCGATATCCCGATGCGGACCGTCTCCAACACAAAGTTCAACAAGTCCAAGCGCATCTTGGAGATGGGATCCAACGCGCAACGGCGGAACCTGTTCAACCTCTCCATGGCCAAGAAATTCATGCAGACGGTCCTGCTCGCGGACGGGTGCAAAGACCTGATCGAGGCGGGCAAGACGCTCAGCCTTCGTGGAATGTACTACAAGAGTTTGCACACCATCGAGGGAACCAACGAAAAGACATTCAACGATCAAAGTGAGTCCGACCCAGTCCTGGAGGACCTCGAAGTTTCACTCGGGGCGCTGCGGGAGGAGCTTCACGTTTATGCGAGAAAGGCCGGAACGATCGCCGGCAACATCACCCTCATCGACTCCGGCGACGAGATCGACTGCCGGCGCATGGGCTCAGGCGGATACTCGATCCCAAGCATCTGCGAGCCCAGCATCATCCAATTCAAGAAATGCGAAGCCAAGTTCGTCTTGCATGTCGAGAAAAACACTATCTGGAGCCGGTTCAACGAGGATAGGTTCTGGCAGACGCACAACTGCATCCTGACCGAAGGCGGAGGCCAGCCGCCGCGAGGTGTTCGGCGATTGTTGCGCCGGCTGCACGAGGAGCTGGGGCTGCCGATCTACTGCCTGTTGGATTGCGATCCCTGGGGGCACTACATCTACAGCGTCATCAAGCAGGGCTCGATCAATCTGGCGTTCGAGAGTCAGCGAATGGCCGTACCCGATGCGAAGTTCATAGGCATCCGCGCCCAGGACTATGAGCGATGTGAACTGAGCGACGATGTGAAGATCACATTGACCGATCGTGATATCACACGAGCCCAGCAGATCGCAGAGTACCCGTGGTTCGTAGACAAGAAACCGTGGCAGCGGGAGATCGAGCGGATGTTAGCCAACGGTTTCAAAATGGAAGTTGAATCGCTCATTACCAAAGACATTTCGTACGTCACCGAGACGTATGTCCCGCAGCGGCTGGAGGAGCGCGATTTCTTGGATTGAATCTGCGTCGATGGCCGATACCCTGTTTCCCGTCGCATCGGATCCATGACCGATCCACGCGGCCCACGAATCCCGCCTTCTACGCCCTCATCACGGTCCGGGGATGGAGGCCCCGGTCATGGCGGCTGGTGCTTGTTCAGGGAAAGTGGCATCGCAATCGCAGCTGTTCGCGCGCCGAACGGACGAGCGGGACGTACGCTTGACGCGTGTGCTCGTAGCTGACGACGAGCACCTGGTTGCGGCGGGGATCAGCAGTAGTTTGACGGGGCTGGGATATACCGTCGTCGGAACCGCCGGCGACGGGCTCGAAGCCATCGAGTTGTGCCGCCGCGATCCGCCCGACCTGGCGCTGCTGGACGTTCGCATGCCCAACTGCAACGGCCTCGAGGCCGCGGCCATCGTATTTCGGGAGTTACACGTCCCGGTGGTCATTCTCTCAGCGTATTCGGACCCCGAGTACGTCTCGACCGCGGCTCAGGCCGGCGTGTTCGGGTTCTTGCTCAAGCCCGCCAGTCAGGATCAGATTCGAGTATGCCTAGAGATCGCCTGGGGAAGATTCCAGGCGCACCTCCGCCAGGACGAAGAGATCGCCGCGCTCAAACGACGATTGGAAGACCGCAAGACGATCGAACAGGCCAAGTGGCTCATCGTCAAGCACAAGCAAGTCTCGGAGCCCCAAGCGATGAAACTCCTTCAGAAACAGGCCCGAGACACGCGCCGACCGCTGGTGGACATCGCCCGGTCGATCCTGGAGAACATGACCCTGCTCGTAGCCGAGTAAAAAGAGGACGTTCTACTATTCTGGAAAAGTAGAATGTCCCATTTTCTCGCGCGGTAAGTGAATCACGAAATCGCTGCCTCGGCCGGGTTCGGAGTGAACCGCCAACTGACCGCCGTGCTCCTCGATGATTCGCCTCGCCGTGGGCAGACCCAAGCCGGTTCCGCCGGCGTGGTGCGAAACGTACGGCCGGAAGATTTCGTCAAGGCGCGCCGGCTCGATGCCCGGGCCCGTGTCGATCACGTGAACGCGCGCTTCGTGGTCGTCCGCTTCGACCCGCAACATCAGCTCGCCGGCGACCGCTTGGGGTTGGTCGTCCCCCGCAGCGCCGGACGCCTCGGCCTTCATCACCTGCGTCGCGTTGATCATCAGGTTCAGCAGCGCTTGCTTGAACAGATTCTCATCGACGCGCACCGGCACCGGCTCGGACGGTAACTGCGTCCGTAACACGATGGCGTTCTGATCACACTGCGGTTGGAAGAAGTCGCACAGCTCGGACACCACCTTCGCCAGGTCATGCGGCTCCGGATCAAGCCGCACCCGCCCGGCGAACTGAAGGAAGTCGGTCAGGATCGTCCGCAGGCGATCGATCTCGCGCGACAGGGCGTCGATCCGGCGCAGAAGCCGATCACGCTGCTCGGTGGGAAGCTCGGCCTCGCCGATCGCCTCGGCCAGGAGTTGGGCATTGAGTCCGATTGTCGACAGCGGGTTCTTGATCTCGTGCGCCAGGCCGCCGGTCATCGAGCCCAGCTCCGCCAGGCGCTCGGCATCCCGGGCTCGTCGCTCCGCCAGACGGGCGCGGTATCTTGCTCGTCGCAGTAGGATGCGCATGATCGGCGCCATGGCCGCCGCTCCGATGACGAGTCCCAGCGATGTCCACCATAGCCAGTCCATACGGTCATATTCGCCGCGATGCGTTGGAATGACAAGTGACGGCGTCATGCTTCATCCCGAGGGGTGAAGCATGGAGGCGTCGAAGGTCCCGTTACCCCGAAAATCAAAACATGCTTCGCTCCGGCGGACCGGAGTCGAAGCATGGCACCCATTCATGTTGTGTCAGTGTACTACGACGCGCCGACCGGCTCTTTCTTCTCGTCCGGTTTCTTCTGGTCGGCGAGGGCCGCGCGGCGAGAGAGCTTGATCCGGCCGGTGTCGTCGACGCTGATCACTTTCACCTTGATGCGATCGCCGAGCTTGACTTCGTCACTGACGGATTTCACGTAGCCGTCCGCCAACTCGGAGATGTGGCACAAGCCGTCGGTTCCCGGGGCGATTTCGATAAACGCGCCGAAGTCCTTGATGGAGACGACGTCGCCTTCGTAGATCGTGCCGACCTTGATCTCTGCGGCCAACGCTTCGACCTCGGCCTTGGCTCTGGCGCCGGCTTCGCCATCGACGGCCGCGATGAGCACGGTGCCGTCCTCGGCCACGTCGATCGTGGCCCCGGTGCGCTCCTGGATGCCGCGGATCGTCTTTCCGCCGGGCCCGATGAGCTTGCCGATCTTTTCCGGATCAATCATCACGGAGATGATTCGCGGCGCGTATGGTGAAAGCTCAGCCCTGGGGCCTGGCAGAACCGCTTCCATTTTTTCGATCAGTTCCAACCGACCCTTGCGCGCCTGCTCCAGGATCGTCGTGATCTCGTCGATTTGCAGGCCGCGGGCTTTGAGGTCGAGCTGTATGCCGGTGATTCCATCGCGCGTTCCCGAGACCTTGAAGTCCATTTCGCCGAAGAAATCTTCCTCGCCGATGATGTCGGTGACGTGCGTGATTTTCCCATCCGCCGCAGTGAACCGCCCGATGGAGATTCCCGCACAGGTGGCCTTGATCGGCACGCCGGCGTCCATCAACGCGAGACATCCGCCGCAGACCGAAGCCATCGACGATGAGCCGTTGGACTCGGTAATGTCACTGACGAGTCGAACCGTATATGGAAACTCGTCGAGTTCGGGCAGCACGGCGAGCAACGATCGTTCCGCCAACGCACCGTGACCAATTTCGCGCCGGCCCGGCCCCATGATGCGACCGGCCTCGCCTATGCAGAACGGCGGGAAGTTGTAATGCAGATAAAACTTCTTGGCATACTCGGGCATCAACCCGTCAACAATCTGTTCGTTACGCGTCGTGCCAAGTACGCAGGTAACGATCGATTGCGTCTCCCCGCGCTGGAAGAACGCTGAACCGTGCGTTCGCGGGAGCAGGCCGACTTCCATCTCAAGCGGACGAATCTCCGTCGCCGCTCGACCATCGGCGCGCGTACCGTTTTCCGCGATAAGACGGTGCGCGGTCTTTTTCTCCAGTTTGCGGAACGCTTCCTTAGCGTGAGACTGACGCTTCTCGGCCGCAAGATGCTCGGAATATGCAACCCCCTCCGGGATCGCAAAGTTTTCTTCGATCATCCGATCGCGGAGCGCGTCGATGGCGTCATTGCGCTCCTGCTTGCTGTGAATCTGCCGTAGCTTGGCCATCTCGTCACCGGCGAGATTCTTGACCTGCTCCACGACATCGTCCGGCGGAACCCGCAGCTCGCCGACCACCTTGTCCGTAGCCCCGACTTTCTCCATGAGTTCCTGTTGCATTTCAAGGAGCGGCTTGATGCCCTCCTCGTACCCCATGCGAATCGCCTCCAGCACATCCGCCTCCGGTACTTCCGCCGCGCCGATCTCGATCATGTTCAAGCCGTCGGCGTGGCCGGAGAGCACGAGGTCCAGATCGGAGAACTCCATCTGGGCATGCGTGGGATTGATGATGAACTTCTCGCCATCGTCGGTGATAATCCGACCCACGCGGACGGTAGCCACCGGTCCTTGGAACGGGGCATCGGTCAAGCACAGCGCCGCCGATGCTGCCGTGCACGCAACCATATCAGCGTCGTTTTGTCCATCGTGACTGAGAACCCACGCTTGGATCTGGACCTCGTCGATAAATCCGTCGGGGAACAACGGCCGAATCGGACGGTCCATCATCCGCATCGTGAGGATTTCTTTTTCGTTGGGCGGACCCTCGCGCTTACGAAAACCACCGGGGAACTTTCCGCCGGCCCCGAGCTTCTCGCGGTAATCGCACTGAAGCGGAAAAAAGTCCAATCCCGGTCGAGGATCGGCCCGCATCGCCGTCGTGAGAACCGTGGTGTCAGCGTAGGTGGCCATGACCGCACCGCTGGCGAGCCTGGCGACCTTCCCGGTTTCGATTTTGAACGTTCGGCCCCCGATTTCCCGCTCTACACAAACATATGCCATCGCTTGTCTACCTCTAGTAGAAGTCACCCCGCACGGATTCTCCGCGCAGGTCATATTTCTTTACGGCCGCCGACTTCTAAGAGGCAGGAGGCAAACAACAGTCCCCAGACGCTGGTTCTCGCCCAACAAGACTGTGGCTTGCCTACTGCCACCTAATCGCCGGTCCGTCGCCCGACAAAAACTGATCCGGCTTACTTCCGCAAGCCGAGTCGCTTGATCAACGCTTGATAATCGTCGTGCCTCGTTCGTGCGATATACCGCAACAAACGGTTTCGTTTACCGACCATCAGCACCAGACCTCGCTGTGAGGCGTAGTCGTGCTTGTGGGTTTGCAGGTGATCGGTCAGGCCACGGATGCGGTGGGTCAGGATCGCGATCTGCACCTCGGGGGATCCGGAATCCCCCTCCTTGCGTTGGTAGTCCTGAATCAACTGCGTTCTTGCTTCGGCGGCGATCGTCATCGTCGTCGTTTCCTCTCAATAGGCACGCGTGGTCTTGGAAGCCGCTATTCTAGCCAGTTTGGTGCAGGTCGTCCAAGGCGGCCCCCAGCAGGCCTGACCACGGCTTGGGGGGCCACAAGCGTACCCGCCGGCGTGGCTTTCCTGGAAGAATCGGATGCGAATCCTCATCGCCGACAAACTCGCAGACGAAGGGGCAGCCTTCCTCCAGGCCCAGGACGATGTCCAACTGACCGTCCAGACCGGGCTGGCGGGCGCTGAACTTGCCGCCGCCCTGCGATCGCACGAGGGCGTGGTGGTGCGATCGGCCGTCCAGATCACCGCCGATGTCCTTGGGCAGTGCGCCGCCGGTGGTGAATGTCGGCTGCGGGCGATTGTCCGGGCGGGCGTCGGCGTCGACAACATCGACCTTCCGACCGCCACCCGATTGGGTATTGCGGTCATGAACGCCGCCTCCGCCAGCACCGTCACCACGGCCGAGCACGCCTTTGCCCTGATGATCGCGCTGGCTCGCAACATCGCCCCGGCCCATGCCGCGATCGCCGCCGGTGGATGGGACCGCAGCAAGTTCATCGGCAGTCAACTTCAAGGCAAGACGTTGGGGGTCGTCGGCATCGGTCGCATCGGCCGCACCCTTGCCCAGCGTGCGCTCTCCTTCGGCATGAAGGTGATCGCCCACGACCCGATGATCAACGCCAAGTCGACCCTGGACGGACAGGTGCCTTTGGTTGACACCTTCGACGACCTGCTCAGCCGGGTGGATATTGTCAGCTTCCACGTCCCCAAGACCGACGTGACCGCGGGAATGCTGAATGCCGCGACGTTCGCCAAGGCCAAACGGGGCATTCTCGTCGTCAACGCCTCGCGCGGCGGGATCGTCGATGAATCGGCCCTCCTTGGGGCATTGGAGTCCGGGCAATGCGGCGGGGCAGCGCTTGATGTGTACGAGCAGGAGCCGCCGCCGCCGGACAGTCCGCTGCGCAATCACCCCAAAATCCTGACCACGCCGCATTTGGGTGCGTCAACTGTCGAGGCCCAAGAAGCCGTGGCGGTCGAGGCGTGTCGCGCGCTGGTGACCTATCTCCGCGGCGAGGGGATGAGCGGCGCTGTGAATGTCGGCGGATTAAGCTTTGATCTCACGGATCGCCAGCAAGCGTTTGTCGACCTTGGCGCGCGGATGATCGCGCTGCTGGACGCTGTGGTCGGGCGCGAGCCGCTGCACTCGGTGCGCATCACCGTGCGCGGCGAGGCCCTGGCGGGACCGGCGGACACGATCGCCCGGTACACACTGGCCCAGTTGCTGGGGCGTCACCTCGACGAACCGGTCAATGTCATCAATGCGGCGCTGATCGCCGAGCAACGTCATATCGACATGCAGACGATCATCGCCGCCGACCACGGCGAGGACCGCCTCGCAATCCAACTCCAAACAAAGGGGACGGGAGTCTTTTCTCACCGCGTTCAGGGGGCGATCTACGAAGACGACCTGCCGCGCATCACCAACCTCGACGGCTATGCGATGGACATGATCCCCGCCGGCCACATGGTCCTGCTCACCAACAACGATCAGCCGGGCCGCATCGGCCTGGTCGGCCAACTCTTCGGCAACGCCAACGTGAACATCGCGGAGATGGTGATCGGACGTAAGACTGACAGCGCAACCGACAAGACGATCGCGTTGATGATCCTCAAACTCGACGAAGCGCCCACGGCTGAATTGCTCGATGAACTGCGCGCCGCCCCCGGAATCTTGAGCGTCGCGAGTGTGGAACTGAGCGATATCTAATCGGTCAGTGGCGGCTCGCTGTTGGTAGTGTTTGCTTCGGTTGCACACTTGCGGAACGCGGTGCGGTAAGTACGCAGGTCCTTGTACATCCGAAACGATCCAATCAGAATGCCAGCGGCGACGACGAGGAAAACGCAACCCGTCACGGAAGACAAAACCCCCGGCCTAATCAACGCTCCTCCAGCTGCGGGAGGCGTGGCAGACAGCATCGGTGGGATGAGAGCGGTAAGAATCAAGACTGGAACGGCCCATCGAAAAAAACGGGCTGATTTCATGGTGCGGGATCGAAGATCATGGTCCGGAATGCGCGCGGCGAGAACTGCCAACCAACCCAGAGTCGCAACAAGTGCGACGGTGAAGCAGGTACCTACAGATAGAAAGAAGATAACTGGGAAGATCTGGGGACTGGTGCGCACGAACGGAATGAGTAACGCTACGAAACTAGCCGGAACACAGGCATACATTGCCAACAATGCCTGTCGTGCCACATTTCGATTCGAGCTCGAAGATTCGCGTAAGCTATCGCGCGGATCTTGGGTGGTAACGAGCGCGCAACCGAGTGTTGCGAAGAGTGCCCCAACGATCAGGGTACCGCCGAAGCTCAAAAATAGAACACTGAATACCCAACTCGGAATGTTGAAGCCGAATCCGAAAGCGAATACGAAACCCAGGCCAAATCCCAAGAAAGGAATCGCGAACGCACAGACCATACATATCAGGCAGAATCGAACGCCGAACACGAGTACCGATTGGCCGCGCGCAAGCCTTGCTACCCACGCTGGATCAGATTGCGACAAGAGGTCGCCGCGCAGAGACAACTCGATGGGCGTGCCACATTCCGGACAGCTTTCTTCAGTCGGCAACGAGCGCAGGTCGTAACCGCAGGTAATACACCGCAGTTCCGTGGGCGAGGACAAGCTGACCTGATCCGACTTCTCCATATCCGGCAATGGTATCCGCTGACCAACACACCCGCGGATATTCATCCGCGGCTATACCGCGCTGTCGGCCACCACTTGATCCTCATAACCCGCACGATTGATACAGATTGACCCGGCCCGACCCCGCTTGCCGGGACTACCCATGACGATGAACTGTGTTCATCGCCGGGCGATTCTCCACGGGGGACTTGCCCCGTCTCGGGCTCGGGGCATGCTTTTAGGTACCACGGGAGGCAACAACTAAAGACGAAGGAGCGGGCCAATGATGCCGTTGAGAACCCTTCTTGCCGTAGCATGCACTACCGCACTCTTGGGAATCGCCACCGTAGCCAACGATCAAGCGTCTGATAATCCGTCGGCAATGGACGCGGCCGATCCAATCGACACACGTACCCCGGCTGTGATCTACGCTGAGTATTTTCCATCGCCCGAGGCGGATGGAGCGGACGACGATGCGCCGCGTCTCCATCGAAACCTCCAGACCAACCCGGTCTTCGCGACGAACAGCCGATCGCCAATCGACGTTCAACGCAAACTCACCACTGCCCATGAAGTCAATCAGGCGAAGCGATCCGCCGGCGTTGCGGCGCCGCGGTCCACAAAGCGCTCTCATAGTCCCGCTTCGGTGGCGAGTACCGCCAAGTATCGTGCCAATCAGAAGCTGAGCATGTTCGAGCTGGCCCGCCGGTCTTTCAAGAACGTGCAACAAAACCGCGCCAGGAACACCGTCCGCAACAAGGAGCGCGAGGTGCGTGTTGAGCGTGCAGAGCGCGCCCGCAGGCTCGCACAGAGCCGAACCTTCTATAGAACCAACGTCCGGGACCGAATGCGCCTCGCGGGAATACGGAACAACCGCGGCTCCAGGCAGACCCTCAGCAGCAGCAGCAGCAGATAACGAGCGCCCGCTCATTGGGCGTGTTTCACAGCGTCACCCTCTATAGCGCGTATTCTCGGCGGTAAGTAGGGGCGCTTGTTCCGTCTGGGAAAGAACCCTCGCAATACAGCTCAGCCCAAGTCACACCGCCGGTCGATCTTGACAGCCCGATCCACACCTGAGCCGTTTCCCGCCAAGCCGAACCCAACTCCTGCCGAATGTGGGGGGGTGACCGCGCGCTGAGTCATGCCGACCTGAACAGTCTCGCATGACCCCGACCAGTGCCGGTCGATTCAGGGGGGTAGAGGCATGCGAGGTTTTCGATTCATCCTGGCTATCGGCTTCGCTACTGCGCTGCTAGGCGGTGGGTACGCTCTTTCCACTGATCTCCAACCGGCTGATAGCGTCACGATCGACAGCCAACAGGACTATCGCCCGTCGCAAAAGCTGGACACGGCAAAACCGGCTGTGATGCAAGGTGTACTTGGCTACACGAAATCGGATCGGCAAAAGCCACGGCGCGCTCGTCCGGCGCCACGAAAAAGCAGTCGCCCCAAGACGGTGACCCAACGCACACGTCAGGTCGGCAAAGAGGCGCAGCGTCGTTCGGCACAACGTCTCCAGAAAGCGAGAGCTCGATCAACGCAGCAGCTCAAGCGCCGGCCGGTCTCCGCACGTCCAAACGCACGAACCGTCCGTCAGCGACCGCCGTTGGTTCAAGCCAACAAGACCAGGCCTTCGCCGAAACGCCAACCGCCCGTCGACCGTGTTCCCGCCTCGCCCAAGCCCAAGAAGTCAAACCCGAGCAAAGAGTAATGCGTCAGGAACACGCTTCGTTCCGGCGGACCGGAATCGAAGCGTGGCGCCCAGAAGCGCACATCGAGCGCGCTACGTCAGCGCCTCAATCCATCGGTGAATGCGCCGACAGCCCTCCTCGATCTGTTGCGCTGAACAGGCGAAGCTCAGCCTGACGTGATTGGCGCCGCACCCGCCGAAGTCGTCGCCGGGGACCACCGCCACGTTCGCCTCTTCCAGAAGCGCTTCCGCGAAGGACATGGCCGAGTCGATCAACCGGCCGCCCCCGGAACGCTTGCCGAAGGTCGCACTGATATCCGGAAACACATAAAACGCACCCGTCGGCTTGGGGCAGCGAATCCCCGGCATCGCGGTCAGACGTTCGTGAATAATCACCGCACGGCCAGCAAACTCCTGACGCATCCGCTCAACATCGTCCGCAGCATTCGTCAACGCCTCGACGATCGGGGCATAACAAAACGAGGTAATATGACTCGTCATCTGCCCCTGGAGTTTGGCGATGGCCCTCGCCATATCTGAATCATTTCCGGGGGCGCAGGCGTAGCCGATGCGCCAGCCGGTCATCGCGTACGCCTTGCTCAAGCCGTTGATCGTGATCACACGATCAGCGATCGCTTGGACTGACCCGATCGAGAAGTGATCAACGCCGCCGAAGATCAGCTTCTCGTAGATCTCATCACTTATGACGGTGAGTTGCGGACGGCGCTCAATCACCGTCGCCAGCTCGCGCAATTCGTCCGGGCTATACATTGTCCCGCAGGGATTCGACGGGCTGTTGATGATGATGGCGACGGACCGATCGGTGATCGCGTCTTGAAGTTGTTGGGCGGTGATCTTGAAATCGTTGTCCACTGAGCCGGGAATCTCGACGACCTCGCCGCCGGCCAACTCGATCATGGGGCGATAGCTCAGCCAGCCGGGTGTGGGCACGAGCACCTGGACCCCTCGGTCGGCGTCGACGAGACACTGAAGCGCAAGATAGATTGCGTGCTTGCCGCCGGTGGTGATGACGATGTCGTCGGGGCTGCAATTGATCGCATTATCGTTTCGTAGTTTGTCCGCGATTGCTTGTCGTGCAGCGGGGTCGCCGGGCACGGGCATGTAGTGCGTCTGCCCCGCGTTGAGGGCGTCGATGGCCGCTTGCTTGATATGTTCCGGCGTATCGAAGTCCGGCTCACCGGCCGCAAAGCCGATCACATCCGCACCGGCCGCATTGAGCGCCTTGACCTTGGCGGTCAGCGCAAGCGTCGCTGAGGACTTGAGGTTCGTGATCCGTTGCGCTAGTCGGCTTGAACTATCCATGACGTGCATCACGAGACAATAGCGTAGACTAGGCCCTCAAGCAGGAACCGGCGTGGGCAACGCTACACTACGCTGCGCAGAACCTGACGGAACCAACGCAAGGAGCATACATCGATGGGATCAGTCCCGAGAATCCTCGCCTTCGCTGGGAGCCTGCGAAAGGATTCTTACAACAAGAAGCTCGTCGTGGTCGCCGCCGCCGGTGCTCGGGACGCCGGAGCCGAGGTGACACTGATCGACTTGGCCGACTATCCCCTGCCGGTCTTCGACCAAGATCTCGAGGCGTCTCAAGGCCTGCCTGACAGTGCCGTTCGACTCAAGACTGAATTCAAGAACCACGATGGGTTCCTGATCGGATGCCCGGAGTACAACTCCTCGATCACGGCGGCGCTGAAGAACGCGATCGATTGGGTATCGAGGCCCCTGCCGGATGAAGCGCCCTTGGCGTGCTTCAAGGGCAAGGTGGCGGCGATCATGAGCACATCACCGGGGGCGCTGGGCGGACTGCGCGGGCTGGTTCACGTGCGCGCGATCCTCAGCAACATCCACGTGCTGGTGCTGCCCGATCAAAAGGCGATCCCCAACGCTCACAAAGCGTTCGACGACCACGGATCATTGACGGACCCCAAGCAACAGCAAGCGGTCCTGGACCTTGGCGCGCGGCTCACTGAGACCGTGGCGAAATTGGCTGATTGATTCCCAGTTGGAAATACTGGGGTGTACAGCGATGTTCCTTTCGTGCCGGGAATGAGATCAAGGAAGAAGGAAACGACCATGACAAGCAATGCTCGAAGGATCGTATCGACGTTCGTGCTGGGCGCTGTGTGGATGGTGCTCGCACCGGCGACAAGTCACGCCCAGACCACGAAGCCGACCACCCAACCCGCCGCCAAACGGACTACACAGCCGGCCGAGCCACGCTCGCAAATAGCCATCGCCTTCGCGGCCCGGATCGGGCGCGCTCACGGCAAGCAAACCTGGGACCAGAAGCAAGCGGTGCAGGCGGATATCGTGCTCGAGTTCGGCGGGAACGAAATGCTCAACGGCACGCTTATCTATGACATGCACACGAGCTGCGCGCGCATAGAACTCAAAGATGGCACAACGCTCGTGTTTGATGGCGAAAGAGCGTGGGTTTCACCAGCTGAGGCTCAAGTCCCCATGGCTCGCTTTCACCTTCTCACCTGGTCATATTTCCTTGCAGCGCCGTTTAAACTTTCCGATCCGGGAACGCATCTTCAATCATCAGGAACCTTGCCGTTCAAGGGCAGGTCGGTCGCAACCCGGAAGCTGACGTTCGACGAAGGTGTGGGCGACGCGCCGGACGACTGGTACATCATCTACCCGGATCTGGCGACGCATCGACTCGCGGCGATGGCCTACATCGTCAGCTACGGCAAGAGCGTTGAGGCAGCTGAGGAAGAACCGCACGCGATTGTCTATCACGACTACGAAACGATCGACGGCGTGACGCTGTCGATGCGATGGACGATGCACCATTGGTCAGCTGATGAAGGCCCGTTCGGCGACCCGATCGGCGAAGTTCATGTGAGCAACGTGACGTTCGTTGATGTTGATGACAAGAGCTTCGCCAAACCCGACGACGCGCGCGAGGACAAACTGCCCGGTTCGTGATGACCGCCAACGATCCGTAGGGAAAAAAAGAAGGGGACATTCTACTTTTTCAGACAGAGAGAACGTCCCCTTTTCGTGCTCTGGAGCCGCATCGTATCTGAAGACTTTAGATCAGCCTCCGCCGCCTCCGCCGACATCGCCGCCTTCGCCGCCTTCGCCGGTGTCGCTGGGCGCCTCGGCGTCGGAGGCGACCGGTTCAACGGCCTCGGCAGCGGGTTCGGCAACCTCGGCGACCTCGGCCTCCTCGGCGGCGCTCGCGGCCCCGTCCTCCTGTTCGTCCGCGACGCGCTTCGCCTTGAAGTCCGCCGAGAACACGTCCTCCATAGCCACCGTGCCCGTCATCGCATCGCCGTTGACCGTCGCGTCGTAGGTGATCTCGCCACCCCCCGAGACGTAGACAAACTTGAGCTTGCTGGTAGCGGGATCGAACGACGCTTTGGATATCTCGCCGCTCACGAACGACGACTCGACCGTGCCGCGCACTCGGCCATCGGTGCTCATCTCGAAAACCAGCGTGAACTGCCGACCGGAATCGTCGTCACTGATCACGTCAGCAATCCACTTGCCCGAGACCGGCCCGATCGTCGTGGCCCAGGGTCCTTCAACCGGTTTCTCGGCGGGTTCCTCGGCGGGTTCCTCAGCGACCTCCTGCACTTCGCGCGGCAACAGCGTGTCGGCGCACGCCAGGTTATACGCCGTCACCGCAGCGCAGGTCGCCGATTGCACAAGATACTCGGGCACCGCGTAGCGCATGGTGTCGTGCTGCGTATGGTGGATGAAGCGGTAGTTCTTGCCTTCGCGACCCCCGCTTCCTGATTCCATCCAGAAGAAGGCGGGGATACCCTGTTGTACAAACGGCGCGTGATCGGAGCCGCCGAAGCGCGACATCTTCTCGCGCACGTCAAGCTTCATCGGCAAGTCGGGGAACGCCGCCTGCACCGGCGCGATGGCGGCGGCGAGCATCGGCTCCATTGACGCGATACAACTCACGCCGCCTTCGTAGTTCGTCCCGCCGTCATCGACGAATACCGCCGAGATGTTGGCCTTCTCTTCATCGGAAAGATTCTTGACATACGCACGTGAACCGAGCAGCCCCTGCTCCTCACCGCTCCAGAGGATGAAACGGATGGTGCGCTTGGGCTTGGCCCCCACCGCCATCAGGATGCGGGCCGCTTCGAGCGTCACCGCCGAGCCTGTGCCGTTGTCTTGGGTGGCCGTTGACCCCGGTCCGTCCCAACTGTCCAGGTGCCCGGAGATGATCACCACCTGCTCGGGCCATTCGGTGCCGGGAATCTCAGCAATCGTGTTGAAGACCGGGAACGCCCCCTCGACGAGACTGTGATTCAGATTGACCTCCACCTCGACTTCCTCGCCGTCGGCGAGTCGACTGTTGATCGCGTCATAGTCGATGCGGCGAATAATCACCTCAACATCCGTAGGCAGATCGCCGTACTCAAGGTCGCGCCAACCACGCATGCTTGATGTGTTTACGAGATCCGATCGAGCCGCAAAGAGCCGTCCGGCGATTCCCGCTTCACGCAGCCCCTCGGTGATCTGTTGTCGCAGCTCACGGTCGGGATTGTTGTTGTTCTCGCCGCCGCCCCCGCGTCCGCGTCTTCGCCGGCGCTGCGGTTGTTTGCTCAACACCCATGCGCCGGCCAGTTGCTCCGTCATCGCTTCCAAATCACCCAGCGACATCGGGGCCTTGACGACCTTGCCGCGCACCGGCCCCGCCGTCCCGGCTGACCACGCACGAGCCGTGAACTCGAACTCCCGCGCGGTGGGCTCGACCATCTTGGCCGAGCTGGGTCCGCGATCGAAGCGCACGGGTATCTCACCCCACTTGTCCAGATGGGCGTTGCTCAGGCCATAGGCGGCGAACTGGTCGCGCATCCAAGCGTTGGCTTGCATCATGCGCGTTGAGCCGGTCAATCTCGGGCCGATCTCTTCGCTCAGATAGGTCAGGTGATCCCACACCTGAGAGTTGTTCTTGCCCTCGGCGATGATTCGAGCGATGGTGTCCGTATCACCTTGTCCTAACGCGACGGCGGATGTCACCAGCACCGAAAGCAACACGCAGCAAACTCGTTTTCTCGACATGTGGGGCCTCTTTGACGATGAAGTAGATGGACCGGCGATTGACCCGGCTCCCCACCACTATGGTGGACGGACGCCGCTGTGGCAAGGGTGTGGCCCGCAAGAGGGAGACTGTGGGGAACGGGGGGTAGAATGAGCGTCTGGACTCGCCTCCCGCCGACCCCAATCCGATGAGATCACCGCGGCGGGAGCCATAACCACGGCTCTTTGAGTATGCTGAGGCCCTATGCACTACGAAACGCACCAGCCCATCATTAACGACCTCGAGGCGCGGATCACAACCATCCGCGACTCTCTTTGACTACGACCACAAGCTCGCCCGCCGCACCAAGCTCCAGGAGCAGATGAACGAGGCTGACTTCTGGAACAACCAGGCCGCGGCACAGAAGGTCATCAACAAGTATCAGCAGCTCAAGGCCCAGACCGAGCCTCTGGAGGAGGCCCTCGCCCAGTTCGAGGAGGCCGAAGTCACCTACGAGTTGGCCAAGGAAGCCGACGATCAGGAGCTGCTGACCGAGGCGGACGAGCAGCTCTTTGAGCTCACCAAACGAATGGACAAGGTCGAGACGCAGTCGCTGCTTGGGGGCAAGCATGATTTCCGCGACTGTTTTGTCTACATGCAGTCCGGCGGCGGCGGCAACGAAGCGGACGATTGGGCCTCCATGCTCGAACGCATGTACCTCTACTACTGGGAGACCATGCGCTTCAAGGTCGAGCAGGTGAACCGCGTTTCAGGAAGCGAAGTCGGCATCAGCGAGGTTGTCTACCACGTCAAGGGCCCGTACGCCTACGGCTATATGAGCTGTGAGCGCGGCACCCATCGGCTGGCGCGCGTGAGCCCCTTCAACGCCCAGGGAAAACGGCAAACGAGCTTCGCCACCGTAGACGTGATCCCCGAGTTTGAGGATACCGAAGTCCAGATCGATGATAACGATCTGGAGATTACCACCTTCGCGCGTTCCTCCGGCCCGGGCGGGCAGAATGTCAATAAGGTCGCCTCGGCTGTACGCCTCGTCCATAAGCCGAGCGGGATCATGGTCGTCGCCTCAACCCATCGTGAGCAAACCCAAAATCGCCGCCAGGCCATGAGCGTCCTCAAGGCCAAGCTCGAGCAGTTGGAGGAGGAGAAACGCCAGGCCGAGATGGCCGAAGTGACCGGCGGCAAGGTCGGACGCGATTGGGGCACACAGATTCGCAGCTACGTCATTTACGACAACCGTGTGAAGGACCACCGCACCAACTTCGAGGACGGTAATACGCAGGCCGTCCTGGACGGACGTCTGGAGGGGTTTATCGACGCCGAGCTCAAGCGCCGCCGCCTGGAGCGGGAGCAAGCCTCCACCAGCGCCCAGCCATAGCAGGCGCCCACCCACCTCGCGCGATCGACGCCCACCCATAGCAATGGGTGGGTTTGTGAAACCTCTACCACGCAATTCGGAACAACCTCCCGGAATCCCCTGGAGGTTGTGCCATGTTCGATCGACTCTTTGCCCGGGTCAGACCCTTCCACAAGTACCTCATCGGGGCGGCGTGGTTCTTCGTCGGCTTCAGCCTGCTGAACCTCGTCTGGGTGGTCGGATCGAAGCTCGGCGACGCGGCCGGGCCGACGGCGCTGTATCAGACGACTGTGGGCGATGAGACGTACCGCGCGATCGGGCTCAGTTACTCCGGCGTGATCGGGATACTGTGGGCGATGCTCCAAGGCGGGGTCGTTCTCGCAGCCGCTGCGGCCACGTTCCTTCCGTGGCGCATCACCGATAAGCAGCGCCGCATCGCGCATGTTGTCCTGTGCAACTGGGCCGGCTTATGGACGCTGAACCTCATGTGGCTGACGAGTCTGGATCATCGGATTGACTCATACGCACAGACTGCGATTATGGCCTTGCTCTTCGGTTGCACTACATACCGCGCTGCCTGCGGTTGGTCGGGCAGGAAGCGATTGGACTCGTCCGTGCCGAGCCACGATGAACCTGAGTTTGCCGAGCAGGACGTTCAGTTGAAGATCGCAGATCACGATCCGCTTGCCGCGGAAGATATTGGTACCTCCGAGCGAATGCACGAGATTCCATCGTACGAGTTGCCCGCCGCCCCCGGCGCCCCCGGCGCACCGACCTCAGCGTGGGGGCGATGGGTGCGTGCGACCAGAACGCTCGCTCAAAGTGGGTTCAAGCGATCCAAGCCGCTCGCACGAGCCGGCGTTGGCAAGATTCGCGGCGCCGGCCGGCGCATCTCCAACTACCTGCGCGCTCACGGCGTCCTGCCCAGGCCGAATCGCTCAACCGCTGCGTAACGCCCGCGGATATGCATCCGCGGCTATCAGGGAGCGGTCAACTCTTTCTCACCACGGCAGATGATCGAGATCGACATTGCCGCCGAAGATGAGTACCCTGGGTGCCACGCACAGTGAGTGAGCCGAGAGGCGAGCGAATCGTGCGTGCAATTCACACGACAGACTTCCAATCACACCGACGACTCGAAGACTCGCTGTCGGTGGCACCCTTGGTAAACAGTTGAAGAATAGAGAACTAGGGTGCTCCGAGCACAATTCGTATATACTCCAAAGATAGTATGTATCGAATTCTGCTAACTATGAATGTCATGATCCTTACGCTGCTCCCGGGTTGTGCACCGGCCGTATCCAAATCTGATTCAGATGATGAAGGCTCACAACTTGCCTCAGTAGATACCGCAATCGCGTCAACAGAATTGTCGCCAGCATCCAGCAGTCTCGTTACCCAAGACAACATTGGTAAACAGATTACGCTGGAAGGGCGTTGTGTGGACTCGATGAGTGGCGCTCTACTCATGGGAGAAGGCTTCAGCATTTATCTCGATGGAATTGATCGCTGGCCTGATGGTTACTACTTAGGCGATGATGAAAGAACGAAAGTGATAGTGACCGGCATTCTCTCCGAAGATCATGGTTTGCATGTATTTGTACAGGATGACAATGATCCGGTGATCAAGCACGGAATACCAGTGCCGAAAGGAACGGATCTGAAGAAAGCGAGTCATAGATACATTTTACTAAATGCCAAATGGAAACTGGTAGAAGAATAGAAGTACAGGGACTCCTGTTCACCACGGTAGATGATCCAGATCGACGTTGCCGCCGGAGATGATCACGCCCACGCCCACGGAAGTTGACGAAGCGTCCAACGGCAGTGACTTGAACTCATCCGAAAGCACGGCCGCGACCGCCACGGCAGCGCTGGGCTCGATCACGATCTTCATCCGCTGCATGACCAGTCGCATCGCTTCGATGACTTGCTCGTCGCTGACGGTGAAGATCGCCTCAACATGATCGCGGATGATTGGCCACGTCAGTTCGCCCATACTCGTCAGCAGCCCGTCACAGATCGTATTGGGGTTGGTTTGCGGAATAAGTTCACCTGCCGCAAGCGATCGAGCGGCATCATCCGCCCCGGTCGGCTCAGCCCCAAACAGCCGAACCCCCGGCTTCATACCGCGACCGGCGATACATGTCCCGGACATCAATCCCCCACCGCCGATCGGCGCGACGATCGCATCGAGCGTCCCCACTTCATCCAACAATTCCAGCGTCGCGGTGCCCTGCCCCGCAATCACGTGCGGATGATCAAACGGCGGAATCAGCGTCCCGCCCGTCTCGGCGACAAGCTCCTCCGCACGCTGCTGGCGCGCTGTTTCATTCGGTTCACAGACATACACCTTCCCGCCATAGCCCTCGACGGCGGCGCGTTTGACGGGCGAGGCGGTGCTGGGCATGACGATATGCGCTTCGATCCCGCGCAGTTTCGCCGCCAGCGCCAGCGCCTGAGCATGATTGCCGGAGCTGTGCGTAACGACGCCGCGCCCAGCGACATCGTCCGCCAGTTTCATTACCGCATTACACGCACCGCGAAACTTGAACGCGCCGATCTTCTGGAAGTTCTCGCACTTGAAGAACAGCCGGCGTCCAGCACGCTCATCCAGCGCGGCGCACGTCATCACCGGCGTACGGTGCGCATACGGTTCAATGCACTTCGCCGCTTCGCGCACCGCATCGAGGGTGATCGGCGTCACCACGACACGTTCCGCAAGCGTTCGACCGCCGCTTCGGTATTCTCGCGCGTATTGAACGCTGAGATGCGAAAATATCCTTCGCCGCAGCTTCCAAACCCAACGCCGGGCGTCGTCACGAGCTGCGCTTCATTGAGCAAACGATCGAACACGCCCCAGCTATCAATCCCTTCCGGGCACACAACCCATACATAGGGCGAGTGAAGACCGCCATAGGCAGTAAGTCCCGCCGACTCACATCCTTCGCGCAACCGCTTGGCGTTGCCCAAATAATGCTTGACCAACTCGCCAATCTGCCCGGCGCCATCCTTCGAGTAGGTCGCCTCCGCGGCGCGCTGCACCGGATAACTCACGCCATTGGACTTCGTGTTCCATCGTCGTGTCCACAAATCGTGCAGTGGAACTTCTACTTCCTTGCGCGTCACTGCCTGGACATCTTTGGGGCAAACGGTATAGCCGCAGCGGACCCCGGTGAATCCGCTGTTCTTTGAGAAACTATGAAACTCGATCGCGCATCGCCGAGCGCCGTCGATCTCGTAAATCGTCTTCGGCAAGCTCTCGTCGCTGATATACGCTGCGTAGGCAACGTCATAGAGAATGATCGCATTGATGGAAAGCGCGTACTCAACCCACGCGCGCAGTTGATCGCGGGTAATCATCGCGCCGGTGGGGTTGTTTGGATAGCACAGATAGATCAACTCAACGGCGTCCCCCGGAAGTGCTGGAACAAAGCCGTTCTCCGCCGTGCAGGGCAGATACTCGATCCCCACATAGGATCCATCATCCCGACCCGGCCCCGTATTGCCGGCCATGACGTTCGTATCGACATACACCGGATAGACCGGATCGGTGATGGCGAGGCGATTGTTGGGACCGAGGATATCCAGGATCGCGCCGCAATCGCATTTGGATCCGTCGGAGACGAAGATTTCATCATCAGCAATATCAACGCCGCGCCCCCGGAAGTCGTGCTCGGCAATTGTGGCGCGTAGGAACTCGTAGCCAGTGCCGGGCCCGTAGCCGCGAAACGTCTTGCGGTTCGCAAGCTCATCGACCGCATGGTGCATCGCGGTCACCACGGCCGGGGGCAGCGGTTCCGTAACGTCGCCGATCCCACAACGAATCAGACGCTCAGCAAGTTTGGGGTTCGCCTCCCCAAACGCCTCAACTCTGCGCCCGATTTCGGGAAACAGATACCCGCCCCGGAGCTTCAGGTAGTGCTCGTTGACAAACGTCATGACGAATCAATCGCTGGAGGGACGATGGAGGCCGTGGCAAGCGAGATGCGATTGAACCAATGCCAAAAGCGTTGCGCGACGAAACTCAAGCGGTCGGCGCTGCATCGGGCTGTGGCTCAGCTTCGGTTTTCGGCTTGGACTTGGGCTTGGACGCGGTCTTTCGGATCGGTGCTTTGGTCGCTCCGCCATTGAGTCCCACCTCGGCCATCTTCGTAAGCTGATCAAACAGCTTCGGGTCCTCGATCGCCAGTTGACTGAGCATTTTGCGGTTCAGCAGGACGCCGGCTTGTTGCAATCCGTGGATGAACCGGCTGTAGCGCGTGCCTCGCATCCGGCACGCCGCTGACAGTCGAGTGATCCACAGCCGGCGAAAGTCCCGTCGTCGCGCTCGCCGATCACGATACGCAAACACTCCGGCGCGGGTCAGCGTAATTTTCGCCTGCTGCTTATGCTTGCTTCTGGTGCCGCGATATCCACGGGCCGCTTTCAGCAGCCGGCGCCTCGCCTTGTTGCGGGCAGCGCCCTTTCTAACACGGGGCATGACTCAACTCCCGTTGGGCCGAGGCGGGGGTCGTTCTCGACGCTTGAGCCCGCTCAGCAGATTTACTTTTCGTTCGCTGCGGCCGCGGCGACCGGCGAATCTTTGTCTTTATCCTTCGACGAACCCTCAGACGCGTCCACGTCAGGCTTCCTCGCCTTGTTTTTTCCGCCGGTCTTGAGTCCCAACAACCGGCTCACACGCTTGAGATCCGAGGCATGGGCAAACGTCGGCTTGCGATACCCGCGGATCGTCTGTCCGGACTTGTGGCTGCGCAGATGCCGGCCGAACGCGCGATGCATCTTGATCTTGCCACTCTTGGTGACTCGAACCCGCTTGAGCAGGCCCTTATGTGGCTTGTTCTTGGGCATATTCAACTGGCCCCACCCGAACCGATAAACGTCCCACCGGCGCCCCCGCATCCCCCATCAATCGGAGGGGAAGCCTAGCAAGCCACTACGCGATGTCAACGCCGAATCATCGCATCCGCGTTATGAGATAGGGATTGGACTTGGTGGACGATGACCCTACTGGGCCAGGAAGACGTCGTTGACGTCGGTCTGTTGGATGCCGTCGTGGAGGGAGGAGACGCCCTTGGGCAACCAGATGTTGTCGTCGCCGCCGCCGGGCGCTGTCGGCTCGTCCAGCCAGATCCAGCCCCCGTCGGTGAACAAGGCGTTCTGGCCCCGGCCGCCGTGGTTCAGCGAGTTCGACAGGGCCGGGATCATCCCCTCCGCTCGGTGAATGGCGTCAATAAGGCGGTTGCGATCGGCCAGGACCATCATCGTCGCACCACCGGCGCCCCAAGTCAGCTGCCTTCCGGGGACGGGCCATTGATAGCTGTAACTGCCGCCAATGAAGTTTGCATCTTCATGTCCGGGACATGTCAGATCGTCGCGCTCACAATACTCGCCTGCGACGAGCGGTCCGAGGTTGATGACGTTGCTGACCAGGGTGTTCCACGAGGTAAACAGGCTCGCCATCGGCATCGCCCGGTCGTAGTCGTTGGCGTATCGGTTGAAGGCATTGCCCAGCAACCGGAGATTATTCGCGCAGCCCGCGTCGATGTTGCGCTGGTGAAGATTCGTCATGACCGGCCAGAAGATACTGGCTCCGATCAGAATGACCGCGGCAACGGACACGAAATCCGGCAGACGGATACGCCGTCGCCCGCCAAGCTCTTGAACGTCGGCCTGGTCGGCCACCGCGATCTTGGCCGACGCCCGCCGCTCGTACTGATCGATCCGCGCGACCGTGGCATCGATCAGCGCGTCGTCAGCATCCTGGACTGGGTAATCATCGATGAGCTCGAACAAACTCAGCAGCGCCTCCACCCGGCGTTGATCGTCCAACGACAGCGCTTCCAGGGCGCTGGGGTCGAACCCGCAGTCAACGAGGGCGTCAAGCAACCGCTCGTCCTGTGGTGACAATGTGATCGGTTCCCTGCGCTCGTCGTGCTGGTCGTGGGTCATCGTTCTCGCCCCTGGCGGACTCTCGCCGCCTTCCATGCTTTGGCAAACGTGGCCACGGCCGTATGAAGCCGGCTCTTGACCGTGCCCAAGGGAATGTGCAATGAGCCGGCGATCTGGCTGTAACTCAGACGCTGAAAGTAGCTCAACAGAAGGATTTCCCGCAGATGCGCCGGCAGTGAATCGATGACGATCCTGACCACACGGGTGCGCTCCGCATCCAGAACCGGCGCGTCGGGGCTGGGAAGGTCTGCCTCCAGCAGATCGACGAAGGATGAGCCTTCATCATCCCGGTTCACCCGGGCCGAGAGCGAAACCATCGTTCTGCGCCGATGCTTGCGGTAGTAGTCACGCGCCTTGTTCGCCGCGATGGTGAACAGCCAGGGCTTGAACCGGCGGGTCAGGTCAAACATGTCCGCCGAGAGATGCACCTGAAGAAAGGTCTCTTGGAAGACGTCCTCCGCGGCTGCGTGTGAGCCGAGATAGCGCGTCAGAAAGCTAAGCAAGTCCTGCCGAAAGCGCGCGATCAACTCGACGAGGGCAGCCTGCTCGCCCTGGAGATACGCTTCAACCAGATCTTCATCTGTCCGTCTCTTCACTCCAGCAAGTCCCTTGGACCTCGACGTGCGCCGGATCATACGCCCGGCGCGATCGGTCGGCTCCCATCCCGCCCACGATCCAACGACACCCTCGAGTTGTACGGCTCCGGCAAGCACCTTGGTCGTGATACGAACCCCGTGGGAGCGCGGATCGTGATTTCTCACCCTTTTGACGACCCAAATGATGTATCGGACGTTACCCATATGGACCATACGGCCACACGACCGGTGGCCGCGAATCGGCTATTGTCACGCGGTCATGGGCGTACCCGTCTCTCAAATGTGGACCGTGGCGACCTACGTGCTGGGCCAGAAGCTCCGCCGTCGGCAGCGCTACCCCCTCGTACTGATGCTGGAGCCGCTGTTTCGCTGCAATCTCGCCTGTGCCGGCTGCGGCAAGATTCAATACCCCGCCCATATCCTCAAGCAGCACTTGACCGTCCAGGATTGCCTCCGGGCCGTCGATGAGTGCGGAGCCCCGATGGTCTCGATCCCCGGCGGCGAGCCATTGATGTACCCCCACATCAGGCAGCTCGTCGCCGAACTGATCAAACGGCGCAAGTACATCTATCTGTGCACCAACGCCGTCCTGCTAACGGAAAAACTCCAGGCGGGCTGGTTCGCCCCGAGCAAGTACCTCACGTTCTCGATCCACATGGACGGACAGCGCGATCACCATGATTTCGCCGTTTGTCGGGAAGGCGTATACGACGAGGCCGCCGACGCCATTCGCATGGCGGTGCGAATGGGTTTCCGCGTCACGACGAACACCACGCTTTTTGAAGGCGCCGATCCGAACTCGGTGCGCGCGTTCTTCGATGAGATGATGGACCTCGACGTCGAGGGCATGACGATCAGCCCCGGGTATGCGTACGAAAAAGCGCCGGATCAACACAACTTCCTCAAGCGCCGGGACACGAACACGTTGTTTGAGATGATCCTCGCCAATCGCCCCAAACGATGGAAGTTCAATCAGTCGCCGTTGTTCCTCGAGTTCCTGATGGGCAAGCGTGACTACGAATGTACGCCGTGGGGCAATCCGACGTACAACCTCTTCGGCTGGCAGAAACCTTGTTATCTCTTGCAGGAGGGGTACTACGACACGTTCGAGGAATTGCTCAACGACACGGATTGGGAAAACTACGGGCGCGCTTCGGGCAATCCGAAGTGTCAGCAATGCATGGTGCATTGCGGGCACGAGCCCACAGCGGTGCATCACACGTTCTCGACGTTGGGCGGTTTGTGGGGGACGGTCAAGGCGCTGATGTTCAACCGCTACGCAAGCCCGGCCGCGCAGGTTCGTCTCGAAGAGGAAGCCAAAAAGCCGCACGATCCCCTGGCCCGATTGGTCGAGATCGGTTTCGCCGAGGACCTCAAAGACAAAGCCGGCGCCGCGTAGGTGGAGCAAGGGGACTTTGCACTCACATCTTCATAATAGCTGCGGATGAATATCCGCAGGTGCGCAAGACCCGCGGATATGCATCCGCGGCTATGATCGACCGCGTGGCTGTCTACTTGTTCACGTTCCACGCGTACCGCTCGTGGCTCCCGGATCGCCCGCAAGGCTATGTGCGGCGTGGAGCCGGCATTCTTCCACCTGATCCGAAGATGCGGGCCCATTACGACCGCGACGCCAAGCACCCGCCCGTGCAGTTCGACCGAACAATGCAGGAGACAATGGTTCAGGCAACGTTCCATATCTGCGAACAAAAACACTGGCGTCTTCACCAAGTTCGCGCCACGCCGACTCATCTCCACGCTCTCGTCAGTTGGCGCGGATTCGTCGAATGGAAACAGGTCTCCAATACGCTGAAGCGGCGCCTTGGCGCAGCACTGAGTAAGGCGATCAATTCCAAGGGGCCATGGTTCAGTCGCGGCAGCAGCCGCAAACAGGTTCGCGACCGTGGGCACTTCGACTACTTGATGGACGAATACTTGCCCAAGCATGGAGGCTTCTGCCAGCGCGAGCATTCATAGCTGCGGATGAATATCCGCAGGCGGCTCGGGCGCGCAAGACCCGCGGCTATGAGCGGAAAGACGTTGTGTTTTTCATAGCTGCGGATGCATATCCGCGGGTCGTAAAATCCAAACCTATGATCGTTACCGGCCGAACTCGACGGCACGCGAATAGATGGGCCCCGGCCGCGATTATGTCCGATGGAATGGCCGGGCCCGAGACCGGTCTCTAAGGAAACCAAGCCATGAGCAGCCACACGATTTCACGCTCCGCAAGTATCGTATTGATCACCGCCGTCTTGACGCTTCTGGTCGGCGCGTGGATCGGTTCGGCTCGTATCTCGCCGCCCGGGGCCAGCGCCCAAGTTCCGCCGGCCACGCCGCAAGAGGAAGCCGCGATCAATCGGGCCGACGATCTCTCCCTCGCCTTTCAGCGAGCCACAAAGATCATCGCGCCGTCGGTCGTGAACATCACAGCCATGGAGCGCGTCGCTCGACGTCGATTCGATCGTGATCGACGACGCCCTGACCGCGGGTCTATCGAGGATGACACTCCGGACACCCAAGAACCTGACGCGCTTGTTGAACCAGATGATCGGTCGTTCAGAGAACAGATCGGCCAAGGCAGCGGCGTGATCGTGCGTGAAGACGGCTACATCGTGACCAACAGCCACGTTGTCGCGGACGCCGACGAGATTCGCGTCACACTAGACAACGGGCGACAATATGAGGCCGAGCTCGTCGACGCCGACGCTGAGACCGACATCGCTGTCATCAAGATCGACGAACGCGGATTGATCGCAGCTCGCTTCGCCGATTCCGATGCCATTGAAGTCGGTCAATGGGTGCTGGCGGTCGGCAATCCGTTCGGACTCGATCACACCGTTACCGCCGGGATCGTGAGCGCCAAAGGTCGGCCGAGCATGGGCCTGGCGGACTTCGGCAACTTCATCCAGACGGATGCGGCGATCAACTTCGGCAACAGCGGCGGGCCTCTGGTCAATCTTCGTGGTGAGATCATCGGCATCATTAACGCCATCAGCGCACGAGGCCGCGGCAACCTGGGGATCGGTTTCGCCATCCCCAGCAACATGGCCAACAGTGTCGTGCAAAGCATTCTCAACACCGGCCACGTTGTGCGTGGCTGGCTCGGGGTGACGTTTCACCCCCTGACCGCCGACCTCGCCAAGTCGTTTCGATACGGCGGCGAGAGCGGAATGTTGGTCAGCAGCGTCGTCGTAGACGGACCCGCCGAAGCGGCCGGCCTGCATCGCGGCGATATCGTCACCACCCTCAATGGCAAGGCTGTCGGCAACTCCGATCAATTCCGAAATCTCGTCGCACGCTCGGTGCCTGGTACGACTGTGGATCTGAGCGTCTTTCGTCTCGGCAACCATCGCCGCGTCGCGTTGACACTTGGCGAACGGCCATCGAGTGAGGAGATTCAAAGTAGTAACCGTTTCGACGGACCCAGCAGAATCTTGGATCGACGCTTGGGCTTCCGTGCCGAATCAGTGACCCCCGACCTGGCCGAGGCGCTGCGATTGTCGTCCCAAGCCGGCGCATTCGTCGCGGTGGTGGCGCCCGGCCGGCTCGCTCAAACCATCGGCCTCCGTGATGGCGATGTCATCCTGGAGTTCGGCGGAGCCCGCATCGACAACTTGGATGACCTGACCGAAGCGCTCCGGAACTACGAGCCGGGGATTCGTGTTCGCGTATACCGAGATGGGAGAACCCAAGTCGTCTCTTCGGACTAGAATCCACACGCCATGACTTGGTGGGTACACGATTACGTCCAGGCAGGCCTGTACATCGAGTTGATCGGTTGGATCTTCTGGGTGATCCTCTCGATCACCCTGCACGAACTCGCCCACGGTTGGGCGGCGATCTGGCAGGGCGACGATACGCCCATACACACCGGCCACATGTCCTCCAACCCCCTCGTTCATATGGGCGGTCACTCACTGGTGATATTCGCACTATGTGGAATCGCCTGGGGCGCCATGCCTGTCAATCCAAATCGATTCCGCGATGGGCGTCGAGGCGATATCTATGTCTCCGCTGCGGGACCAGCGATGAATCTCTTGATCGGCGCCGCGTGCACGATCATCTTGACGCTCTGGCTTTGGCTCGCACCGCAAGAGACCGAGCTGTATCGCAATGTTGCGGTGTTTCTTTTCTACGGCGTCGGGTTGAACATGATTCTCGCGCCGCTGAATCTTCTGCCCATTCCGCCGCTGGATGGCTCACATATCCTTGCCGGCTTCTCGCGCAAGGCTGCTGAACTTTTCAACCGTCCCCAAGCGATGATCTTCGGAATGCTGGTTTTCATGGCCGTATTCTTCATGAGCCCCGTGGGCGGGCTCTTGTTCGGTGCAGCGTGGAGTGGCGCCGAGGCCTTGGTCGATCTTGCCGGATCACCCTTTGGGAATCCCGACATGTCTTACGTCCGTTGGGGCGTCCATCTCAACGACATCCTCGATCCCGCCGCGTTCGAGCGAATGCTCCAAGAAGCACCGGCGAATTGATCTGACCGGACAAGCTGCTATGCTTGCCCGTTCGTATCCGCCGGCTGAAGCGGCGCGGCACGGAACCGGCATACGGGCCGGTCTCCCCCCTCGCGTCGCCGCCGTCTGGCCCCTCAAGTGGGACCGGCTGCGACGAGGCCGGCGCTTCACGAAGGAGTTCCACACATGGTCGTTTTGCGCCTCAAACGGATGGGCCGGCGCCATCGTCCGTTTTATCGAATCAACGCGATGGATAGACGCTCCCCGCGCGATGGCCGCGTCATCGAACAGCTCGGCTGGTACGACCCCATCGCCCCGGATGACCGCCAACTTTCGGTCAAGATCGACCGCGTGGACTACTGGCTCAGCGTCGGCGCGCAGCCGAGCCGAACCGTGGCCACCCTGCTCAAGCGCGTCGGCTGCGATCCGAAGCCGGGCAAGAAGCTGCAGGCCGCATCAAGCTGATCGCTGACGGCTGATTGCTGACAGCTTCTGCGATGCGCATCGACATCCTCACATTGTTTCCCGAAATGTTCGAGCCGGTGCTTTCCGCGAGCATCCTCGGCCGAGCGCGAGAAGGAGGTTTCGCCGGCTACTACGTACACAACATCCGCGATTGGGCCGACAACAAACACGACAAGGTCGATGATCGACCGTTCGGCGGCGGACCCGGGATGGTCATGATGTGCCAACCGCTGTACGACGCGGTCATCGCCGTCGAAGCAATGGACTCGACACCCGCGCAGCGAATCGTCCTCTCCCCGCAAGGCGAGATACTTCGACAACAAACGGTCGAGCAACTCGCCGCTAGGCCGCGACTCCTGCTCATTGCCGGCCACTACGAGGGCATCGACGAGCGGGTCATCGATGAATTGGACCCGCTTGAACTGAGCGTGGGCGACTACGTTCTCTCCGGCGGCGAGCTACCCGCCATGGTGCTCACCGACGCCGTGGTTCGGCTTCTAAAGGGGGTGCTGGGGCATGAACAGTCCGCGGCCCAGGACTCCTTCGCACCGCAAGGCCCAAGTGGGCAGCGCCTGCTGGATTGTCCGCATTACACCCGGCCGAGAGTGTGGAAAGGCCGATCCGTCCCTGACGTCCTGCTCAGCGGCGACCACCAAGCCGTCGACGCCTGGCGAGCGGCTATGATGCTCGACCGCACACGCCAACGCCGACCCGATCTGTTGGAAGAGAGGCACTAGGCACTTGGCACTAGACATTCGTTTCCTGACCCCTAACTCCTGACTCCTAACCCCTAACTCCTTCCCAACCAATGAACACGCAAGAACTCATCGAATCCGTCGTTTCCGACCAACTCAAATCTGATGCGGACGTCCCCTACTTCACGGTGGGCGATACGCTCAATATCCATGTGCGCATCATCGAAGGCGAAAAGGAGCGCATCCAGGTTTTTCAGGGCGTGCTCATTGCGGACAAGGGTCGAGGCATCAACCGAATGTTGACGCTCCGCCGAATCGTCGCCAACGAAGGGGTCGAGCGCATCTTCCCATTGCACTCATCGCGCGTGGCCAAGATCGAAGTCGTTCGACGCGGCGACGCCCGCCGAGCCAAACTCTACTTCCTGCGCAAACGCATCGGCAAGAGCCGGCGCCTGCGCGACCAACGCCGCGGCCTCAAGCACACCACCAGCTAACGCACTCCGTACATAGTTACATACGCATTCCCCGACGACGCCCAGGGATAGCAATCCCTGGGTTTTTCGTGCTCATGTCAGCAAATTGTTCTTCGGGCTAACCGGGCTCGGGGATCCCGATGGAATCGGGACGGCTCGCTTGGCAGAAGCCCCATACATCCACCCGAACCAGCCCCCACCACACATCCGTACTACTTCACATGCGCCACACCACCACGCCGCGCAGCTTCACCAAACTCGAACTGCTCATCGTCCTGACGATCATCACCGTTCTATTGGCGATTCTAATCGTCGTCGTAAGCCGCGCTCTTGCCGATGCCCGCTTCCAGACGGATGTGCATCAGATCGTGGAGATGCATCAATCCTGGATCGTGGGCGCTAGCGAAACCTACGCCACTGCGCCACTTCCTGGTCGAGTCGTTGCAACCCTCAATTCCACTCCCGAAGACTACACACTCAACGACACCGCGAGAATCTACGCCCTCGGGATCACGCGCCATTACTTCACGCCTGATCTACTGATCAGCCCACTTGAAGTCAGCGATCACGTCACCGAAGCAGAATTCGACTTCAGCGCATTCGACCCCCTCAACGGCATCTTCTGGGATCCGGCCTTCACCATGCACATCGAAGACCCCGACATCGGCGCGAACGCCTCCTACGCCCACATTGCAGCCGTCGGTGATCGGCGCAAGAGACCTCAACCGGCAAAATCCCGCAGCATGCCGATCCTCGGCACACGCGGGCCGAATG
>JADFNO010000273.1 GCA_022563315.1 Planctomycetota bacterium | reverse complement strand
TCACGGTTCTACTGTTTTTCATGGCCAGAAGCCATCGCCGCAAGCTCGTGCGCTTGGAGGGCGGAGCGCTCCTGCTGCTCTATGTCGTCTACATGACCTTCTCGGTCCTGCGCGAACTTTGGGGCTCGGGGAACGCTACGGGCTAGATTGGAATGTTGTCGGCGTCGTCGATGTACGCGGCGCCGGCCATTGACGACTCGGGCTTGGCCTGGACGTATTCGCCCGGCGCGTCGCGCGGCGAGTAGTCGCTGAACCGTGTGGACTGCTGGTTCCACGAAAGCTTGACCGTATCGGTTGGGCCGTTGCGCTGCTTGGCGATGATCAGCTCGGCTAGACCCACCTTGTCCGGGTGGCTGCGCATCCAGTCCTCTTCGCCTTGGTGGTAATACTCCTCGCGGTGCAGGAGGCAGACGACATCGGCATCCTGCTCCAGCGAGCCGGACTCGCGCAGATCGCTCAGGCGAGGCCGATGCGTCTCACGCTGCTCGGGCGATCGATTGAGCTGACTCAAGCCCACCACCGGAATCTCCAGTTCGCGGGCCAGGGCCTTGAGGCCTCGACTGATCTCACTGACCTCCAACTGACGCGACTCGCTGCGCCCACCCGAGGTAACGAGTTGGATGTAGTCGATGAAGACGGCCTTGATGGCATACTTGGCCACCATCCGCCGGGCTCGTGCGCGGATCTGCAAGAGCGTCGATGAGCCCATGTCATCGATGAAGATCGGCGCGTCTTGCAACTCGCCGCACGCAGACAGGAACTTGGCGAACTGGTCGGTTCGCAAGTTCATTCGACGAAGCCGATGCAGGTCCAACGCCGCGCGCCCCGCGAGCATGCGCTCAACGAGGTGGCGTTTGCTCATCTCCAGACTAAACAGCCCCACCGGGTCTCCGTGCAAGGCCATGTTCTCCACCATGTTCAGCGCGATCGCGGATTTTCCCATCGACGGCCGACCCGCGATGATGATGAAGTCGCCCGGCTGAAAACCCCCCGTCAGCTCATCAAGCTCGGCGAAATGCGTGAGCACCCCACTGGTCGGGTGCCCCTCTCTGGCCTCCATCTCCTTGACCAACTCATTCACGATCGAGCGCAGCGACTCGATGTCGCGATGTTCGTAGTGCTCCGCGATCGAGAAGATGCGGTGCTCAGCGACGTCGAGCATTGTCGATGCGTCGTCCCGACTCGAGTAGGCGTCCTGAAGGATCTGCCCGGCCTGCTCGATGAGCCGGCGTACGATCGCCTTCTCTCTGACGAGTCGGGCGTAGTGCTCAGCGTTGTGGGCGCTGGGGACGGAGCTGGCCAGCTCGACCAGATACTCCTGCCCGCCCACCGATTCGAGAATGTCGCGGTCCACGAGCAACTGGTGCAACTGCACGACGTCGATGGAGGCATGCTTGTCGTACAGCTCGACCATGGCGTCGTAGATGGCGCCGTTGGCCGGCTTGTAGAACTCATCGCCTTGACGAATGATCAGCGCGACGTCGCCCAGCACGCCCGGCTCGATGAGGACCGAGCCCAGCAGGCACATCTCGGCCTCAATCGCGTGCGGCGGAAGTTGCTCCAGCAACCGCGCGACCTTTTGCTGGGTTCGGCCTGCCACACCCGGAGGTGATGATTGCGGCGTGAAGGATTTTTCAGAAGTGATGGCGCTCATCCGTGAGCAGTCTATTCTCCCCGGTGACGAAACGGGGCCGAGCGAGCGTCAGTTGTTCCACACCGCACTGATCTGCGGTGCCGGGGCGGTCGATCTAGGAGAGTCTCGAACCAGTCGTCATGCCGACGTTTGCCGGAGTTCGCTCGCGCCCCTTCACGGCGAGCTGGCCGTCATTTTGCAGGGCGACCTTCATGAGTCGCCCGACCTTGAACTTGACGGTCTTCTTCGCCGGAACGGGAACGCGCTCCAAGGTCTTGGGGTTCTGCGCCATCCTCGGCGCTCGATGCTTGATCTCGAACACGCCGAAATCACGGAACTCCAAGCGGTTGCCATGGCTCAACTCAAGAATGACATTGTCCAAGAAGCTCTGAATCGTCTTCTTGACCACCGCCCGCCTCTGATGGGTCTCTTCGGCGATGCGGTCGATCAGGTCCTTCTTCGTCGTCGTCGGCATGGCCATGCAGCCCCCCTGCAACTTCGCTCTCGGCAAGCCAACCTCGTTCCGTGGGCAACTACCGACTGCCGAAAACCTGATGAATCGCGAAACCTGCCCCTGGCATCCTATAACCCAGCAGACACGCCAAGTATCGCGGCCGCCCACAGCGATGTCAAGAACAAGTCGCCAAAGGACAAGTCCTTAGCGAAATCATGCCTGACTCGGCACCTGCCTTGGATGAATTGTGGACAATCTGGCGAAAAGGGCGGACCTAACGGTCCAGACGCTGCCGGATCGTATGGATCCGGGTGGTTGAATGCTCGCGGGGTCGGCCATTGTCGATCCGCAAACGGTCGCGCGTCTCGATCTGGACGTAGCTGAATTGGGCTGCCGGCGGCACGTGACCCACGCTCAGCCGATCGTCGTGACGGCGGTATTCCCAGCCGTTCGGGCCGCCCGACGACCCCGCAGAACCCGCGTGGAGGGTGCTCCCCGGCCCCAGGGCCGGCATCACCAGGCTGGGCGAGACGGCCCCCCAAGCTGCGGTCGCGCGTGGCGGCGATTGCGGGGCCGATGATGCACAGCCAGCTCCGGCCAGAGCCAGCAGAATCCCCAAGCCAACACCGTACGCGTTTCGCAGCATCTTCTCTCCCCTCCGCCGTCCATGATACAAACCCCATGCCAGCGAACCAAGAGACGATGAGCGTCCATCGACCGGTCAGATGTTGCTCTGGGGCAACATCAATGTCGCGGCAGAGCACGGTCACCACGCGTATCCAGGGCAAAAGTGACAATCTCGCCCAGTGGTGGCGTTAGTCCTGGTCTCCCAGACTCTCGTACAGCATCAGCCGATTGTTGTCCGGATCAAACAGCGACGCGAGCTTCACAATACCGGGAATCTCCTCTGTTGGACCGTCGAAGCGAACGCCGCGCCGCTCC
>JADFNO010000120.1 GCA_022563315.1 Planctomycetota bacterium | reverse complement strand
TCAATCAATACTGCGGTACACACGTCATCTTTACGCCGCACCTGGGCGCTTTTGATCGTGGCATCCTTTCCACGATGCACATGCAACTTGCGCAAGGCTGGACGGAGGACCGCGTGCGGGCGCTTCTCGACGAGAAGTACGGCCATGAACCGTTCGTTCGTATTCTGGACGAGCGCACATGGCCGGCTATTTCAGCTGTACGCTTTACGAACTACTGCGACATCGCATTGCAAGTTGACGACTCCAATGCTCATTTGATCGTGGTGAGTGCGCTGGACAATCTCATCAAGGGAGCGGCCGGCCAAGCTGTACAGTGCATGAATACGCGGTTCGGTATTCCCGAAACGGTCGGGCTTGGACAGGACGAGCCATGTCTGATTCGATGAAGACAAGTTCGATTACGTCGAAGCGCGGGCCGCTGGTGATCAAGCTCGGCGGCGCTGCGGTTGAGGCGCGTGAAGAGCTGGACGATTTGTACGCGGCGATCGTGCATCTGCATCGAACAGTCCCGCATGGGGTCGTCCTCGTACATGGTGGCGGTGCGGCGGTGGACCAGCATCTGAAGCGCCTTGGGCTGGTTTCTGTGCGCCACGATGGCATCCGGATCACACCCGCCGACCAGATCGAGGAGATTGTCGGCGTCCTCGCCGGTCGCGTGAACAAACGGCTGGTCGGACGCCTCCAGCGCCATGGCGCCGAAGCCGTTGGGTTATGTCTTGGAGACGGCCTTGTCGCGAAGATCAGCCGAGTGACCGGCCTCCCGTTCGACGCGGGACGAGTTGGACAGGTCACCAGCGGTAATCCGCGATTGATAACGACGCTCCTGAACGGGGGGTTCCTGCCGGTGCTCGCCTCGATCGGATTCGACGAAGAAGGTGAACCGCTCAATGTCAACGCCGATGCGGCGGCAGCGGGCCTCAGCCGTTTGCTGAACGCGTCCGGCCTGGTGTTTCTCACCGACACGCCCGGCGTGCTCGATCAACACGGAACAACGATCGCCACGCTTTGCCCCCGTGATATCGAGGCGAAGATTC
Source organism: Planctomycetota bacterium (assembly GCA_022563315.1). Lineage (GTDB taxonomy): Bacteria > Planctomycetota > Phycisphaerae > Phycisphaerales > SM1A02 > JADFNO01. The sequence goes on along the minus strand of JADFNO010000120.1, from coordinate 10,862 downwards.
AGTCCGGCGACATTCGAGACGGCATGATCGCCAAAGTCCGCAGCGCAGCATCGGCCTCGACCACAGCCGCGATTCCGGTCACGATTTCGTCGTGGCATGAAGCTGATGCGCTGAGAAACCTGACCCGAGGCGATCTGATCGGTACACGCATATTACCCTTCAATGACCTAGCCCCCGTGATCGTTCCGGACGCCTAAGTAAAAAGGGGATTTCAACATGACACCAAACGCTCCCCCCATCGAACCGTTGGCAAAGGACCTCCTTTCGCTGTCACAGCTCAGTCGTGACGAGATCTCGCAGATGCTCGACACCGCGTCCGAACTGAAGCGCGATTACGGACCGTTCCGAACCGCGCTGCGCGATAAGACGATGGTGATGCTCTTTGAAAAGCCTTCACTGCGAACGCGCGTGAGTTTCGAGGTGGGATTCACGAAGCTCGGCGGCGCGGCCATCTACTTGGATCACCAACACAATCGCCTCGGCGAGCGCGAGTCGATCGGCGATTACGCCCGTAACCTGGAGCGCTGGGTGGAGGTCATCGTGGCGCGAACGTTCGAGCATGACACCCTCGTGCAGCTTGCCGAGGCGGCCTCGATTCCCGTCATCAATGCGCTCAGTGATCTGTATCATCCCTGTCAGGCGCTGGCCGATGCCTTGACCCTTCGGGAGCATTTTCCCGATCTTGAACGCATCAAGCTGGCCTATCTCGGTGATGGCAACAACGTCTGTCACTCTCTTATGCTGATCGCGGCGAAGCTCGGCTTTGACATCACCGTCATCACGCCGCAGGGATTCACCCCCAAGTCCGAGATCGTCGCGCTCGCCAACGAAATCGCGAACGACACGGATTGTGTGATTGCGTTGACCTCAGATGCATCGGCGGCCGCGGGTCACCATGCAATCTACACGGACACGTGGGTCTCGATGGGCGACGAGACCGAAGCCGCTCAGCGGCAAGCACAGTTCGCGGCGTATCAAGTGACCGAGTCCGTGATGGCTATGGCTGCTAAGAACGCGATCTTCATGCACTGTCTGCCGGCCCACCGCGGTCACGAGGTTGTCTCAGAAGTGATCGATTCACCCCAATCGGTCGTGTTCGATCAAGCGGAAAACAGAATGCACGCTCAGAATGCGGTATTGCTGCATATGCTGGCCGGCAATTGCGCGCCCCAACATTGCGACGACCGATCGCCGGAGCATGCTGGCGAGATCGTCCCTGGATAAAAGGATCGAGACCGCTATGTCCAAGAAAGTTGTACTTGCCTATTCAGGCGGACTGGATACGTCGGCGATTATTCCCTGGCTGATCGAGAACCATGGCTGCGATGTGATCGCGGTCGTCGGTGATGTGGGGCAGGGAGAACAAGAGCTGGCGGGAATCGAGGACAAGGCCCGCCGATCAGGCGCGAGCGCGTGTTATGTCTTGGATCTCAAGCGGACGTTTGTGGAGGACTACGTTTTCCCAACGCTGATCACAGGCGCGGTCTATGAAGGCCGATACTTGCTGGGAACAGCGATAGCTCGCCCGCTTCTGGCCAAGGCCCAAGTCGAAATCGCCCAAAAGGTAGGCGCGACCGCCCTGGCGCACGGCTGTACGGGCAAGGGCAACGACCAGGTGCGGTTCGAGAGCGCCTTCGCAGCGCTCGCGCCGGAAATGGAAGTGATCGCGCCGTGGCGCGAATGGGATATGCGATCTCGTGAAGATCTCATCGCCTATCTCGACGAGTGCAATATCCCCTGCTCTACCAGCGTTGAGAAGATCTACAGCCGCGACGCCAACCTCTGGCACATTTCGCACGAGGGTGGCGATCTTGAGGACCCTTGGCAAGCGCCGCCTGATGACGTGTGGATGATCACCACTTCCCCCGAACAGGCGCCTGATACGCCCGAGGAAGTCCATCTCGGCTTTGAGCAGGGTCGGCCACGCACCATCGACGGCCAAACCCTTCCGCCGGAGCAGTTGATCGCCGAATTGAACGAGATCGCCGGTCGTCATGGGGTGGGGCGAGTGGATATCGTCGAGAACAGACTCGTCGGAATGAAGTCGCGTGGTTGTTACGAGACGCCCGCCGGCACCGTGATTATGGAAGCGCTGCAGAGTCTTGCGGAGCTTGTGCTCGACCGCGAGACCCGGCGCTATCGGCAGCAACTCGGTCTCAAGTTCGCCGACTTGGTGTATGACGGTTGCTGGTTCACACCGGTGCGTGAGGCCCTTTCCGTTTGCGCCGAGCAGATCGCCCAACGACTCACGGGCGAGGTCGTGGTTCGACTCTATAAAGGTTCGGCAACGTGCGTTCGGCGACGGTCGGAGCACAGTCTGTACTCCGCGGACTATGCGACGTTCGGTGACGATGAGGTATACGACCAGTCCCACGCTGAGGGATTCATTCGTCTGTTTTCGTTGCCGAGTCGGATTGCGAACCTCAAACGTAAGGTGGCATTGTGATGGCGCTGTGGGGCAGTCGCTTTGAGAAGGACAGTGATCCGCTGTTCCGGAAGTTCAATGACTCCCTGCCGTACGATTGGCGGCTGGTGCAGGAGGACATCGAAGGGTCGATCGCTTGGGCGCAGGCACTGGAAAAGGCTGACGTTCTCAGTGCCACTGAGCGTAAACAGATCGAATCCGCCCTGAAGGAGATCGCCAAGCTCGCGGCCGAAACTCCAGAGTCGGTCGGAGATTCCAGCCTCGAGGACGTCCACACCTGGGTGGAAGCCCAGTTGATTGAGCGCCTCGGCGACGTCGGCAAAAAATTGCACACTGGTCGCAGTCGCAACGATCAGGTCGCAACCGACCTTCGCCTGTGGACACGTCGTGCGTTATCCGACCGACAGCGAGAGATTCACGATGTTCAAGATGCGCTGCTTGGACTTGCGGCGCGTCACGAATGCGCAGTCCTGCCGGGGTATACACATCTGCAACACGCTCAACCGATCTTGTTTGCCCACTGGTGTTTAGCATACTTCGAGATGTTGCAGCGCGATCGAGATCGGTTCGCCGACGCTGACCGGCGCACGGCGTGCTGCCCGCTCGGGTCAGGCGCGCTGGCGGGCACAGCCTACCCGATCGATCGTGAAGCGTTAGCGCACGCGCTGCGCTTCCACCGTCCCACTTCCAACAGCCTCGATGCGGTATCGGATCGCGATTTTGTGGTTGAAACGCTTTCAGCCTCAGCACTGTGCGGCATTCATCTGAGCCGACTCGCTGAAGATTTGATCTTCTATGCCGGCTCTGAAGTGGGATTCGTCGAACTCGATGATTCGACGACGACCGGATCATCCATGATGCCGCAGAAGAAGAACCCGGACGCATTGGAACTGGTTCGGGGCAAGACCGGGCGCCTGTTCGGGTCGCTCACGGCACTGTGTATGACGCTCAAGGGACTTCCGCTCGCCTACAACAAGGACCTGCAAGAGGACAAAGCGCCGCTGTTCGATGCGATGGACACGTTGTCGATGTGTCTGAAGATTGTGACCTTAGTGCTTGACCGCCTCCGGATTTGCGAAGACGTCTCCAAGAAGGCGGCCGCCCAGGGATACACGAACGCTACTGATCTCGCGGATTACCTGGTCGGGAAAGATGTGCCGTTCCGCGAGGCGCACGATCAAGTCGGCCAGCTTGTTCGGATTGCGATCGAGCGAGATGAGAGCCTCGACGAACTACCCATGTCGGTTCTAACGCGGATCGCCCCGAAAATCGAGAAGGACGCTCACGTACAGTTGACGGTTGATGCGTCGCTCAATAAACGCAACACGCTGGGCGGCACGGCGCCCGCTCAGGTTTCCCAAGCCATGAAGGTTGCCCATCGCCGACTCGCACGAAACCGCGATCGACTCAGTGCAGGGGCCGTAGAGGTTCGGCAGGCGTGCATCGACGATCTCAATGGCATCTGTCAGCTCGTCAACTACTGGGCTGAGCAAGGCGAGAATCTGCCGCGCAAGCAGGAGGCCATCCTTGAAGGAATCCAAGACTTCGGCGTGGCCGTGGCCGACGGCAAAATCGTCGGGTGCGGCTCGCTCACCGTCTACACCCCGGTGTTGGCGGAGATCCGATCGCTCGGCGTCGATCCCGACTGCCGCGGCAACAGCGTCGGCTCTATGCTCGTTCAGTATTTCATTCGGTCGGCCACAGCACTTCACATCCCAAGGGTCTTCGTGCTGACGCGCGCGCCGAAGTTCTTTGCACGGCTCGGCTTTCGAGAGGAGCGCATGAATACGCTGCCCGAAAAGGTTTGGAAAGACTGCGTCGATTGCCCCAAGCGAGATTGTTGTGATGAAATCCCGATGATCTACGAGATCAATACCTGACGGATTCGAGCACCGTTGATGAACTACGGCATCGCCAACAGCGCGATCGGTCCCTCTCGTTCTATCCCCAGTTGCCCAAGAGTATGAGCAGGTCCTTCACACCGACGAAACAGTCGTCGTTGAGATCGGCCGGGCAATCGTCGCAGTCGGCGCAGCGACCCCAGTTACCGAGCAGGATCAACAAATCCTTCACGCCGACCGTCCCGTCGCCGTCCAGGTCGCCAACAACCGTCGGACCAATCGTGCCGGCGATGACGTAGGCGCGACCGCGTTGGTTGAGGTCCCAGGCCGCAGTTATCAGATAGTCCGCCTTGCCGTCGTCGTTTACATCCCCCAAGCCGTTGGCGTCGAAACCGAATGTCGCGCCGGGAATGTCGTGCGTAAACGTTTCGAGAATCGATCCATCGGCGCCGGAGTAGACAAACACTTTGCCCGCCTGCGAACCGCCGTTGTTACTGACCCATGCGGCCAGCACGAGATCGTCGTGATCATCACCGTTCACATCGTCGATCATCTCGCCGAGGCCGAACCCACCGTTGCCATCACCAGTGAGCATCCACAATTGGGTGAAATCGGCGCCGGAATACACATGCGCACGGTTCGCGTTGAAATCAGCGACGTAGATGTCCGGCGTGCCGTCGTTATTGATATCCCGTCCGCCGTCAGCAAATAGACTGCCGAAGCCGGAAGCTCCGGCCGGGGGAATGAAGGTGTGGATCAGATCGCACGTCTTGCCGTTGTATGAATAGAGGTACGCCCGTCCACCCGAGGTGGGCCCGGCATTGCGAGCGCCGACGATGAACTCATCGCGCCCATCGTTGTTTCGATCACCGACGAACGCGAGCGCCGAACCGAATTCATCACTGACACCCTCCCCATCAACGGTACACAGCAGTGAAAAATCCGTGCCGTCGTAGAGATAGACCCGACCGGCATTGAACGCAGCCGTGTCATGGAACGTCGCGCCGACAAGCAAATCGGGCTGACCGTCGCCATTGGCGTCGCCTCCGCCCGCTACACGAAACCCGAACCGATCTCCATTGACTTGTCCGAAGAAGGTATGCAGTATGTCGCCATCCACGCCGGAGTAGACCACCGCTCGTCCAGCCCCGGAGAACGGTCCACCGGCGATGACATCCGGCGTGCCGTCTGAGTTGATATCGCCGGTGCGGTTGGCATCGCGGCCCAATTGCCCGAAATTAGAGACACCGGTGGCTCGCCAGACCTCGCTGCCATCCGAGCTGGAGTAAACATAGATGCGCCCGGCATCGGATCCCCCGCCATCGTTCGTTGGCGCGGTGATCACGAAGTCGTTGATACCATCGTTGGTCACGTCGCCGATGTAATTGGATTTCCAACCGAACTGATCGCCGCTCGCCTCGCCGGTCAGGATATGGATCGCTTTGCATCCCTCCTGGCATTGAGCATGTGCGGACTCCCCACCGACCACGGCCAGAAAGAGGGCCAGCATCGCACACGAATTCAAGCCACGAGACATCATCGACCTCCTGGATATGTGTCACTCCCCGCCCATCATGGACCGGCCAGAGGCCTAAAGCAGGCACTATTTCCCTGTTCCTGACAAGCCTCGGTGCCGCAGAAGGCGGACGCCTCATGGCGGCAATTTCGACGGACGCTGTTCCAGCGGTCGAATCAACGCCTATCGGACGTCCGGCAGCTTCGAGGCGATCTGGAAGTGGCTATGGCGGGTGTTCCTGCCCGGAGCGAGCCTAGGGTGATCCGGCTCACCTTGAACCGCCGGATTTGGCGCAGTCCAGGGACAGCTCGCATCGTGTTTTCCCGCTGGAATCTCGATTCTGTGTAGTGCTATGCGGCTTTGGGGAAGTATGCTGGTGAATTGAAGGTGGTGCAGCACGAATCGGCCACCTGACGAACTGAGGATACAAGGAGAACCGATGAAAGGCGCGACCCTACTTGCCGTATGTGTGATTACGTGTCCCTTGTTCGGCCAGGAGCCGGAGGCTCAATCACCGCAGGCCGCCGAGGAAGAGACGCCGGAGGTATCGCCGGTTGATGTCGCTGAGAAGGTGAAAAGTTCGACGTTCTCTGCGCTCAAGGCTCGCTTACTTGGGCCGGCCCTCATGTCCGGGCGCATCGGCGACTTTGCCGTAAACCCTGACAACCACAGCGAGTACTTCGTCGCCGTTTGTTCAGGCGGCGTATGGAAGACCACCAACAACGGCACCACCTACACGCCAATCTTCGACAGCCAAGGCTCGTATTCGATCGGCTGCGTTGAGATCGACCCGAGCAACCACAACATCATTTGGGTCGGGACCGGCGAGAACAACAGTCAGCGAAGCGTCTCGTTCGGCGACGGTGTGTACAAGTCCGTCGATGGCGGCAAGAACTTCAAGAACATGGGCCTCAAGAAGTCCGAACACATCGGAATGATCGCCATCCACCCCCGGAATTCGAATATCGTTTACGTTGCGGCGCAGGGACCGCTCTGGCGGGCTGGGCGCGATCGCGGGCTTTACAAGACCACTAACGGCGGCGCGAACTGGGAACGCATCCTTCATACCTCCGAAGACACCGGCGTCAATGAAGTTCATCTCGACCCGCGCAATCCCGATGTGTTGTACGCATCAACCTATCAGCGACGGCGACGTGTGTGGACAATGATCGACGGCGGACCGGAGTCCGCAATCCACAAGTCCACCGATGGCGGGAAGACGTGGCGGGAATTGACGCGCGGTCTGCCGAGCGGCGATAAAGGCAAGATCGGGTTGGATATCTCGCCGGCGAATCCTGATGTGATCTATGCCATCATCGAAGCGAAGGAAGGCAAAGGCGGATTCTTCCGTTCCACTGATCGAGGCGAGAGCTGGTCCAAGCGCAACAGCCGATCGACAACCGCACCGATGTACTACAACGAGATCGTGTGCGATCCGCATGATGTAGATAAGGTTTACATCCTCGATACGCTCCTGATGGTCACAACCGATGGCGGCGAGAGTTTCACGAGTGCGCAGGGGCGCAACCGCCATGTCGATAATCACGCGCTGTGGATTGACCCGGACGATACCGCCCACATGATCGTCGGGTGTGATGGCGGTGTGTACGAGACGTGGGACGGCGCTGCGAACTGGCAGTACAAAGCGAATCTGCCGTTGACGCAGTTCTATCGCATCAGCGTCGATAATTCCGAGCCGTTCTATTACGTCTATGGCGGAACGCAGGACAACAATACGCTGGGCGCGCCGTCGCGCACCACTCGCCGTTCGATATCGAACGAAGACTGGTTCGTCACGGTGGGCGGCGACGGTTTTGAGACGCAGGTCGACTACGAAGACCCCAACATCGTGTACAGTCAGTGGCAGTACGGCGGGCTCGTGCGACATGATCGCCTCAGCGGTGAGAATGTCGATATCAAACCGCGCCCCAAACCGGGCGATCAGCCGCACGTATTCAACTGGGATGCGCCGCTTCTGATCAGCCCGCACTCCCATACACGGCTCTACTTCGGCGGGCGACGCCTCTATCGCTCGGATGATCGCGGCAATAGTTGGCGGGCGATCAGCGGTGATCTGTCGCGCGGCATTGATCGCAATGAACTTGAGGTCATGGGCAAGGTTCAGCCGGTGGATGCCGTCGGGAAGCACGAAAACACTTCGATCTACGGCAACACCGTCGCCATCAGCGAATCACCGCTCGTCGAGGACCTTCTCTATGTCGGCACCGATGATGGACTTGTACACGTGACCGATGACGCAGGCGAGAATTGGCGAACGATCGAGGTCTTTCCCGATGTGCCGAACAAAACCTACGTCAGTTGTCTGACCGCATCCCGACACGATGCTGACACCGTGTTCGCCTCATTTGACAACCACAAGAACGGCGACTTCAGGCCATACCTGCTCAAGAGCATCGATCGCGGTCAGACGTGGAAGTCGGTCGCGGGCGATCTGGGCGAACGTGAGATCGTCTATTCGATCGTTGAAGATCATGTGCGCGATGGTTTGCTGTTCGTTGGAACCGAATTCGGCGCGTACTACTCACTCAATGGCGGCGACAAGTGGTTGAAGATCAGCGGTCTGCCCACAATTTCCGTGCGCGACATCGATGTGCAACGGCGCGAGAACGACTTGGCGTTCGCCACGTTTGGGCGCGGGTTTTATATTCTCGATGACTACTCGCCGCTTCAGGTTGTAACGACTGAGGCGCTCGAGAAGGACGCGCATATGTTCCCCATCAAAGATGCGCTTTTTTACATTCCAAGCAGTAAGGGGCGCGGCTCGCAGGGGGCGTCGTATTGGACGGCTTCCAATCCACCCTATGGCGCTATTTTCACCTATCACCTGGAGGAGGACATCAAGGCCGGCCCGAAGATGGACAAAGACGCAACCGGTCCGGAATACGACAAGCTGCGAGACAAAGAACGCACGCGCGCCGCATCCGTCTTCTTGACGATTCGGGATGAGGAAGGTGAAATCGTTCGTCGCATCAACGGCTCAACGAGCGAAGGTGTTCACCGCACCGCTTGGAACCTTCGCATGGGTGGTGGAGGTGGCGGTGGCAGACGCGGTGGAGGGGGCGGACCGTATGTCTTGCCCGGCACGTACACCGTCACAATCTCCAAACAGGTCGATGGCGAAATCACTGACCTGACGGAGCCGGAGCCGTTTGATGTCGTGCCGCTTGCGCTGGGAACGTTTCAGCCGGAAGATCGCGCCGAAGTGCGCGACTTCCATCAACAAGTGGCGAAGCTGTATCGGGCGGTGCAAGCGGCAGGTCAGTCGCTCAGTGAAGCGCAGGATCAGATTTCGGGAATTGCACAAGCGGTGTTCAATTCGCCGACCGCCGACCAGACTTTGGCGCACGAAGCACACGAGTTGAGCAATCGTCTGAAAGACATTTCCCAGGCCCTCAATGGCGACTCGCTTCCCAGGCGGTTCGGTGAACCGACGCTGCCGGGCATACGCGGCCAGGTTCAGTTTGCCGTATCGAGCTGGAACATGACCGCCCCGCCGACGCAGACGCAGCGCGACGCGTACGAATACGCAGCCAGCGAGTTTGGCGATGTGCTGGCACAGTTGCGCGAGTTGATCGAAACCGATCTGAAAGCGCTGCAAGCGAAACTGGACGAAGCAGGCGTCCCCTGGACCCCCGGACGATTGCCCGCATGGGACAACGAGTAAGCGCCGGTCCTCCCCGCCGCCTTTCCGGGTCAGCGAAGCCCCGTTCTCTTGCTCCTCCCGGCTTAGAGGCAAATCGCTCATCGGGACTCCGGCAGCGCGAAGGGGCTGGAGTATGCGAGACGTACCTATGATTGGGGCATGAACCGAACAACCTGCTCGATGATTGCGATGCTTGGGCCTTGTCTGGTGCTGCTCGGTGGTCAATCCGAGCCGCCGAATGCGACCACTATCCAGGACGACTTGCTCCGTGGGCCAACCGTCCCCGACGACCTTGTTCAGACGTTGGTCAACATCGACATGGCGGGCAAATTTATTCCGCTCCAGGTGCGACCGGAGGAAGCGGCACTGGGGTTGGTGTTGATCGATCAGGAGCACCGAGAAGGCGCACATGAGGTAGCACAAGCGCGAAGGCTCGCAATTGGAATGCTGCTCGTTGACAACATCGACGTGGTGAAAGATGCCAGCGACGCTATCAGGGCCGGTGAGAACGACAAGGCGCAGGCGGTGTATCGCCAACTCCTCGACCAATTCAACCCGGATCACGTGCGCGATCCGCTGCTCGATGCGTGGAAAGACGTCCTGAGCGAGCAGGAAGTTCGCCAGATACAGCAGCTCGTGGACGAGTACTGGGATGCGTGTATCAAATGGGAGCTGCGCAACGCGCACGATCCTTCCGACACGGCGCGCAAAAAAACTCAGCGTCGTTTGTCGTTTCAACTCTTTCGAAGGGAGATCGGCGAGGCGTACAACTGGAGCTTGCGACCCATCCAACAGAGGCTCGAATCGATCTACCAAGCGACCGAGCCGACCGAGGAGCAGCGGGCCGCCATCCGCGAAGTCATGATCGATTACATTCGCCAATCGCGGCTGCGACCAACACCGGAGCAGCGCCAGACCGCAGCGGCCCGCATCTACGACCTCCTTGATGAAACGCAACGGTTGAAATTGTTCGAGCAAGCGCTCTGGCAGATTTGAGGCTGCGGCAGTCCGTAGGGCAGGCTTTGAGCCTGCCTCTTCTTGCAACATTAACACCAACGCCGTAAGGGAAAAGGCCTGCCCTACCGCTGTTTCATAGGAAGAACCGTGTTTCCCCAGCGTTCTTTGCGCCTACTGATTCCTGTAAAAGTTACGTCCTATCGGCCCTTCATGCCGATGTCTCTTGGCATGAGACCACACGGCACACCCCAATATCTCCAACAACGTCGGGTGCGGGCCGTCGCCATGATTCAAGCCGGGCACGGCACCACGGACGTGGCGCGCCGACTCATGGTCGACCCACGCAGCGTCAGACGGTGGAAGGCGGACTATCGACGCCGCGGCGCGTCCGGCCTTGGCGCGCGTCCGGCATCCGGCCGACCGCCGAAGCTGAGCCACAAAGAGCGCCGGACGCTTGGC
>JADFNO010000119.1 GCA_022563315.1 Planctomycetota bacterium | reverse complement strand
TCTGGCCACCGGAGACAAGCACTGCTTCATGAAGTACACCTTGACCGATGTGATTGTGAGCGCCGTCTCACCGAACGGCTCCCAGGGGGGCGATCGCCCGATGGAGAAAATCAGCTTCACCTACGGAAAGATCCAATGGTACGGAAAGATCAAATGGGAGTACACCCCGATCGATCAGGCCGGCGCGGCTAGGGCCACCGTGGATCGGACGTGGAACCTGGAGACGAACAAGCAGGACATGGTCGCCTCGCCACTGGTGACGGGCGCTGGGAGGACGGGCGGTCGCAGCGCCGTCTCATCGACGTTCTTCCGCCCGGTGACGCTGAAAGGACCGAGCAGCTCCCAGGGGGGCACCGCCCTCCTCAGGGCCATGAACGGGTACGCCGACGTTCGGCCTACTGCTACTGATATGTTCTTGAAGATCGAGGGGATCCCTGGTGAGAGCACGGACGACGGACACGCGGACTGGATCGAGATCGTGGCCTTCAACCATGGCATCTCGCAGCTGATGTCGGGTGCGAGTAGGACGGGCGGTCGCGCCGACTTCATGCCTTTCAGCGTCACGAAGAACGTCGATAAGGCCACCGCGGATCTGCACATCTATTGGGCTAATGGCAAGCACATTCCGACGGTCGAGGTGGAGTTTTGTCTGGCCACCGGAGACAAGCACTGCTTCATGAAGTACACCTTGACCGATGTGATTGTGAGCGCCGTCTCACCGAGCGGCTCCCAGGGGGGCGATCGCCCGATGGAGAAAATCAGCTTCGCCTACGGAAAGATCAAATGGGAGTACACCCCGATCGATCAGACCGGCGCGGCCGGAGCCACCGTGGATCGGACCTGGAACCTGGAGACGAACAAGCAGGACTAGGAATGAGGCAGCCCTGTCCACAGCCAGGTCGTCGTTACGCAACGAAACCCGATCATTCTCCAACTCGACTTTTCCACCCACCGGCTCCCTCTGATATCTTCTTGGTAGTGAGATCCCTAATCAGAGCGGCATCTAGCCGCTCAACTGACAGGCACCTCTCAGCGTACGCTGGAGAGGTGCTTTTTCTTTGCCTACAAACTGAGTCGGTCGGCTGGTGGTAGATTCGATATGGAACCGCACGATGCAAAGACGCATTGGGCGATCACTCGGGTCTACCGTACCCCAAAGGGGTTTCCACTGGCCGAGCCGCAGTATGTGATGGGTGATTGTGGACCGTTGCTGTTTGACCGGCAGAAGGATGCTGTCCGTCGGACGTCGGAGCTGGGGCAGAGCTATTGGGAAGTGGTGAAGGTTCGCTGGGGTGGCCTCGTCGGAGATCGTGTCAACGGCGCCGTCTCCATCCTCATCGGTACTGTTCATCATCTCCCGGATGGCCATGTTCATTCCAGCTTCGGCGGTATAGAAGCCCTGAGTCGTCTCGACGCGCTTGATCTCGGCTGATCCCGTGCGACTTTGCGGGTATTGCCGGTTGTGCCGTCGGCGCATCCGACCTCCTAGCCCTCCTCGCCAACTGGGGGCCGTGTCCGTAGCTGCGCTGTAGACGGCCCGCGCGGGACGGTCGGTCGTCCTGCTCGTTCGAGTTCAGTTCAGTTCATCCGGCGGCTTCGCGCGCCACTTGGCGGCTTTGTCCGGCTTGTCCCAGACCTCGCAAACGTCGAATGACCGGTGCGCACGATGCGCACCACCAAGCACGGATGTGTTGTGATCGTGAATCAGGTCTTTCATGTCACGGATATGGGGGATCAATGCCCCGTTGCGCGCGATCAGCACCATAGGCGGACAACGTGGTCAAGCGTGAGTCCTCCACCGGACCGCCCATCGTGAAATGGTACATTGATTGATACTGCGGGCCGCGCAAGCCGAACACGTCGTGCACCGGATCGTCGAAATAGCAACCAATACCGGTGCTCCGAATTCCCGCTGCTTCGGCTTCCAGGTAGAGCACCTGCCCAATGGCACCCGCTTCCCAGAACAACCGACGATAAAACCACGCACCGTAGCGCTGTAACGGCTTGATAAACTCCGCGATCATGCCGAGGCTGAACGCACCGTCACCGGCGATGTCTTGGAGGCAACTTACACGCGCGGCGAGCGTTGTGCAGTCCCCGGTCGCGAGCAGATACAGGGGCAACGATGTAGGACAGCCGGGTGGTCTTTGCCATGCGAACCCGGGTTTCATCGCGTTGCGCAAAGGTTCTTCCTGCTCAGGCGAGCGGACCAGGCCATAGAGCCCTGGTTCGAGGCCGGTCACGCGATGAACGAAGAGTCCCAAGTGCACCGTTGCCGGTGGGCCGATGGTAGTCCAGGGCACGTTGTTTGAACAGGGCATAAGCCGGCTGAGGATGGTGTAGAACTGATCCCTGGAGATTGCCGTTGAGCCATCGAGGGCGACGGCACTCCGACGTTGACGAATGATCTGGCGCGCGGATGCGGAGGTCGTGGGTGCCACTGACCTAATCCCCCCACGAACCGGATAGGAACCGAAGTCATCGATTTCGGTAGCCGGCTTCACACACGATTCCACTACGGCGTCGATGAGCTTCCAGTGCACGTGAGAACTGCTGAGCCGATTTGCCTGACCTTGCCATTCGCCAGCTGCGACTTGCTTGATCGCTGCGGCTGACAGCGTGAGGGTCGGCGGCCGATCGCTCAAGGATGGGATGACTGCGAGCAACGCTTCGGAGTCTTCGATCTCCCGTTCATGAAACTGTTCGCGGCGATCCAGTCCGAGTAGCTTGGCTACGTCGACGTCGCTCATCGGGTTGATCAGGTGAACCCGCCAGCCAAGCGTGGCTCCCGAGATGCTACAGGCGGCGAGTGCGTGGCCCATGTCCTGCTGGCAGTAACGGTAGGCTCGTTCGCCGTATTTCCAAGCCTCACGCCAGGTTATGGAGGATAACCCCACGAAAAAAGATAGGGGCGGGAGCCCTTTGACGAGCTGTTTCCAGACCTCGATCGAGAAACACGTTCTCAACTCAAGTGCGTGTTCCTTTGGGGCATAGTGGTAGATGCTCGGCGTGTCGCTTAGTCCGTCGACTGGACCAATAACCAGATAGCCCTCGGTCGGATGCAGGTTGCCGCTCGACGGATTGCACCGCAGCGCCCACCTCGATCCCTCGTACTCTTTCCATGCTGATATGGCGAGCGAAAGGTAGAAGAACTCCGAGATCGTCTGCAGACAGACTGGTTTAGGCGCGACGCGATCAAGAGCGTAGATGTCGGCGTATGGCGGCGAGCTATCTTCGTCGGTGCGCGGGAGCGGAAGAAACGGCGCGCCGTCAAATCGGCGAAAAGGATCCGGCTGCGTTGCCCAATCAAGGTAGCCGAGCGACCGTGCGTAGCCACGGAAGTGGTGCTTTGTCTGGTTGTGATAGGCGATCGCGCATTCCCAGGATTCCATGTCGGCTCAGGATTCCATGTCAATGAAGGCAATGCGATGACGAGCGATGAGATTCAGTTGGCGAGCAATCGAGCAACGCCGATGAGCAGCCCGCAGCGCCGGCGAGGGTTGATGTGATCCATCTCCGGCCGACTCGCTCTCACTCACCGGTTTCGTCCCAGCTCGGCCAGGGACGGTCGTTGCGCATGTATCGACCGCCGATGAAGTCCGTAAAGAAGTGCTCGAGGTAGGGATGGGTAATCGGGGCGGGGCGTTCATCGGCTTCCAGACTCGTCTGCGCCGCGTAGGTTGTGTTGTCCGAACCGTCCACGAGCACGTGATACCACGGCTGATTCCGATCCGGCCGAGTCTGGTTGGATTGATACCACGCCTCCTCGGCCTTGCAGGTCAGGTCGAAGTCCACCACCACGCCGCGGTATCCGTATCGCCGGTGCCGCACGATCTGGCCTGGGTAATAGCGTGGTTCCTTTTCGGGAGCTTCAGCTTCCGGCGTCGGCTGTTTGAGCATGATCATGGTGCGGACCTTGTCGCCCACATCTTAGGGGCGCCCGCGCCGCCGTTCCCGGATGAGCCGATGTTGGAAATCGTGAAATGTTCGCCCGATGCGTTCATCGGCGCCATGCCCAGCGCGGTGTGCGCGTTGCCGAAGTTGCCCAGTGCTTCATGCACGATGGTGAACTGGTACGGCGCGCCGGACGGCGCCATCGCGTGCATCTCCACCGTGGCGATCGGGGCCATGGGCTTGGCTTCGTGCAGAACCATAGGCACACCGCCGGCGATAACCACGCGGCTGCCACCGATCCTGATCGCACTGGGGGACAAATAAATGTCAAAGGGAGGGTTGGTTCCTACGATTCCCGCGATGCCGTATGAGTCCAAAAGTCAGCCTAACGGGATAGCGGCTGATGGGAAAGTCGGCAATAATCTGCCATCGGAGTTCGTCATGGCGACAGCAACCTTTGCCGCTGGATGCTTCTGGGGGATCGAAGAGGCGTTTCGCCAGGTCGAGGGGGTGACCGCCACCACCGCGGGCTATTCGGGTGGAATGTTTGAGAATCCCACGTACAAGGACGTCTGCTCCGGCCGCACCGGGCACGCGGAGGTGGTGCAGGTCGAGTACGACGCCGCGCGCGTTTCATACGAACAGTTGCTGACTCTCTTCTGGTCCATCCACGATCCCACCCAGCTCAACCACCAAGGAAACGACGTCGGCGGGCAGTATCGCTCGGCGATCTTCTTCCACACGGCCCAGCAGGAGGCCACCGCCCGAAAGTCAAAGCAGGACCTGGAAGATTCCGGCAGGATTGCCAAACCGATCGTGACCGAGATTACACCCGCGTCTACCGTCTATAAGGCCGAGGAGTACCACCAGCAGTACCTTGCCAAGCGCTCTCGGAAGAGCGGTGCATAATGCTTGCGTCTGTTCGTACCGTTATGTGAGGCGTGATTGAGGTGCGACGGTGTGCCGGTGGCGAAGAACAATGTTCGTGGTATGGCCAGAGGGATCTCCCGTATTCACCGCCAGCCGAACGTGACCTTCAGCATTGAATAGTCGTCGTCTAGACAGACGGCGATGCACGGTAGCTGGTCCCCTCAGGCGAAAGATCGCTTCGGGGCGACAATGGTCATGAAGTCTCGTCGTCGGCAGGCTCGACAACCTCGATGTGGGTGTAGGAGTCGAGAATGCAATCGATGATTTCGCCGTCATCCGTGCGTATTTCGAGTCGGTCGAGCCAGAACTTGTGGTCCTTGCCATGAGCGAACCAGGCGCCGGTCTGGGCGTGCCTGAAGGACACGATCATACCCTCGACCACCGTTGTCCAGACCCGATCGATCTGCGGGATCTGTTGGATGACGCGAACGCGTGTTCCTGGAGTAAGTTGGTGCCCCACTGATGCGATCTCCAAACAGGCTCAACCACCCCCCTCCAGGCGCTGCCGTCGCGCTGGACTAGAATAGGGTTGCTGAGTCCATCGCGTGCGACGCCCAGGCAACTCGAATTCGTGAGTATCCAATGAACCTGCCCCGAACGCAGGATGTTCCTCGACAAACCGTCGAATCTCCGGTCCGACGAAGGAGGTTGACCATATGGTACAAATGATCAAAGTAGCGCATGCCAGCGATCTTCCCCTGGGCAAGACGATGTTGGTTGAAGCGGGGGGAGAAGCAATCGCTCTGTTCAACATCGACGGCAGCTACTATGCCATTGGCAATACCTGCACCCACCGGGGAGGGCCGCTATGCGAAGGCGACGTCGAGGGCACGGTGGTCACGTGTCCCTGGCACGGGGCTACTTTCGATATCACAAGCGGTAGTGCCCTTTCACCGCCAGCCGATGAGAGGGTCGCCAGCTACAAGGTTCACGTGGACGGAGACGACATCCAGGTCGAAATACCGTAGAGGGCTAGATTGCTGAGCAACCAGTCCACCGAGCGGACAAAAGGATGAAGAGTTGATGGACCGCTGCATCGCGATCGTGTCCGATCTGATCTTCGCAACCCGGATCACGGGAACGGCCAAGAAGGTAGGCGCGAAGTGCGAAATCGTTAGTAACCCAAGCGCGCTGCAGGATGCGCTGGAATCGGACGAGCCGAGAACGGTTCTCGTTGACATGAACTGCGATGGCATCTCGCCCGAGGAAGCGATCCGTACGGTGAAATCACGGTTCCCCAACGCGCGCGTGGTTGCCTTTTACTCCCATGTACAAACCAAACTTGGGGACCAAGCTAGGGCGGCGGGAGCTGATGACGTTTGGCCACGGTCTGCCTTTGTTCAGCGACTGCCGCAGGTATTGGCGGCAGCGGACCGTACGAACCGGCAATGATCCGAGGTGGTCTTGTAGCGGTCGGCGCTCCAGCACAAATTACGCTCTCCCTTACCTGGTGAAGCAGCGTTTCGCGACGCACACCGTTGGTAGTTTGGTCGAGGGCGCCGTCTTGCGCGGTCAGCGCCTCAAGCTGTGCCGAATAGTCCCGGGAAGCGTGGCCGTTATCGCACGGACTGCATTTGGTAAAGTCGATCCCACGAATAGATGCCGGTGTCGTGGCCGTCGGAGAAGGCGAGCTTCACTGCGTAGCGTCCGACGAGTTCCATGTTCGTGATGCCGATGTTGTCCGGCACCGCCTCGACGTCGAGGGTGCGAACTCCTGTCCTCTCGTCGACGCAACCGGCGCAGGGGCATTCACACCGAAGCTCTCGTACGGAATGACGATGCAGCGCTTCGTCGCCCCAGGTGATCGCCAGTATTCCTTCCGCTTGTTTCAACGTGATGTCAGTTGGTGCGTCGCGCATGATCGTGTCGCTCCATTCGGATTGGTCCATGCGCTCCGCCGGCTTGGAACAATCGACCCTTGAGCAAACAGGCCGTACGGCGTACCCTCGCGAAGGAGGCGGATGGCCGTGGGAGCTCCACTCGCTGGCTACCGTCCGGGACGGTTGGATCCTAACTGGACTGCTAGCCTATCGCAGCGCCACGATTGGGAGAAGCAGGCGGCCGCCCAGCGACCTCAAGGTGCGCATCGGACCGGCGAATGCTCCGAACTCCGGTTCTCATTTGCCTGAGCGTACGTCGATGGCATTGGGTCAACGACGCAAGAGTTCCTATCATACTATCGGTTAGATCGGTGACCTGGACGGGCGGGACGCACGCCGCGAAAGGTTCGACGATGAAGGTGGCCATGACGAACGCATTACCACGCAAGTCGACCGTCGTTTACGATGGTCAATGCTCGTTTTGTCGTCGCTGGGTAGCCCGGATTGCGCGAAGGGATCGCAACGGCACATTCGAGTTCGTTGCCAGGCAGACGAAGGGGCTCACCAAGCGATTCCCAAGACTCGTTGAGGGCGACTTCAACACGGGCATGCGGTTGATAACACCCGATGACGCCATCCACGTTGGAGCGGACGCGGCCTATCAGATCGCATGCCACCTTCGATATTGGCGCTGGATCGCGTGGTTGTACCATGTTCCAGGGATCCACTCGCTGACGCGAGCCCTCTACGCCCATATCGCAGCCAATCGGCAATCACAGGGCGGCCGATGCGACGACGGAACTTGCAAGCCCGTCTAACAACCGTACAGTCTCTACCATCCAACCATTGTCGAACGGAAAAGAGCATTCCCGGAAATCGATACCAACCGCAACGTTGGCACCAGTGATCTGATCGTATTGCTCACCGCGTGGGGCAAAGGTCAGGCTGCTTGGCACGCAGCCACGCAAACCTCAGTGCCCCTTGAAGAGGAGCGTAGGCCAATGGCAAAGATCACAATCGGACTCGGCCTCGTGCTGATCGTTCTTGGCCTTGGCGGCTATTTCGGCACTGGTCGCGAGCACTTGACGGCGTTGATCCCGGTGCTCTTCGGCCTGCCGCTGGCGCTCCTCGGTCTGGTCGCCCTGAAGGAATCCATGCGAAAGCTCGCGATGCACATTGCCGTCGTCATTGGTCTGCTGGGATTTGCGGGGACCGTCCGTGGATTGATGAAACTGCCGCTACTTCTGACCGGCGGCGAACTCGCGCGGCCAGGGGCGGTCGCCGTCCAAGCCGCCATGGCAATCGTCTGCTTTGTCTTTGTGCTGTTGTGCGTCTGGTCGTTTATCAAGGCACGCCGCGCCAGCGCTGCCCAGCAGGATTCGTGATGCGGGTGCCAGCCGGTTGACAGACTGTTCAATTCAGGATGCCGCATGGCCGGTGGCGGTTACACTGGAACGATGGCGACGCGTCCTGCTAACCTCGACACCGATGCGCCGTCCGTCCAACCGGGTGCAGGCGTCGACGCGATCAGCGCAGTGACCCTTGTCACAACCGATATGGCGCGGGCGGTGCGCTTCTATGAGGCGTTGGGATTTCGCCGCCTGCTCGGCGGACCTGAGGCGTCCTTCACGAGCTTCGCAGTGGGCGGCAACTACCTCAACCTGACGGCGAAGACGACAGCGACGCCTCTGCCTGCATGGGGCCGCGTCATCTTCTACGTGCCAGATGTCGACGCGTTCTACAACCGGACCACCGGAGCAGGGTTGTCGCCGCAGTTTGCGCCGCGCAACGCTGAATGGGGGGAGCGATACTTCCACCTCAGCGACCCCGATGGCCACGAGTTGAGCTTCGCGCATCCGCTTCGGGGCTAGCCTAGTCCCGCTTATCCCCCGGCCAAGTCGCCACCTCGGCCAGCTGATCATTCGGCTCGGAGATCCGACCGGGCACGCGCGTGAGCCTGCACGAACCGCTCGGCAAATCATCGGCGAGCTCTAGCAGGCTGTGAAGATCTCTGGTATCGTTGCCGACATGGATCTGGAGGTTGCCACATCGGACTACGGTAAGATCGAAGAGCTGATCGCCAGCGAAGACAGCCCCGTAGGGATTGACGCGAAGAAGACCCACGTCATCATCATCCACAAGCTGCTGCAGATCGAGGAGCGGCTTGCGAAGCTTGAGCGCCTGATAGCCAGCCAAGACCCCTGACCCGTACTCTCTTTAGGTATTCGGCGGGCTTGGAGTGGCACGGCTCCTCGTGATCTTCGCAGATGGATGACACGTCCCTTCCTGGTGACGGCGACGGCAACGTCAGCGCGGCCGACCTCCTCGCCCTCCTCGCCAACTAGGGGCCGTGTCCTTGAGCGAGCCGACCCGTCAGACGCTCGATCGCGAGTCGACCTTCCCACGACGAACGGATCTTGGATTCCTCTAGCGAGGAACGAAGTATGTTCTTGTGGAAAAAAATATTTCGGTGATTTCTGGACCAACCTTTTTTCGATGCGCGGACATGAAAGACGGGGGCGGACACCAAAAGAGCCCTGGCGCTCGGTAGGCGGACAAAGCAAGGGGCGCGAGGCTTGGAAGATCGCCATCAATCCCGATGGAATAGGAACGGCCTCTGTCGTTGCAGTGGGTTTGGGTTAGTCGGGGGGCGTGTCGTTTTCGGGGTCGTCGATCTCGGTAAGCGCTTGGCGGAGCGTGGCGACTTCTTGAGGCCACCGGTGATCGTCAGGAAAGTCCGCTGCGAGCAATTCGTATTCAGCGATCGCCGTTTCGAGTTGACGGCGAGCTTCGGCCGGCTTTCCCGCGTCAGCCAGGGCGTTGCCGTAATAGGAACGTACGCGCGGTAGATCGCGCCGGGCGCGCCGATCCTCTGGATCGGCTTCACGGAGCTGTCGGGCGATCACTATCGCCTGCTCCATTTGGAGGAGCGCGCCCTCGGCATCCTTCATGTGCGACAGTACACTAGCTATGTAGGTGTGCGCATTCATCACGTCGCGGGCGGCTCGAGCACTGTCCGGCTCGTCCTCGGCAATCGCATGTCGCTGATCAAGAACCTGCTCGTAGTACTTCAGAGCTTGGTCAAACTGACCCTGGTCCGCGTTCAGTGCACCCAGGCGCGTGTAGATGATGGTCAAATCACGCCGCGCCGTCTTGCCCTCTGGCTCACGTTCGGCTAGCTCCTCGCGGATCGCTAACGATCGTTGATAAAGTTCGGCTGCACCGGCATAATCCGCATCGCTTCGAAACACGTCGCCGATCTCGAGCGTCATGATGGCGACGTCTCGCAGCGCCCGGTCATCAGTGGGGATCAGCTCCAGCCGCTGCTCAGCGATGTTCAAGGCTTGTCGATAGTGGTCCGCCGCTTGCGCTGTCTTCTGCTGATCATTGAGCATGTCCGCAAGGTACAGATGGCAAGTGGCGAGGCCGTGGAGGTTCTCCGTGTTATCAGGCTCGCTTTGGGCAATATCTTCATGCACTTGCAAAGCGGTATTGATGTGCTTGATCGCTTCTTCGGTGCGGTTCAGATTTGCGCCGCGGGTCCCTCCGAGGATGAGCGCGACACGTCGATGCCCCCACGCGATGTCGAGCTTTAGAGATGTGTCGTCGCCGGCTTCCTTCTCAAGACCCTGCAAGTACTGAAGCGCTTCGTCGACCAGAAGCTCGCGCGCCGGAATCGAACCGGAAAGCTTGACGACGGCGTCATGGAACTCGCCCATGAACACGCGCGACAGCTTTCGGCCTTCATCAAAGAGACGAGCGGCCCTGTCGCGGGCTGTCTCGGCCTGCACACGCGCTGCCTCTGCGATCGTGCGCTGGGCGGTAGCCTCGTCAAGAGCGTCGATGGCAATCTTCCTGAGAACAGATGTGGTGATGATTCCGCCCACTAACAGGAGCGCCATAATTACACCGGCCGCCACGCCGGCGCGGTGACGCCGAACGAACTTCCAGAAGCGATAGCCAAACGTATTGGCACGGGCGATGACGGGCAGGCCGTCGAGGTGACGCTGGATATCTTCAGCCATCTGCTTGGCGGAGGCATAGCGCCGTTGAGGCTCTTTGCGCATAGCCAGAAGGACGATGTTGTCCACGTCGCCCCTCAATCGCCGGCGCAGACGATCCGGTCGGCCCTCGCGCACCTTGGCCACCGATTCGGGCGTGATCGACTTGGTCGTGTCGGGCGGCTGGCTCTGATCCTCTTCGATGCGACTGATCGACGTGCTGGGCTTTTCCGGCTCCTCTTCACAGATCACACGTTCGATCTCAGCCCGGATGCGACTACGCAGGTGGTACGGTCGATGGCCGGACATCAACTCATACAGCAGCACGCCCAATGAATACACGTCGGTGGCCGTGGTGATCGGGTTTCCGCGCACCTGCTCCGGGCTGGCGTATTCCGGCGTCATCACGCGCAACTCAGGCGCGGTCGGATCACTGATGATCAATGCCAACTCCGGGTTCAGCAGCTTGGCGATGCCGAAATCCAGCAGCTTCGGCACACCGTCCTTGGTTACGAGGATATTGCTGGGCTTCAGATCGCGATGCACCACAAGGTTTTGATGAGCGTAGTGAACGGCTGAGCAAACTTGGCTGAACAGCTCCAGGCGTTCTGCAATGCGAAGTCGATGAACGTCGCAATAGTCATCAATGGGCTGACCCTCTATGTACTCCATGACGAGGTACGGCAGACCGTCGTCGGTTTCACCACCGTCGTAGATTCGAGCAATACCCGGATGATTCATGGCGGCATGAAGTTGGCGCTCCAGCTCGAAACGGCGAAGGACCGCGGCGGTATCCATTCCGCGCTTCAACAGCTTGATGGCCACGTGCCGCTTGAATTTATCGTCCTCGCGCACAGCCAGATAGACCACGCCCATCCCACCTTCCCCGATTTTGTGAATCACGCGGTAGGGGCCGATGCGTTCGCGCTGAACCGTATTTTCGCCAGTGGGTGTGGCCGGGGCAGCCGCCGCCGTCTCGATCAGATCCGACGCACCAACGTGATGCACGAGCAACGACTCGACTTCCAGGCGAAGCTCCTTGTCGCCGGCGCATTCTTTTTCGAGGATGTCCATCTGCTTGTCGGGCTCGAGATCGCAGACCTCCAGGAACAGCTCTTTGGCCCGTTGGTATCGCTTCTCATCCATTACTCGGACGCTCCTTTGGTCAACTCGCGTCGCAGCCAGGCTTGGGCCATCTTCCAGTCGCGCTCCACGGTTCGCGTCGATACGTCCAGGAGGCGCGCTATTTCCTCGCTGGTCAGTCCCGCGCAAAGACGATCCTCAG
>JADFNO010000118.1 GCA_022563315.1 Planctomycetota bacterium | reverse complement strand
GTCGATCGTGCCAACCACAGTGTTGATCGTTGGACTACCGTGGTATGAAGATCAGTGGAAAAATCCAGGGGGATGGAAAGAAGACGCGATTAACGAACTGTATCTCGAACGCCTTCACGACTCACAATTTGAGCCACGAGACATCCCCCACTGGCAATGGCGACTGCTGCTACGGATCTGCCTAGGTCAGATTGATGCAGAAACACTAAACCCCGGGGGCGTTGGGACAGCAAGTCACTACGAGGAGTTCTTGGCGTCTGCGTTCTACGAGGGGACGTTGGCCAAGGTGGGAATGATACCTCAGTTCTTTGAGCGCTTCCCGGTTGAGATCAAATGGTCATTGGAAACACCCTGGCCGTCCGGTGCGCCCGTCCACACGTTCATTGAATTCAGCCCAAGCTTCGGCACCCCCTTGGATTACTACATCGGGGTGGACTCGGCTGTAGCGAAGAGCGATTCTGCAACGATCGGCCTCGCTCCTGCTGTTTACTATCCACTGGACGAGGAGGATCGGTTGTGGAGAATCGTAATCGTCGAACAACTACCGGAAGGAAGTCACTCTCTTGAACTCCGTCTAGAGGTCTCGCCGTTCTTCCCTGCATCAACAGCAACGATGCCGGACGACGTACGCTACTTTGCTACGTTAAATGAGGAACTCGTAATCCGCGGCGACATTGGAGACTACCTGCGGCCTATGAGCGATCCCCAACTCACTGAGCAAGTCGTGTCGTCAATCGACGAGCTGCAGTTCACTTTCGACTTTGATCCTGAGGGTCTTCCGCCGTCACTGAGTATTGGATTTTCGCCGTACCTCAGGCATGTGTATGACAAGATGAGTGTCGTGCTGACACTCGACGTTCTACATCAAGGGGAAATAGTTGCTACGACGCACGAACGAGTCGAAGAGCTAGAACCCGAGCCAGAGAGCGGCAAGCGCAGATTCTGGGCTTACTTCCGTCTTGACTGCGACTCGCAGGCGCTTGAGAAGGCCGATCTGGCAGATAACCTTTGGGAGCTGCGGTTCCGTGCCGATCCCCTTCATGTGCTGTGGTGGGAAAGTTCAGGCGAATACTGGGACGGGGAATTTACGATTCCGGTTGACTGGAACGATCCACTCCAACATATACAGATGGCCAACTACCACTAGCCAAGTCGAACTGACGGCATTCGGTTGCCGGCGAGTTGCCAAGAACGAGTTCCCACCGATACTCTGTTGCCTGCTCGCAAAGGATCCGTGATGCCTGCAACACAATCTACCGCTGACGTTGGTCTCATCGGCCTCGGGGTGATGGGCAAGAACCTTGTCCTGAATATGGCCGACCACGGGTATCGGGTGGCGGTCTATAACCGCACGACGGCCGTTACCAACGAATTCATCGCTGAGAATAAAGAAAAGAGCCCTCACCCTAGCCCTCTCCCAGGGGGAGAGGGGATAAGAGAGGCCCAGAACAGTGGCGGGCTGGTCGGGTGTGAGACGCTTGAGCAGTTCGTCGCGGCTATCAAGCCGCCGCGGGTGATGATTGTGTTGGTCAAGGCTGGGCCTGCGGTGGATGCGGTGTGTGGGCAGCTCATCGAAGCTGGAGTACAACCAAACGACATCGTGGTGGATGGCGGAAACAGTTTGTGGACGGACACGATCCGCAGAGAAAAAGAGTATCGCGGACGGTTGACCTTCTTCGGCTCGGGCGTTTCCGGGGGCGAGGTTGGGGCGCGGTACGGGCCGTCGCTGATGCCCGGGGGGGATGAGCGCGCGTGGGAGAGACTCAAGCCGATTTGGGAGTCGATTGCAGCGAAGGTGGATGCGCGAAGCGGCAAGCCGCAGGAGGGTGTGGCCGATTCTAATTCCGGGGGTGAGCCTTGTACGGCTTACATTGGGCCCAACGGGGCCGGCCACTACGTCAAGATGGTTCACAACGGGATCGAATACGCGGACATGCAGTTGATTGCCGAGGCGTACCACCTGTTGCGAACGCAATCGCAACTAGCGCCGAAACAGATCGGAGACATATTCACACAATGGAACGAGGGCGAGCTTGCAAGCTATTTGATCGAGATCACCGCCGACATACTGCGCCAAGACGATCCAGTGACGGGTCAGCCGTTGGTTGATGTGATTCTCGACAAAGCAGGCATGAAAGGCACGGGCACGTGGACGGCGATCAACGCACTTGAGCTCGGTGTGCCTTCGGTGAGCATTACCGAAGCGGTCTTTGCCCGCGGCATGAGTGGACTCAAAGACGAGCGCGTCGCCGCATCGAAGGTCCTGGCCGGACCAACCGAAACACCTGCACCCGCAGAAAAGGGAGAGGGCTTTGAGGAAGCGGTCCGCGATGCGTTATATTGCTCGAAGATTTGC
This sequence comes from Planctomycetota bacterium, assembly GCA_022563315.1. Lineage (GTDB taxonomy): Bacteria > Planctomycetota > Phycisphaerae > Phycisphaerales > SM1A02 > JADFNO01. The sequence goes on along the minus strand of JADFNO010000118.1, from coordinate 9,599 downwards.
GCGTACGCCCAAGGATTTCAACTCATGGCCGCGGCACAATCTCAATACGATTGGAAACTGAACTTCGGCGAGATCGCGCGCATCTGGCGAGGCGGGTGCATTATTCGGGCGGCCTTCTTACAGAAGATCACCGATGCGTATGAGCGTGATGCGAATTTGGCGAACCTGTTGCTGGATTCATTTTTCCGGGGGGAAATCGCGAAGCGGCAAGCCGCGTGGAGGCGAGTCGTGTCACACGCGGCGCTGAGCGGCATTCCTACGCCGGCATTCAGTTCGGCCTTGGCGTATTACGATGCCTACCGAACCGCGACGCTGCCCGCTAATCTCATCCAGGCCCAGCGCGATTACTTTGGTGCGCACACATACGAACGGGTCGATCAGCCGCGCGGCAAGTTTTTCCACTTGGAGTGGACCGACCCCAATCGCCCGCAATTGGAATCATAAGAAAACGACTATGATCGATCAAAGTGAGCGAGCGATCCGATGGACGTCAGCCGTCGCCATAATTGTGTGTTGCTTGTCGACAACGCCGGTCATCGGGCAGTCCGATCAAGAGGCGTTGGCGCTGGCCGCCAGCACACCGCGCGTCTCGTTGGTGCGGACGGACATAGCCCCCCAAATCGATGGTGTATTGGACGAACCGGTGTGGGAAGATGCGGCGCTCATCGATGATCTGACGCAGGTCGAGCCGATTGAAGGGGCTGCGCCAAGTCAGCGCACGGAAGTGCGCATCCTTTACGACAGCGATTTCATCTACTTCGGTATCCGCTGCTTTGATACCGAGCCGGACAAGATCATTGCCAAGCAACTTCAGCGTGATGCCGACCTCGAACCGGACGATCGCATCTTGATCGTTCTCGATCCGTACTTTGATCATCGCAACGGCTATTTCTTTGCCGTCAACCCGTTGGGTGTGCGCCGTGAATCCCTGATCGAGAACAACAGCTCGGTGCGTGATGATTGGGATGGGATTTGGTACGCCAAGTCTCAAATTGACGATCAGGGATGGACCACCGAGATCGCCATTCCCTTCAAGACGATCTCATTCAACCAAGCGACCACACAATGGGGGTTCAATGTCCAACGAACGATTCGCAGAACCAACGAACAGATTCGTTGGTCGGCTCCCCTTCAAAACAAACGTGCGACGTCCGTTGCTGATGCAGGCGTCTTGGAGGGGATTCGCGATCTTGACAAAGGCATCGGGCTGGACTTCAAGCCGTATGCGAAGTCCACACTTCGCACGGACGACATTCGCGGCGATGGTCTTGATCTTGATGCGGGGTTCGATGTGTTTTACAAGCTCACGCCTTCGATGACGTTGGCGTTGACGTTCAATACGGATTTTGCGGAGACGGAGGTCGATGAGCGGCGCGTGAATCTGACACGATTCCCGCTGTTTTTCCCGGAGAAGCGCGACTTCTTCCTGCAGGATGCGGGAATTTTCGCCTTCGGCGGGATTCGCAGCAATCCGTTGCCGTTCCAATCACGGCGCATCGGATTGGATTCGGCCGGTCAACAGGTGGATCTCATCGGCGGCGTGAAACTCACCGGGCGCACCGGGCCGCTGAACCTCGGCGTGTTCACGGTGCTGGCCGATGAAACTGATGATGTGGACCAGAATCTGCTCACGGTCGGCCGGGCGTCGCTGAATATCCTTGATGAATCAACCGTCGGGTTGATCACAACAATCGGCGACCCCGCGAGCAACGAAGCCAACACGGTCGTGGGCGGTGATTTCAATTACCGAAACAGCCACGTCTTCGGCGACAAGATCGTCCAAGGCAGCGCGTTCTTTCTGCACAGCTCATCACCGGAGGGTGACGGCGACGATCAAGCCTGGGGAGCGCGCATCAGTTATCCCAACGATCGCATTTTCGCCTTCGTCGGATTCACGGAAATCGGCGATCGGTATGACGCGGCGCTCGGATTTGTGCCACGGCGCGGAATTCGCGAGTATTTCGCGCGCTTTCAGTATCGCTGGCGACCCGAAAACAGTTGGATCCGCACCATCGACGTCGGCTTCGACCCGACGGTGATCACCGACTTGAACGATCGGACCGAGTCGAGCGAGTTCGAATTCGATTTGATCACGATCGAAAACCACGCCGGCGACGAATTCGAGATCGAATACCAGATCAATCGCGAAGTTCTCACTCGCCCGTTTGAGATCAGCCCCGGCGTAGTGATCCCCGTGGGCGATCATCGCTTCGATCGAATCGACATCGGCGGATCGACCTCCAGGAGTCGGGCGCTCAGCTTCGGCGCGTCGATCCAAGCGGGCGAGTTTTTCGATGGTGATCGGTTGGATACGGCCGCGTCCATCGAGTGGCGGCCTTCACCGAATCTACTGCTGGGGTTCTCTTGGGAGCAGAACGACATCAATTTGCCGGCCGGCGAGTTCCAGGTGCAGGTCGCTCAAGCGCGGGTGAACTTTCTGTTCACGCCGGACATCGCGTGGACGAACTTCATTCAATGGGACAACGTGTCGGATTCGCTGGGGATCAACAGCCGACTGCGTTGGATCATCGAGCCGGGCAATGAGATCTTCTTCGTCGTGAACCAAACGTTCGACACGTTCGATGATCGATTCGACGGCACGTCAACGGAAGTGACGACAAAGATCGGGTGGACGTTCAGGTTCTAGAGCATAGATCGACTCACGAAGGAGCCGCTACGATACGGCTATGAACCACGAGAATCTCTGGGCGCCGTGGCGGGCGGCGTACCTGCGGGAATTGACGCGCAAGGCTGAGGGTTTCGAAGAAGCCCAATTCACGGCCGGGCCGTTCCTGACGGAGTATTGGGAGCATCCGCAAGACGACGGGGTCAACCATGTCATCTATCGCAACGAGCAGGGGATCGTGCTGCTGAACCGCTATCCCTACTCGAACGGCCATCTGCTGACGGCGCTGGGCGAGCCGCGCCCGACCTTGCTGGACTACGAGCCCGCGCAACGAGCGGCTTTTTGGAAGCTGATCGAAATCAGCGCCGACCTGATCGAGAAAACACTTCGCCCCCAGGGGATCAACATGGGGATCAACCAGGGGCGGGCCGCCGGGGCCGGGCTGCCCGAACACTTACACGCCCATCTCGTTCCGCGCTGGGGCGGCGACACGAACTTCATGAGCGTCGTCAGTAATGTCCGCGTCATCCCCGATTCTCTTGAGAAGATGGCCGAGGCGTTTCGCAAGACCGCCGAAGCGATGCGCAGTTCGAAGACTTAGGACGACAGAGCTATCTCCATGAACGCCGTGCCCGGAATCGATCCCGATTCGTACCGCATCCCGCCGGCGCTGACCGAGCGCATCCAGACGCCGGCCCTCGTCATCTTCATGGACAAGGTCGATCGGAATATCAAGCAGGTCATTCGCCACACAGGCGGTGATGTAACTCGTTGGCGGGCGCACCTCAAGACGACGAAGATTCCGCCGGTATGGGAGCGACTTCTCGAGGCGGGTGTACGGCAGTTCAAGTGCGCCACGACCCGGGAGGCCGCGTGCCTGTTGACGCTGCTTGATCACCGCGGCATCCAGGGCGCTGATCTGCTGATCGCCTACCCCCTGCTCGGGCCGGGGCTGGAGCGGGCGGCGGACCTGGCTCGAGATCACGGCCGCACCGCCGTATCAGTGCTGTGTGAGGATCCCGCCGCGGCTGATCGAATCCCCCGGAGCTTGGGCATCTTCGTCGACGTCAATCCGATGATGAACCGGACGGGAATCGAGATCGATGATCGGCCGCGGATACTCGAAGTTGCGCGATCCGCCGGGGCCAGGTTCCGGGGCATTCACGCCTACGACGGGCATATCCGCGACAATGAGCCGAGCGTTCGCAGAGAACAAGCATGGAAAATCTACGACGAAATCCTTGATCTTTGCGGGCATCTCAAGGCGAACGGATTACGCGTTGACGAAATCATCACCAGCGGCGCCTTGACGTTCCTCGATGCGCTCGCCTACCACCGGTTTACCGAATTGAACGAGACGACGCACCGCGTCTCGCCGGGCACGGTCGTGTTTTGCGATACGACCACACAGACAGCGGTGGCGCACGCGCAACTCGAACCGGCAGCGGTGGTTCTTACACGAATCATCTCGCGCCCGACGGCGGGCATCGCGACGTGTGACGCCGGGTCCAAAACGATCGCAGCCGAGATGGGCGATCCGTGTGCGATCGTGATCGGTCATCCCGAGCTGATCGCGATCAAGCCCAGCGAGGAGCACCTGCCGTTTCTCATCGAATCAGGCCCGGGTCCGGCGCGTGGCGATCTGCTGTTGCTCGTTCCCCGTCATGTCTGCCCGACGGTGAATCTGGCGCAGGAGGCAATTCTGTTGAACGATGAGGGGTCGGTTCAGATCGTTCCGGTCGCGGCGGCGGGGCACGAGGTGCGCATCAGCGCTCCCGTCGAATCTGGGAATTATCCCGCTAACTAAGGAACCCAGACGGGAGGTGGGCCGCGTCCTAATCTGAGTCCTGCTTGACGTTGGTCTCGACTTAGACTGCGTATGCGTCCAGGTTGCCCCCCATGTCCTCCTCGCGGAAGGAATCGGATTGGACGCGATTCGACCGCCTCATGCACCGTGTCCTAGGCGAGCGGCCACCGTATTCTCAGTTGACTGGCGGCAAGAAGCGATGACGCTCCAAGCCTCAGGACGACGACTGACGGGTCTTGACGACAGGCTGCCCGGAGTGTGGGATGGGTCGCTATGATCTCCATCGACGATAGGCAGTCTGCCGCAGTGCGCGTCCCGCATATGCACCCCCAACGGCAAATAGACTCACAAGGCCATACATGGCGAACTCAATCGGGAAGAGGTTATGCGAGTAGGGGTTCTGAGCCATCTCGACAAACGCGAGGACTGGGAACGCCGCCATCGTAGCAAACCCAAGCACGAGCGGATGGAGCGGATTGATGCAGAAGATCAGTCCGAGCATTATGCCGCTCGCAAAAAGCAAGATCAGCGTGAGCCACGAGAATTCCGCGAATATGTATGGGAACATTCCTTCAGGATTGGGAGGAATCCCCAGGATGACCACGGCTAGGCACACCGAAGCGAGCCCCAGCCCGATGGCAGTCGGCAGGCCAATCAGATAGCGGGTACTGGGATGCGTATTCGACACTGCTTGGCCTGGCATACCACTTCAGTGTAGGCTCCCGAATGCGGCTGGCGACGGGAAGGTTCTGATGAGCCAAAGGGCTAATTACCTCGAATCTTGACAGGGCCCGAGGCAATGAAAGGGCATACCGAAGGCGGCGCTCAGCCCCTCCGGTTCGCCCAGCGGATTGAGGTCTCCCGCGCGAAAAAGGGATCTGCTCGAACCCCAAGTCAAAGTGGGTTCGCTCTCCATCGATCCCGGCCTTCCACTCGATGGAGGCTTGACCATCGTCGCGGAGAAGCGATCCCTTGAGGTTCACTAGGCTCGAGCAAATACCGCCTGTTCACGCCTGAGCGGTCCCGAGGGGGCTGAACGCCGCCATAACCAGGGTAGCGTGGGGCCCCCCGCCCGTCGATCATTTTCCCCGCAGGTGGTCGATTTTGCCGGCGCCGCTTTTTCCGATCATTGACACGGAAACAGCCGTATGGTACATCCTAGGTAACGGAGAAAGTTCGTAAACGCCCCTTATATGAGGCTTTAGACAATGCGGATACTTGCTGGACTAACCCTTGGGGCCCTCGGCGCTGCCGTGCTTGTTGGATGCAGCAGCTCCAGCCCCCACAACGTGAGCTTTGGCGCCATCAGCGGCAACCTGACGCCGGAGCTGCAAGGCCTGACCGATCGCCCGGTCGATGAAGAGCGCAATCTGGCCGTCGCCAACAACCAGAACCGGCGGATGTTCTTCGACGATCTCGGCCGCGCGTTCTACACCGACCACCCGAGCCGGTTGAGCCCGTATCCGATCACCTACACGAGCGGCAATCCGCGGTAGGCGCGATCGCTGGTCTGCCTGGTTTGAACCATGACGCTCTCCGTCCGTGAACGGGGAGCGTTTTATTGCGCGCTGCGCCCGCGGGCTTGCCCCGACCGTTTAACGCGCCAAAGGTAGTCTGTGAGTCCTGTCCGCCTGGCCATCAACACCATTGCCAAAGCAATCACGTCCTTCCACCCCGCGTCGATGCCGCGTCTGAGTCGAGGGCACTACCGGCGCGAACTGGCGGTGTGGTCGTTGCTGCCCGTGGCTTTGGGGGCGGTCGAGGGCGGGGTGACGGGCGTCCTGGCCAAGAACGCCTTTGAAGGGACCGTGGGTCCGGTCGCCCTGAGCTTGGCGGTGGCGGTCCTGCAGGGCGCTCCCGCCCTCGCCAACATCGTCAGCTTTCTGTGGGCGGCGCTGGGCCACGGCCGGAACAAGATCCGACTCATTGCAACGCTACAGCTCTTGATGACCCTGATGGTGGCGATGATCGCGCTGGCGCCGCGCAACGGGACGGGACTGCTGATTCTCGTCGTCGGCGCCGTGGGGGCGCGGATGTCCTGGGCGGGCGTAGTGACGCTGCGCTCTACCGTGTGGCGGGCCAACTATCCACGCCATGCCCGGGCCACCCTCGCCGGCAAGCTCGCCACCGTCCAGGCGATTCTGATGGCCGCCACCGCGTACGCCATCGGACAGGCTATGAACGTCAACCCCGAAGCGTTCCGCATCATGTATCCAGCCGCGGCGGGCATCGGACTGATCGGGGTGGTGGTCTACAGCGGCATGCGGATGCGCGGCCACCGCGCCGTGATCCGAGCTGAACTGGACGCCAAAGAATCGAGCGCATCACTCTTCAATCCGCTGCGATGGCGAGCATTGCTGCTGGAGGACGCCAAGTACCGCCGGTACATGACCTGCATGTTCGTCTTCGGCGCCGGCAACCTCATGGTGGGCGCGCCGTTGATCATCATGCTCAAGGATCGCTTCCAGTTCAGTGAATCAACATCCGTGGCGATCATGACCACGATCCCGCTACTGCTCATGCCGGTGAGCATCCCGCTGTGGTCTCGACTCCTTGACCGTGTACACATCCTTCAGTTTCGGGCCGTTCACAGTTGGGCGTTCGTTGCCTCCACCGCCACCGTGCTCATCGCAGCGCTGACGATGCAACCGTGGCTGCTTTTCCTAGGGGCATCCCTGAAGGGATTCGCATTCGGCGGCGGGGTGCTGGCGTGGAACCTGGGACATCACGACTTCGCGCCCGTCGAGAAGGCGTCGCAGTACATGGGCGTACACGTCACGCTCACTGGCATTCGAGGACTGCTGGCCCCGATCGTCGGCGTGAGCGTGTATGAGGCGTTGGAATGGCTCGAGCCGGGCGCGGGCGCGTGGGTATTTGCGATATGCCTGAGCCTGACCATTATCGGGGCGGTGTGGTTCGTGCTGATGCGACGAACGCTGGCCGGTCGAGGCGTCGGCGCCGATTTCGAGGCCGGCCCGCCCGTGCAGCCTCCTGCAGCCGCTTGAGCGCCGGTGCGCTCGAAGTGGGTCGCGGCGACGGCCGGCCGGGACTATACTCTTCGCCTCTTCTCACTGCACGCCTCGGCGCCCGCGTAAGGCGCCGAGACAACTGATCTCACAAGACTCTTGTCGCTGCGTGGCGTGCCGCGGCGCAACCGAAATCACCTCTACAACACACCTATGGTCAACTACAACCTCATCGAAGAGATCGGTATCCAAGAAGGCGAAGTGGAAGGCTTGATCCGCGAGGCGCTCGGCGAAGAGGCCGCCACCGGCAATATGGACGGCCTGCTTCAGGACAATATCCAGGACTTCAAGCCCGGCGCCATCCTCCAAGGACGGGTCATCGGGATGGCTGGGGACGACGTGGTCATCGACGTCGGGCTCAAGTCCGAAGGCCTCGTCCACAAGAGTGAGTTCGACAACTACAGCGAGATTCAGCCCGGCGACATCGTCGAGGTCCTGCTGGAGGATCTCGAGGACGACACCGGCACCATCCAGATTTCTAAGCGCAAAGCCGACCGCATCCGTGGCTGGGAAGAGATCCTGAAAACCAGGAACGAGGGCGACGAGGTGGAGGGCCGGTGCATGCGCAAGATCAAAGGCGGCCTGTTGGTGGACATCGGCGTGCCGGTGTTCCTGCCGGCCTCACAGGTCGATATTCGGCGACCCAGCGACATCGGCATATACATCGGCAAGACCGTCAAGGCCGTGATCCTCAAGATCGACGAAGAGCGCCGCAACATCGTCATCAGCCGCCGCAAGCTCATTGAGAAGGAGCGGGAAAACGCCAAACGCTTGCTGTTGGAGACCATCAAGGAGGGCGAACTCGTCAAGGGCACGGTGACGAACATCGCCGACTTCGGCGCGTTCGTGGACCTGGGCGGGATCGATGGTTTGCTGCACATCACCGACATGAGCTGGGGACGGATCAACCACCCCAGCGAGGTGGTCAAGATCGGCGAACAGATCGAAATCAAAGTCCTCAACATCGACTTTGAGAGAGAGAAGATCGCCCTTGGGCTCAAGCAGAAGCAGCCGTCGCCGTGGGAAAAGATCGAAGACAAGTACCCCGTCGGATGCCGCGTCACAGGAACAGCTGTCAATCTCGTCTCTTACGGCGTGTTCGTGCAAATCGAGCAGGGGATCGAGGGCCTCGTACACGTCTCGGAAATGTCGTGGACCCGGCGCGTCAATCATCCCAGCGAACTCGTCAACGTCGGCGATGAGGTCGAGGTCGTCGTCCTGGACATCAACAAGGACAAGCACGAAATCTCGCTCGGCATGAAGCAGACCCAGGTGAATCCCTGGGAGCTTGTGGCCCAGAAGTATCCGCCCGGCACCATTATCGACGGCACCGTCCGCAACCTCGCCAACTACGGCGCGTTCGTCGAAATCGAGCCTGGGATCGACGGGCTTTTGCACGTCTCCGATATTTCCTGGACGGAAAAGATCGCCCATCCCAACGAGAAGTTCAAGAAGGGCCAGAAGCTCACGTGCCTCGTGCTCGACATCGACCAGGAGAAACAGCGCGTCGGACTGGGCGTGAAACATCTCACCGAGGACCCCTGGCTCAAGGCCATACCCGAAGCCTACAAGCCCGGCATGGTCGTCCACGGGAAGATCACCAAGATCACGAACTTCGGCGTGTTCGTCGAGCTCGAGCCCGGGCTCGAAGGGCTCCTGCATATTTCCGAGCTGTCAGACGAGAAGGTCGAGAACCCGCAGGATGTCGTGAAGTCCGGCGACGAGGTCGATATCAAAATCCTCCGCGTCGATACCGACGAACGGAAGATCGGCTTGAGCCTGAAGCGCGCGCTACGTACCGACGATGACGCCGATGCCAAAGCCGATGCCGGTGACCAGCCGCCGGCCAAGGGCGGCATGGACGAGCACGGCGCACTCGGCACCGACAAGATCGAGCTCTGAGACCGACCGACGAACGCAGCATCCGGAACCGATCGCGCCGGGCTTGCACCGGCCGGGACCGGGCGGCCACTGTCGATTCCGGTCAGACGCAAGCGATAAGGAACTTGGGTTCCCGGGGTGAGGCGTTACACTCGTACTCGCCCCCGGACAGCTCGGCGGCGGAGCCGGACGAAGGTCACATGGGAAATGTCGGGTGAGGCAGCTTCGGAAGGGACCGCCCGATGCCAGTACAGCCCAC
>JADFNO010000272.1 GCA_022563315.1 Planctomycetota bacterium | reverse complement strand
TGCGGGCGTCGGTTGAACTGAGTACTCTCGACAATGAGTTGATTGCGCTGCGGCAGCGCCTCATTTCTGCGGGGGCAATGCTCAACCGTCTCATTGACCGCCCCGTTGACGCCCCGCTTCCCGAGCCGACGATTCGAACGCTGGACGAGATTGAACTTGAGCTTGAAGCGCTGCTGACGGCCGCCGCCCGTAGCAATCCAGCCATTCGCCAGATTCATGAACGGATTGAAGGCTACAAGCAGCGGCTGGACCTGGCTCGATTGAACCGCTGGCCTGACCTTACCGTCAGCTTCAACTACAACCTAGTCGACAGCGAAGGACTCTCAAGGATCGCCAACGGCGACGATCAGTGGTGGTTCGGCTTCGGGATCAATCTGCCGATCTGGACGGAAAGACTGGATGCCGCCGAGCGCGAGGCGCTGCGGGGAAGACTGGAAAACATCGCGGCGCTCGGCGATGAACGCAACCGCGTTGACTTTCGTGTACAGGACGCATTCGCGAAGGTCCAGAGCCAGCAGCAACAGGTCGTTCTTTTCCGCGACGTGATCGTTCCGCAGGCGCAGCAGACCGTTGACGCCTCCCTGAGCAGCTACCGAAGTGGAAAGGTCGATTTCCTGACGCTCATCGATAACTGGCGGAAGCTACTGGTATTTCAGTTGATGTATCACCAGAACCTCGCGCAGTTCGAGCAGAGCTTCGCTGAGCTTCAGCGAGCGGTCGGACATGACTTGAACCGTACCGGGGGGCCGTCGGATGCGATGAGTCCGTTACCCGTTCCCGGAAACAGTTCGACGCGCGATGAAGATGTAGACCAACAGGTGCCCCAATGAAGCAAACGAAACAAACAAAAATTGCGAAGAGCGCTGAGAGCGACGTTGCGACAACGACCGATGCTGCACAAGCGCAGACCGAGAAACAACCGCCGCCAAGCCCGCCCCCGCCAAAAGGACCGAGCCTCGCGGCGATTCTCGCTCTACCCATCGTCGCGGTAGTGATGTTGGGGGTCGGTACGAAGTGGGGCTCGACGATTCAATCCAGCCTTTCGAACCTCTGGACAATGGTGATCCCATCAAGCACCGGGGACGAAGCGGCGAATGAAGCGAACGACGACGCCGCTGGATTGCAGTTCTACACGTGCGGCATGCACCCGTGGGTCATCCTGCCGGGTCCCGGGAGCTGCCCGATCTGTCAAATGGACTTGACTCCTATTGATCCGGCGAAGTTCTCAGGCGAGATCACGATCGATCCCGTCATCACCCAGAACATTGGAGTCCGGATCGAGCCGGTGAGATCCGGGCCCCTGGTTCGAACCATCCGAACCGTGGGCACGGTTGATTACGACGAGACGAGCGTTCGCGACATCAACATGAAAGTACCGGGGTGGATCGAGAAGCTCTACGTCGATTATCTGGGGGTTGAAATCGCCGAGGGCCAGGCGCTGTTTGAGTACTACTCCCCAGATCTCTACGCGGCACAGGAGGAGTTCCTCTTGGCCTATCGGAACAAGAATCTCATCAGAGCCGAGTTTGTTCCCCAAGCCGCCCAGGGCGCTCAGGATCTGTTGGAGGCGGCGCGAACACGGCTCGAATATTTCGACGTATCGCCACAACAGATCGAAGAGCTCATTGCGGCGGGCGTGCCATCAAAAACTATGACCATGCACAGCCCGCACAAGGGCGTCGTCATCGCCAAGCACGCCAATGAGGGGATGCGCGTTGATCTCGGGATGCAAGTGTATCGGATCGCAGACCTTTCCAAGTTATGGGTGATGGTCACCCTCTACGAGTACCAGCTGCCGTACGTTCAAGTCGGCCAGCGCGCGGTGATGTCGCTGCCGTACATTCCCGGACAGACATTCGAGGGCGAGGTCATTTACATCTACCCCTATCTCGATAAGAAGACGAGACAGGTGAACGTCCGGCTCGAATTTGATAACCCAAACGGCGTGCTGAAGCCGGGCATGTATACCAACGTCGAGTTGAAGAACACGCTCGCGCGGGACCGTACGCTGGCGCCTCGCGCCGCGATCATCGACACGGGTGAGCGCCAGGTGGCCTTTGTGAGCCTCGGCGAGGGCAGGTTTGAGCCGCGCGATGTTCGAACCGGCATCGAAACTGATGAAGGCATGGTCGAAATCCTCGACGGTCTTCGACCCGGAGAGATGGTTGTCACGAGCGGACAGTTCCTTCTAGACAGCGAGGCCAATATTCGCGAAGCCCTCGCCAAGTTTGTGCGCGGCGACTTGGCCAGCGAGCAAGAGACCGTGGTCGCCGTCGCCGGGGCCAGTGAGTTGTCCTCCCTGCCGGCCCAAGCGGTCGAAGCACTTGGTGAAATACTCGATGCGTATTTCGCAATCGGTGACACACTTGCTCGTGATTCCACGGATGGAATCTCGTCAGACGCCCGAGCGCTTGCTCAAGGCGTCGATCGCCTATTGAAGATCGCCCTCCCCGACGATGAGCACTTCTGGCACCGGCATGACGAGGTGGCCACGATCAGGGGCAAGTCGCTGGAGTTGATCGACCCAGCCGACATTGAAGAGGCAAGGTTGGCCTTCGCCGACCTGAGCGTCGCGCTCTCCAAGCTCACGAGAGCGACAGGAATACCGCCGGCCTATAGCACTGAAGTCCACGAACTTCACTGCCCCATGTTCCGTGAAGGCCAGGGAGGAAGCATCTGGCTTCAACCCAAGGGTGGCGTGCGCAATCCGTTCTTCGGCTCGATGATGCTCGAGTGTTTCGACGAGCGGATTGTGCTGCCGAGGACCGGCGCAACATCCAGGCCCGAGGACGATCCCCCATCTGCCCAGGACGAGCCGGCGCCATCGCCGCCCGCTCAACAGCAATCGTCCAAGGCCGACTTGGATGCGAACGCTCAGGAGAATCTTGACCAACTGGTAGCCGCGTACCTCAACATTCACGAGACGCTGACGCGTGATGAAACAACCGGGATCACCGCCGACCTTGGCGTGATTCATGAGGCGGCAATGGTGCTGGCAAATGTCGAAGATGAGTTCGTCAGCGGCGCTGCCAACACGATCATGGAAGCAGCGAATGGGCCG
>JADFNO010000117.1 GCA_022563315.1 Planctomycetota bacterium | reverse complement strand
GCAGAACCTAGGACAGGCTCGTATTCGGGGCCGGCCTAGGAAGAGACTGCCGTTCCGTTTTCTCCGTCACGCGGTGTCAACGCTCGATCGTCGTATAATCCGGTTGTCGCGGACGCCGGGCTAAAGCCCAACGGCGACCGAACGTGTAACTCCTTGTGAGTCATGCAATGCCATTGCCTCCACCGCCCCCACGCAACCGAAGAGCCATCCAGATGCTGACTGAAGAGGGGCAGCGCGCGGTGCGCGATCGTTCCGGTCCGCTCTATGAGCTAATTGTCCGACTACTGCTGAAAGAGAATCCGGGTTGTTTCGGCTCACGTGAAGAAGTCGAGGAGGTGCTGCCGTCTTTCTTGTGGCCACCATCACCGCCAGAAAAGATATGCGATGATTTTCCCCACATTCCCAAGTTTCCAAGTGACTATCGGGTGGATGGGCGGCATGTCAAAGTGCTGGTCAGCGACCCGTCTGAGTACTTCAACTTGCTGTGCCTGCGAACGTCGATCAAAGCCGCCTTGAACAAGAACTGGGGATATGAAGGCATGATGCAACTTCGAGCAAAATTAATTGCAGAAGGAGGAACCTCTGCGCAGTTCGAACAGATGATTCACGAACAAGTAGAGCATATGGAAAACGAAAGTCTCTCACCAGAAACTGATCGGCCTTGGTGGAAGTTATGGGGGGCGAGAAAAGGGCGAGAAAAGGGGACGGGAGCAGGCACATGAGTACGACCAACGAATGGACAATCTCAGGGGCTGAAGGGGAAGACATTCTTGGGAACGCGCATCTGCCGGACGGTGATCCGGTTGGCGTGGTGCTCGTCGCCCACGGATTCAAGGGGTACAAAGACTACGGCATGTTTCCGCGGATCGCTGAGACGATGTGTGCCGCCGGGTTTATCGCCCACCGATTCAACTTCAGCCACTCCGGGATGACCAACGCCATCGAGACGTTCGAGCGGCCTGACCTTTTTGAGCGCGACACGTGGAACAAGCAGGTGTTTGATTGCCGGGCGGTTGTGTCGGCTGTCGCCAATGGTCAGCTTGAAGGCGCGGGTCTGCCTTACATCTTGTTCGGACATTCGCGGGGCGGGGTGAGCGTGCTGTTGACAGCGGGTCGGTTTGCAGACGACACAACGTTATCGCAGCCGGTAGGCGTTGTGACCGCGGCCGCGCCGTGCCAGTGCAACAGTCTTCCCAAGGAAGTCGCGGACCAGTTGCTCAAAGATGGGTTTATCGTTTCGCCCTCATCGCGCACCGGTCAGGATTTGCGCATTGATAAAGCGGCGCTCGTGGAGCAACTGGACGACCCCGATGGCCATGATCTGCTCGCGCTGGTCAGGCGAATCAACTGTCCGCTGCTGGTGATTCACGGCGAAGACGATTCGACGGTGCCGGTGGACGCTGCGGAGCAAATCGGACGCGCGGCGCAGTGTGAAGCGACCGTGTTGCGGATTGCTGGGGGCGATCACGTGTACAACACACCAAATCCACTGCCGGCAGACGTACCGTCAAGTTCACAATTTCAGCAACTGCTCGACGCCATGGTGAAGTTCGCTACCGCGCGTTGTACCGAAGCAAGCCCAGCGACGTAGGTTGTGGCTGACAGATCGTAAGACGGAGATCTTCGGGTGCCATGCTTCGTCCCTCCTGGGCGAAGCATGTTGTCGAGGCACGTACCGCAGCTCGCATGCTTCCCCCCGCCCCCGGAGGACCGGGGATGAAGCATGGCACGCCGCAATCCGCCCTAAAAGCTATGACTCGACTGGTGATTGGGGCGCATCCGTAGCGGACCGAATCTCGCTCGGGTCCGGTTTCGCTTCGATCATCGCGTCACCCGAGGATCGGCGCTTGGTTTTTTCCGTCGCCTGGCCGTTCTCAGCGGTTGGCGGATCGATTTCGTCGTCGGCCTGAACGATCTCGCCGTCGGCGCCGATCTGCTCCAACCGCACGGAGACGCGCTTGGAGACGCCGCGCTCCTGCATCGTCACGCCGTACAGCATATCGCACGCCTGCATCGTGCGCTTATGGTGGGTGATGATGATGAAGTGGCTTTTATCAAGAAACGGTATAAGCGCGTTGCAGAATCGCTCGACGTTCGCGTCGTCCAGCGCTGCATCCACCTCGTCGAGCACGCAGAACGGCGAGGGTTTGGACTTGAAGATCGCCATGAGCAACGCCACCGCCGTGAGCGACTTTTCCCCGCCGGAGAGTTGGCTGATGATGCGCGGCTCCTTGCCCGGCGGTTTGGCCTTGATCTCCAGGCCCGATTCGAGCCAATCCGTGTTCCCGTTTTCATCGGGCAGAAGGATGATGTCGGCGCTGCCGCCTCCAAAGAGCTTGCGGAACATGCCGTCCGGCCCGGCGAAATGCTCGCGCACGGCGTTGAACGTTGCCTCGAACAACTGCCGGCTTGTTTCGTTAAGCTCGTTGATCAAGGTCTCCAATTGACTCCGCGCGGTATCGATGTCATCAACCTGCGCCGCGAGATCGACGTTGCGCTCTTCCAACATCGACTCTTCTTCCAGCGCGTCGAGGTTGACGTTCCCGAGTTTGCGAATGTTTTCGCGCAGAGCGTTGATTTCGGCTTCGACCGCGTCGGGCTCGATCGACTCGAAGTCATCGGCGCGACGCGCCTCACAATGCGCGGGGTACGCCTCGACGAGGTCCAGCTCCAGATCGGCCATGGTCCGCTCTTCCAGTGCCTCGCGCTTGACCTCGATTTCCCGGCGGTTGATTTCAGCGGCGTGGTAGTCGCGATCGATTTCGGCGGCGCTCGTCCGCGCATCATTAAGCTGTTGGGCCGCTTGGTGAACGGTCCGGGCCGCCTCTTCGATCTGGCTCTTGAGCTGGAAGAACGTAGCTTGGATCTCGGCCTGCCGGCGGTCGGCATGCGCGATCTCCGCCACGGCCTCGGCAATCCCCGCTTCGTATTGCTCAACTTGCGACGAGCGTTGCAAGAGCTGTTCGTGAGATATCTCGCGCTGCCGGCGGGCCTCTTCCACCGCCAGATGCAGGTGGCGGTGCTCGCGCTTGGCGGCCTCGAGCTGCTCGCCGGTCTGTCCCAATTCAACCCGGGCGGCGGTGAGTCGTTCCTGCGCAGACTGGCCTTGCCCCGAGACCGATTGCAGATGTCCGTGCGCTACTCGTGTCGCGGCGGTCTGGTCGGCCAGCAGACGATCGAGTTCGGCCACGCGCTCGTTCAGTTCGTCGCGCTCGGATTCCAGTTGTTTGATGCGCAGCGCCAGCTCGACCCGCTCGGCCTCCAACCCCGCCCGTTCTCGACTGATCCGCTGGATATCGTTGGCGGTGCGCTGCGCGTCGTACTGCGCCTTGACCACGGTGTGGCGGGCGCCGTGAAGGGATTGGACCGCTTCGTCGTGGCGTTGCTGGGCCTGCGTCGACTCGGCGTGCAGGCTGGTGAGTCGATCAGTTCGCAACTGTATTTTTTCGTCCAACTCGGCCAGGCAGCGCGTCAGTTCCGCCAACTCAGCCCGGCGCGAGAGCCAACCGTCGGACGGAGCAGCAGCGTCGGCGCCGCGCAGCGTCACGCGGCCGTCGGCCTCTACCACGTCGCCTGACTTCGTCACGAAGCGCCAACCACTGAGCGGTCCCTCTGCCAACATCAAGGCCGCCCCAAGATCGGGAACCACCAGCGTTCGGTCGAGCAGCCGGGTCACGGCATCCTGTGCGTGGGCCTGTACCCGAACCCGTGACAGTAAGGGCGTGACCCAGTCCGGCAGCGGCTGATCGGAAGTCGCGGCTGGGGTCTGATCGGCGGGCGCAATTGGTTGAGCGGCGATGACGCGCACGCTCCCGGGCACATCCCGCAACGCTCGCTGAAGCGCTTGCGCATCGTCGGGTCGATCGACCAACAGAAGCTGAATGTTTGCACCCAGCGCCGCTTCGACGATTGCCGCGTGCGCTCGATCAGTGTCGATGGCATCGGCGAGCAATCCGCGAACGGCTGGGAACCGCTGGGGATTCTCGAGGATCGTGCGCACGGCGTCGGTCAGCCCCTCCCGGGCTTGGACCATCTCCTGAAGCAAGTGACGTCGAGAATCAAGCCCGGCCCGCTCGTGTCGAGCGTCGGCCAACTCCCGGCTCAACGCCGCCTCGCGGTCGCCCAGCTCCGCCACCGCGCGCTCGTGCTCGGTCAGCTCTGCTTCGAGCCGTTGCACTTCGCGTTGCGCCTCGGCCCGGCGCGCTTCGGCCTGATGGTGATGATCCTGAGCTTGGGCCAACTCCTCATCACGGTGCTTGGCTCGACCAGCCAGATTGTCGGCCTGCTCGGTGAGCGCCTTGCGTCGTCCGTCCACGGACTCGACGCTTGCCGCGGTCTGTGTTCGCTGCTGCTGGGTGCGGGCCGTGGTTTCCCGCAGCCGCTCATGTTCCTCTTGGGCTGCGACAAGCTGTTCCTGGAGCCGACCCCATTCATCACTGATCTGCGTCACCGCCTGCTCGGCCTCGGCGAGCTTGCGTGTCGTCCGGTCGATTCGCCTTTGGGCGTCCTGAAGCTGTTCAGACAGCGCGTCAATCCGCGCCGAAAGATCAGCCACCCGCGTCCGATCCTGGTCGATCTGTTGACGGGCCTCAGCGAGGTTCCGCTCGATGAGCACCCGCCGCTGCTCGGCATGCTTGTGCGTCGCGACGAGACCGACCTGCTCTTGCTCCAGCTCGTGTTGCTCGGTCTGAAGGTCGTGTCGAGCGAACTCGGCTGACTGCTTCTGGTTCTCCAGCTCATGCAACTGGTCGGTGAACTCGCGCCGCTGTGTCTCTAGCCGCCCAAGCTGGTCGTTGAGCGTCGTCTGTTTGCAGTACAGCTTGTGGTATTGGTCCAACGCGAGATCGGTCCGCAACTGGCAATATCGTGCGTCCAGCTCGCGGAATCGGCGGGCCTTGGCCGCTTGTCTTTGCACGATGCGCAGCCGCTTTTGCGTCTGCTGCAACTGCTCGCGTATTCGAACCAAATTGAACTCGGTGCGCTCCAGCCGGCGGGCGGCCTCGATCTTGCGCGACTTGAACTTCGCGATACCGGCCGCTTCCTCGAAAATCACGCGCCGCTGGGCGGGGTTCGCCGTGAGCATGGCGTCCACCTTGCCCTGCTCGATAATCGAGTAGGCGTTGTTGCTGACGCCCGTGTCCATGAAGAGTTCTTTGATATCGCGCAGCCGGCACTTGCGGCCGTTGATCAAATACGCACTTTGCCCATCCCGATACAGCCGCCGCGTAACGTCCACCTGCTCGGTGTCCACGGACAAGTCACGGCGTCGTTGTGGATCAGGTTCCTCGGGGCGAACCACCGGATTCTCGAACGTGAGCGTGACCGTCGCCGCCCCCAGCGGCTTGCGATTGGCCGAGCCGGCGAACAGTACGTCGATCATCGCATCGCCGCGGAGACTCTTGGCTGAGCGCTCACCCAGCACCCACTTCATGGCGTCTACGATGTTGGATTTGCCGCAGCCGTTGGGCCCGACGATGCCGGTGATCGGCGCGTCGAACCGAAACTCCATCGGATCGGCGAAGGACTTGAATCCAGCAATGGCGACCTTAGCAAGCCGCATACGGCGATGACCTCCTGTCGTGCCTGTGTTCCGTCCTGGAAACGGCTGGCCTGCGTGGGATGAAGCGAGAGGTAGTTTGCTCGGACGAATCACCTTGGGTTCCCGTCGCCCCTAGCGGCGGCGACGTTGCGGCCTTACTACTTGGGTGGGGGAGGCTTCCTGGGCACGGCTGGCTTCACATCATCCAAACGCTGCTGAAGTTCAAGACGCCCTAGATCACTGGTCTCGCGACGCTCCAAGCCGTCGCCGACCAGCCCGTCAAGACCCTCAGGTTCAGCGTCGGCGAACTCCGGTCGCTGCCCGACGGTGGTTTCACGCTCCTGACGAACGATGGCCGCAAGAATGCGATCCTGCTCGGCCTTGAAATCGGCGTCCAAATACCCCTGCCTCCAAATTTGGTGTACCAGTCCCACCGTCTGGCCGTAGCTCAACCCCAGCCCCGGACGCGGGTCGTGCACTGAGGTCGTGTGCCCGAGGAAGTGAATAAACGCCGTCAACTGCGAGTCGGTCTTGTTGATCGACCCCTGCGCCGCATCCGGCGCCCGGTAGTACACCTCCAGCGACTCGTCGTCGAGGTCCTTGATCATGAACCGGTTGGACCACGCGCTCAGCATCAACGGACGGCGGATCGTCAGCTTCGGGTTGAACACGACCAACCGCGGCTGACCGACTTGGGTGACGTAGACCATCGGCGTGTCAGATTCCACGACGTCGATGAGGTACTTGCCGTCCACCGAGGTCCGAACGACGAAGGGATCACGACGCTCAACCAGGGCCTCGTAGGCGCTGAGCCTGATCTCAACGTCCGCATCATTCAGCAGGCTTCGCAGGGTGCGATCAATCAGGGGGTTGATCGCCATGTCCGCCAAGAGCGCGATGGCTTGCAGTCGCGTCTGGAACGTGCCCGTTTCGGCCATCTCGATCAGGTGCTGCACGACCAGGGCGTCGTCGAGCTTCGACCCGGCCCGTAGGGCAGCCAGCCTCGGCAGCTCCTCGGCGTAGTCGTACAGCCCCCGGATTGTGGGCAAGGCCCGAACCCCCAGCGCTTGCCACCGCCACGAGGCGCTGTCCGCATGGGCTGGGTGCTCCAGCAGGTATCGGCGAACGGTCATCGCCACCGATTCCGCCCCGGCCTGGCGGATCGTCGTGTGCCGAAGCAATTGCACGAACTCCTGGGTCTGGTCCTGATATGACGGCGGCACCGTGATCTGGATCGCCTCGTCCGATTCGCCCCGGGCCGTCACGTCGTGTTGGGTCGGCTCCTGTGGGAACCGCGCGTTGATTGCGTTCTGAAGAATCTCGGCCCCCGTGTGGCTGGGGGTCGCCAGCCGTAGCTTCAGAATGATGTCGCGGGTCACGACCCCGCCATTGAGAATCCGCCCCGCTTTGCGCTGGATCGTGTCCCGATCGACCGCCCCCGGCTCGGCGAAGGGGTTGATGAAGACTTCCCCGCGGGCCCGGGCGATGGCGGCGGCCTGGCGGCTCCCGGTGGGGGGCAGCCCGCGCCGGAGCACCGGGCGAAGCTCGGCTGTATACAGGCGGCCGTCCTCTAAGCTGGTCGTGCTCGTCATGGGGTGGGCGTAGACACGGATATCAAATCGAGTCCCCTTGGTCGCCCCCGGCGGAATCAAGCCCTCGACCACCACCACCGCCGTGTCCATCGAGTCCAGGAACCGCTCGGGCGAGACATTGCCGAATCCCGAGCTCTCCAGGCCGATGCCGTTTCGCGACGCCTCCTGGATCATGTGGGTCCGCACATCCGGAGGCAGATCGCGCGAGCCCGTCCCGTTCAGCCCAACCACCACGCCGTAGCCCCGCACCACCACCGGACGGTAGCCGTCCAAGATGGTCTCGGAGGCCACCGTGCCCCGCATGATCTGGGGAATGTTGATTTGAAACGAGCGGTCCGCCCGGGCCGATCGAGGCCGGGGCGCGGCCTTCTCGATCGACGAGCAGCCAGCCCCAGCCAGCACCAACGCACCGACCATGCCGTACCCCGCCAACCCTGGTTTTCGGTAGGAGAATCGAAACATCGAATCAGTCCCCGTAGGCCCCCGAGGTAGGCGACCGCCAATCGCGGCCGGACCCGTAAGAATAGCCGACCCTCGCGGCTGTCTCAATGATTCGAGCCACCGACCTTGATGGATGCGATCCACCTGAATTGTCTAGATTTCGCCGGGCCAGCCCCGCCCACACGGCCGGGGAAGCCTCGGGAGAGAGTCCATAGGCTAATGGCGTGGTGATTCGGTGCCTGCACGCCCTACTGCCAGCCCAACCAAAACCACGGCCACGTGCTGCGGAGACCGACCACGGCGAACAGCGAAAGACCGAACAGGAGCACCCCAGCCCAGATACGCCTGGGAAATTCGTACCGGAGCCTGTCAGCTGACATCACCTGCCACCACAATGCCGCGGGCCAGACGATCAGCACAAACACGCGCAGGAGGACACAAGGTACATAGATCCGGTCGAGCGGAACCGTCGAGGCTAGACTCGCTGTGGCCATCACCACGAATCCCATCACAGCAGCTGCAATTACCCAAACGACATGCGCAACGTAGATCACAGCGGTCTGCCGGGCCGCGTGTCGAAATGCTGACGCGCGCCGATCTCGGGCGATGAGCGGCAACCACACAAACCGGCTCAGCAGCCAAAACGCGATGGTATAGGCCAGCACATTGCCTACGAATCTCAGGTCCGACCGACGCCTAGATAGATCACGACCGAACGCAAACCGGGTTGATCGTTTGTAACCGGTTCTCAGATTCGGCCCCACACGCTGCGCAGACGTCTGCCGAAATTGAAGGTGGTAGGAGATACCGATGGTCGTTAGGTGGTGGCTATCAATTCGTACGCCGAATTCAGTGATCACCGATCGCTGCGGATCGTTCACATCGTACAAGAACGAGGTCGTCGTCGATTCGATCCGTACGAACAGGCTCAATGCGCAGAACGTGAGCAAGATCAATACCCCGGTGACGAGGATCTGCCAAGGTTGGAACCGCGACGGAGGCTCGTCCTCAAACACAACCCACCAGCCTTTGGGTAGACGGCGCAACGTCATGACACGCCATAGCAGCGACCAAGGTCGAGCCGCCAACGAAGCGCACACTTCCCGTTGTTGTTCAAAGACATCCGCCTTGCCACATTCCGGGCAAACCGTATCCTGTGACAGGCCTTGCCTGCTGTACCCACACTCAAGGCAGTACCGCATCATCGCCATTCGCTCATCCTACGATCCGTTTGATCGAAGACGACTGCCCGAAGCAGCTCTGCCACATTCCGGGCAACGGTCGTGCTCGGTCCCGTGAAGGTCGTACCCACACCAAAGGCACAGGCCTCGGCGGCTGCGAATAAGGCGGCGACCGATGGGCCAGGACGCGAACATCAGCCAGAACATCGCCCCGCAGAGGACGGTGTTCACGATCAGGCCGCGCCATACCGGAAGGTAGGGCAGTATGGGGCCACCTCCGCTTCTCCAATTGAGCCCAATGCCGCCGATCAACTCCTGTTCACTGTACTTGACCGCCGGCGGCCTCCGCGATTCGACTACTACTGCTGCAAGAGACTTCAACGGCCACCCCGTACATTCAAAGTGCACATTCACAATGAGCGGTTCGCTTTCGGCGAACATGATGCAAAACTCGCCGGCAAAGTTCGCTCCGCCGATCTGGATATTCGGTATCGGAGCTGCACCAACCGGCGCGTATTTGGTCCAAAGTGATCGACCGATCTGGACGGAACGATCTGAGGGCTTCTGTGGCAGGTGGATCCCAAGCGTGCAAACCGCTCCGACCCAAGCGACACCCACGTTCGCCACAGCCCCAACGAGCAGGCAGAGTAGTAGGCTCTTGTGCCAACGCTTCATAGGCGAACCATAGCGGCTCACCGCGGCTGCCGGCCGGAGGCTCGACTTGCCCCGTCGATCCCTCTGAGACAACTCCCGGGGCGAATCTTTGGCCTCATTTGCGGCCTTGGGTCGAACAGACTCTCCAGGGACTCCTCGCTTTTGGAGACGGGCCGACCCCACTCAATGACGCCGCCCCCCAAGTGCGGGGGCTCAAGGGCCCGTGTACAATCCCGCCGTTCGCAGTCGTCTGCTGAAAGGACTCAAATGCCGACTCAATTCCTTTCCTCCCCGCGCGAGATCCGATCACAGCTCAAGCAACTCATCGACGCCTCCGAGCGGATCGATATCTTCGTCGCTTCCTTTGACGATGAGAAGCTCGCGCAGTTCCTGTCACGCGCGGCCAAGCGCGGGGTTGAAGTGAACCTTACCACGAACCTCAGTGTTCAGACATCGCCGCCAGCGATCGAAGCGCTTCTCAAAGCCGGCGCCAATGTCGGCACGTTTATCCCCGGCAAGTTCGGCTCGCGCGAGATTCAACGCTTCCACGCCAACGTGTATTTATTTGACAACGAGAAAGACTGGTGGACCGGCGCCATCGTAGGAAGCTTCGATGCGACCGACGCATCAATGTCTGACGATTTGGAAGCGGCGGTGCTCTGCGAGTCGAACACGTTCGACGGAACCGACGACGCAGGCGAAACGATTCTTGATCTGCTTGATTGGTCCGAGAGCATCAAGTGTTCGCCGGTGAACGAAGCGATGCTCAAGGCGCACCGGCAACGGTACGAAGAACACGCCAAGATAACACGAAAGACGGGCAAACGGGCCGGGCAGATGATCGAAGCCAAGCCGGTAGTGGGCGGATTCGCGTCGCCGTTGAGCTGGCAGCAACTGCGACAGTGCGAATGGGAGACCTATTGGAAAGCCCTTTTGGAAACGCAGGAACGACGCGGTGACAAATCGCAGCACACGCTCACCGGGGCCAAGGGCTGGCTGGCGGGAATCAACTACGGGTCGGCCGCCTTCCACGCCGGGCCGCAACGATGGTCCGACCGGGCAACGTGTGCGGACCTGTTCGGAATGAAACTGCCCGCGGCATGGATGGGGCGCCTCGCCGGTCCGAAGTTCCGCGCTTTCATTCGCGACGATCGATCGTTCGCGGCAATGGTGCATCGCGCTGTTCAACGCTGCGTCGCCGATCCGACCGCCGGCACCCTCCGCCACGCGCTGTCGCCCTTGCTCGTTCGCGACGGCGTGACGATTACCGACCTTTCGCGTTTGCTGGCCTGCGCCGCCCCCGATCGATTCGTCAGCATCGTCAACGAGCCTGTACAGCATCGCCTCGGGGACATCGTCGGATTCGACCTCACCGCCGAGAGCCGAGACCGCTTCGATCACCTCATCCGCTACTCGCACGCGATCGAGCAGATTCACAAATACCCCTGGGCCGCAACGCCCTCTGCGGAGCGCTCGTCCGAACACGCCGACGAGCCGGACGCATGGTCCAAGCGCGTCGCACTGCTCGGCTGCTTTGTCGAGTGATCGAGACGAGATTCAGCCGGCTCGGGATAGACGGCGAAGATGTTGGCGTTGGACGGCGGCGCTGATCTGCTGCAGTCCCTTGGATAGCGTCTCGTCGGTCGATTTGCCGTCAACGCAATGCAAACCATAGCGGGTCCGGCCCACCCCCAGTTCTCGAGCGCTCTCGATGCGGCCTCGACCGTTGAACGTCTCACCTTCGAATCGGATGGTCACCTCGATGATGTCCGTGACCATGTATTGCTCGGCGGCGATCACGGCAAATCCCGTCGCGCTGACGTCGACCACCGGGCAATTCTCCTCGTCGCCCAGCGTCGCGGTCACCACCGCCATAACCGTCGATACGCGATAGCACCGGCGGCCCTCTCCCGACACTGCGTCCCCGGCGAACCGGAAGCTGAACGTGCGGCCCGATGGTGTGTCTACGATCGCGACGATGCGGGCCGACTGACGCTTGAACTTACCGTTCGATTCGTAGTAGACGAAGATGTCCTGGCCGCTTTCGAGCGGCGCCGCGTCCTCGTGCAGATCGGCCGTATACGTGCTGTTGACGAACCCTTGAATGACCGCCGAATGCAGGAGGCGCTGAACGGATTCATCCGGAACTTGCACGAAGAAGCCGGTGTCGGGGGTAGTGCTCAGCATCGTCGATCCCCTTTCGATGACGCGGTAATACGCTGCCCCGGAATGTGGCTCCTGAACTATCGGCGGTTTCAGTTGCGCAAACAAACTTCGCCGGAATCTCGCCCCTCTTGCGGGAAGTGATCCGATTCGCTCCTGCCCATGCCCTCAAATTATCGGACGGCGCTCAACGAGAAACCGATTCCGGTTCGTCCCGAGGATCGAGCCCAGCACCCTGGGGCCGACCGCTCAACGCCGAGCGCTGCTTCATCATGGGCGCTACAGGACTCGAACCTGTGACCCCCGCCACGTAACGGCGGTGCTCTAGCCAACTGAGCTAAGCGCCCCAAGTGTCGGGGCCTCGCCCGACCGCTTCATCCTAGATCGGCCGAGCCGT